>NZ_CP066171.1:301829-603658 GCF_028867705.1 Thermoleophilum album | reverse complement strand
GCATCTTTGGGGGACCTCCGGTCCGTTCCCGAACCTGGTGTCAGTGTATTCCTCGGGACGGCGGCGCGCTCGCTTGACTGTCCGCGACCACGCCTACGAAAGGCGTGCAGCGGGGCTCGAGTTTCGCGCGCGGCTGCCGATGGTAGGTGTCGGGGAGCTCAGGACCGGGCGCCCTGCCCGCGCGGACCCAGCTCGCTGTTCGCTCGACCGCGTTCGTGTGGCGTCGTGATTTGGCGACTCGGTGAAGGCGCGGAGCAGGTGATCGCAACCTGACGCTCGAACGTACGTTTCGTAACCTATAGCGTCACTTACGGAAGGTGAGCAGGGGTACCGCACATCCGCTACACTTCGACGTGAATCGAACCATCGAACAAGAGGAGTACGACATCCGCGACGACACGTTCACGCTCGACCGGGAAACGGTCGCTATCGATCGTTCCTACGAACTCGACGACGAAGCGGCCGTTTCGGTCAGCCGCTACGAAGACGACGAGGAGCTGACTGTCGACGAGCTCGAGCTCGCACCCGTAGCCGCCGAGCTCGACAGCCCCGACGAGGTCGACGACGACCTGCTCGGCGAGGACGAGTCGGGTGCCGAAGGCGAGGACGAGGACGAAACCGGAGCGACGGCGCTCGAGCGCCTGCTGCAGGCCGCACAGGCCGAGACGCCCGACACCACCGACACGCTCCAGCTCTTCTTCGCCGAGGCGCGCAAGTATCCGCTGCTCACAGCCGAGGAGGAGATCGAGCTGGCGAAGCGGATCGAGCGCGGCGACCTCGCCGCCAAGGAGCGGATGATCAACTCGAACCTGCGGCTGGTGATCTCGGTCGCCCGCCGCTACCAGGGTCAGGGGCTGCCACTCCCCGACCTGATCCAGGAGGGCATGCTCGGCTTGATCCGCGCCGTCGAGAAGTTCGACTGGCGCAAGGGCTTCAAGTTCTCGACCTACGGCACGCTGTGGATCCGGCAGGCGATCGGGCGCGGGCTCGCCAACTCCTCCCGCACCGTGCGCTTGCCGGTACACATCGGCGCCCAGGCGCGCAAGATCGTCGAGGCCGAGCGCAAGCTCTCCGCCCAGCTCGGTCGCTCGCCGCGGCTCGAGGAGATTGCCGACGAGGTCGGGCTGCCGCTCGAGGAGGTGGAAGAGATCCTGCGCGCCGACCGCACGCCGACGAGCCTCGACCAGGGCGTCGGCGAGGACGGCGACACCTCTCTCGGCGAGCTCATCGCGCGCGACGAAGAGGGTCCCGACGAGGTCGTCGCCTCGCGCCTCTCGCACGAGCTTCTGCGGCGCAAGGTCGCCGAGCTTCCGGAAGCCGAGCGCAAGGTGGTGACGCTGCGCTTCGGTATCGGTCGCGACCAGCCGGGCTCGATCGCCGAGACCGGCCGGCGCTTGGGGCTCTCGGAGCGCAAGGTGCGCGAACTCGAACGGCGCGCGCTGCAGCGCCTCGCCGACGACAAGGCGCTCGCCGAGCTGCGCGACGCGGCCTAGAGCCCGCCCGGCAACGGCGTTCGGGACAAGCCCTGCGGGGCTCGGACCCCCTGCGGGGCTTGGACCTGCGCTGGCCGCGGGCGGTTGCGTCCCCTGTCTCGAGAGCTAGGCTGCCGCGGAGGCGGTCGCGCGCCGGGTGTTGGCGGCAATGTGGTCGACGATCTCGGGCCAGAGCTCGCGCGGCAGGTCGTGACCCATGCCGGCGAACTCGACGTAGCGCGCGCCCGGCACGGCGACAGCGACAGCGCGCCCGGCCCGTGGCGGCACGAGCGGGTCGGCGCCGCCGTGCACCACGAGCGTGGGCACCTGCACGGCGCGCAGCCGCCGCACCCGCGACGGCGCCGTGAGGATCGCGACCAGCTGGCGGGCGGTGCCGGCCGTGCTGTGGCCGCGGTCGTAGGCGATCGCGGCCAGCTCGCGCAGCCGTTCGCGCGGTGTCGGGTAGGCCGGCGATCCGATCACCCTGAAGATCCGCTCCATGTGCGCTACGAAGCGGTCGCGCTCGCGCGGCGGGCGCGCCAGCAGCGCGCCGAGCGCGCGCAGGCGCGGCAGGTCGGTGCGGCGGCCGGCGCTCGACATGATCGAACACAGCGACGCGACACGTTGCGGGTGCTCGATCGCCATCAGCTGTCCGATCATCCCGCCCATCGAAGCACCGACGACGTGGGCACGCTCGATGCCGAGGTGGTCGAGCAGACCGACGGCGTCGCGCGCCATGTCCGAGAGGCTGTAGGCGGCGACGCGGCGGTCGCCGACTAGCGCCCGCGCGATGTTCGGTCGCGGTCCGCCCTTGATCTTCGACGAGCGGCCGGCGTCGCGGTTGTCGAAGCGGACGACGCGAAAGCCACGCTCGCGCAGCAGCTCGCAGAAGCCGTCCTCCCAGTGGACGAGCTGCAAGCCGAGCCCCATGACGAGCAGCAGCGGCTCGCCGTCGGCGGGACCGAGGTCCTCGTAACAAAGCTCGATCGAGCCGATCTTGGCGAAGCTCTCCGCCACGAGCGGAACGTTACACCAGTCGCTGTCGTGTAACCGCGCGCAGCCGGCGAGCTTTCCCTAGCTGGCGTGGGGTCGCACGACGAGTTTGACGGCCGGTCCTTGGCGCTGGCGATCCCACGCCTCGCCTATCCGGTCCAGGGGCACTTCCTCGTAGGGCGCCTCGAGGTTGCCGGCGAGGTGCTCGGCGCACATGCGCAGGAAGGCGCCGCGCTTGACGGGCCAAGGCAGCGCGAAGTTCGTGTAGCCGAGCACATCCGCTACGCGCCCGCGCAACGTGCCGGCAGCGATCGGCTGCTCGGGCGCCGCGGCGTTGCCGACCTGGACGAGGCGGCCGCCGCTGGCGAGGTTCTCGAGCGCAGCGCGAGCGGGCGCCCCCCACACCGGATCGAGCACGACATCGAAACCGTCGGGCTCCGCCTGGCGCAGGGCGGCGGCGAAACTCTCCCAGTCATCGGCGGCGGGGATCGCCACGCCGGCGTCAGCACCGAGCGCGCGCGCCCGCTCGAGCGCGGCCGTGCGTCTGCTGGCGGCGACGACGCGACCGGCACCGAGGAGGCGCGCCGCCTGCACGCCGATCTGTCCTACCAGCCCACCGGCGCCGAGCACCAGCACCCGCTCCCCGGGCCGCAGCTGCGCGCGCCGCTCGAGCGCGCACCACGCGGCGATCCCGGCGATCCCGAAGCAGAGCGCTTGTGCTTCGCCCAAGCCGCGGGGCAGCGGAACGGTGAGGGCGGGATCGACGAGGGTGCGCTCGGCGAGGGAGCCGAAGCGCTGGTCGAGCTGGTCGCTCCAGGCCAAACCGCCGTCGGGCAGCTCGACCACGCCTTCGCGGCCGGGAACGTACGGAGTCGGCGGCGCGCCGGCGTAGAAGCGGCCGCTGGCGATGTGCAGGTCGACAGGGTTGAGGCCGGCTGCGCGCACCGCTAGCACTTGGCGCTCGCCGTCGCCCGACGGTTCGGGCCAGTCGTCGCGCAGGCGCGGTCGCTCTCTGTAGCTCTCGACGATCGCCGCTTTCATGCCCGCCACGTTTAGCGCACGGACGGCGTCCAGGGACGCCCGGCGAGCTCGCGGATCCGCTCGCCGGGCTGTATGAGGCGCCGGCGCACAAGCACGAGCGCGAGGAGCGAGCTCGTGGCCACCGCCCCGAGCACGAGATAGAGCAGGATCAGCTGCAGGCGCACGGCGTCGAGCGGCTCGGCACCGGCGACGAGCATCCCGACCATCGTCCCCGGGAAGAAGATCAAGCCGGTGGTCTTGGTCGAGTCGACGAGCGGGATCATCCCTGCCCGCAGAGCCGCGCGGACGGCCGGGCGCAGCGCTACGGTCGCGGACGCGCCAAGCGCGAGGCGCGCTTCGAGCCGCGCGCGCTGCGCCGCGACCTCGGCCGCGAGCCGGTCGAGCGCTACCGCTGCTGCGGTCATCGCGTTCCCCACGACCATCCCGCCGACCGGCACGAGCGCACGCGCGTCAGACGGGAAGATGCCAAGCGCGAGCGCCGCGCCTAGCGTCGACGCCGCACTGACAGCGAGCGCCAACAGAAGATCGGGCAGCACGCCGGGGAGGGCGCGCGCTCGTCGCCTCGCTGTGAGCGCACCGAAAGCGACCATCACACACAGCAGCGCAGCGACGAAGAGCAGGCTGCGCGAGCCGAAGATGAGGTGGATGACGAAGCCGATCGCCGTCAGCTGCACGAACGCACGCAACACCGCGACGGCGATCTCGCGCTCGAGCGCCGCCTGCTGCCAGCGCGACACAGCGGCGGCGAGCGCGACCAGCGCGAGTGCGGCCAGCACGCGCTCGAACCCGATGTGACCGCCGACGACAGCCGTGAGCGGACCGCCTAGCACTGGCGCGGACATGCCGGGATGATCGCGGCTTCAAGCGCTGCTCGGAAGGACCGTACCGACGGGCCCCTCTGCGACGACGGCGCCGTCCGCGAGCGCTACCACCCAGTCGCAGAGACGCTCGACCTGGGCGCGGTCGTGGCTGACGAGCACGAGCGCGATGCCGCGCTCCGCGCGCAGTCGCACAAGCGTCTCCTCGACGAGGTTGCGCGCTTCGGCGTCGAGCGCGGCTGTCGGTTCGTCGAGCAGCAGCACTTCCGGCTCGAGCGCCAGTGCGCGGGCGATCATCACACGCTGCTGCTGTCCCACCGACAGCTGCTCGGCCGACCGCCACAGGTAGGCAGGATCGAGGCCGACGCTTTCGAGCAGTGCCTCCAGCAGCGGCGCCGGCGCACCGTTTGTTTGCGCTGCGGCTCCGCTCGTCGCGGCGCGTGTGCGCACGCCGGGGTGCCGCCGCGCCCGAAGGGCCGGCACGAGCTCGCGCAGGGGCGCCCACCGCCTGCGCCCGAGCCGACCGCCGGCGTCGGCGAACCGCAAACCGAGCAAGAGGTTTTCGGCGACGGTCGTCGGCTCGAGCGCGGGCAGTTGCGGAACGAGCGCGACGCGGCGGCGAAGCGCGCGCGGGTCGAGCTCGCGGACGTCGCGGCCGGCGTAGAGGACCGCGCCGCGCGACGGTTCGAGCAGCCGGTTGAGGAGTCGCAGCAGCGTCGACTTGCCGGCGCCGGACGGGCCGAACACCGCGACGCTGCCGGCCGGCAGCGTCGCGCTTACGTCGTGCAGTACGGGGCGCCCAGCCCGCTCGACGACGACGTTCCGCAGTTCGAAGGAGCGAGTGGCCGCGCCGCGCCGAGACAAGTGGAGACGCCGGGAGTCGAACCCGGGTCCGCGGACGCGTGACAGGGCAGCGTCTACGAGCGTAGCCGGCGCTTCGCTCTCGCCCCGCGCTCGCCGCGCCGGCCGGCTTGCGCGGGACCAGCCCCCGTTTCGTGTCCCCGCCCCGCCGGAGGCGCCCGGGGCGGGCGAGCCCGTTAGCTGATGCCGACCCCGGCGCCACGGGCCGAGCGCCGGGTCGACACCTCACCGTCTAACTAAGCGGCGAGGGCGAACTCGTGGTTACGGTCCGCACTTGCTTTTTCCCCGGTTGTTTTACGAGGCCGACCGGGAACCTCGGCTCGCAACTGCCCCCACGGACGCCCACGTCGAAGCCAGTCGTCCCCAGAGGCACGGTCGATGGTAGCGGCGAGCGAAGGCGCCCGCTACGACCCCGGGCGGGCGTCGCACGCTCGCGCGGCGCTCGATCTCACGTCAGAGCAGCTCAGAGCGTGGAGCCCGCGACCGCCTCGCGCTCCAGCACCGCCAGCAACGCGTCGACGACGCGCGGGTCGAACTGGGTGCCGGCGCAGCGGCGCATCTCGGCTTTTGCTTCTTCCTCGGAGAGCGCCTTGCGATAGGGGCGGTCGGAGGTCATCGCGTGGAAGGCGTCGCAGACGGCGATGACGCGGGCGCCGAGCGGAATGTCCTCGCCGACGAGTCCGTCGGGATAACCGCGCCCATCCCAACGCTCGTGCGCCGCGCGCACGAGGATCAGCACCGGACCGAAGCCCGGGATCCGCTCGAGCATGCGGGCCCCGATCTCGGAGTGCTTTTTCATCTCCTCGAACTCCTCTTCGGTGAGGCGGCCGGGCTTGCGCAGGATCTCCTCGCGGATGCCGATCTTCCCGACGTCGTGCAGGAGCGCCGCGTAACGCAGCCAGCGCATCTCGTCGCCGCGGATGCCAAGCTCCTCGCCCACCGCCTCGGCAAGGTCGGCCACGTCGCGCGCGTGCTCAGCGGTGTAGGGGTCTTTGGCCTCGAGCGCGTCACAGAGCACCGCGATCGTGCTCGTCAGGGTGCGCTCGAAGCGCTCGAAGAGCTCTGCGTAGTGGAGCGCCGCCCCGACCTGCGAGGCGACCGTCTCGGCGAGCAGCAGGTCGGCCTTGCCGAAGGCGCCTTTCTCGGCCGACTCGAGGTCGAGCACGCCCCAGACGCGCCCCTCGACGCGGATCGGCACCGCGACCGCCGACCGGGCGCGCAGTGCCCCGGGCACGAAGATGAAGTCTGGGTCGCCGTCGGTGTCGACGAGGAGCGCCGGCTCCCCGGTGCGCGCGACGCGACCGTTCACGCCTTCCTCGATCGACTGCTCCCACGCGACCGGCCTGCCCGCGCGCCGGTACTCGTCGACGAGGCGGCCCGTTGCGGCGACAAGGCGTAGCCTCCGGCTGGACTCGTCGAGCCGCAAGATCGCGGCGATCAACAGCTCGAAGTCGTCGTACAGCGCCGACACCGCGGCTTGGGCGATATCGGTCTGGTCGTTGAGCGGGGCCAGTTCCTCGCAGAGACGCGACGCCGTCGCGAGCATCGACTCGGCGGTTCGGGCGAAGGTACCCAGCCCGTTCCCGTAGCCGTTGCCGTTGCGATCGTGCCCACCGACCGCGCGATAGTTCAGAACACCGCCCCCATGGTCGAGTGCCGCCGCGACGACATCGGCTCGCGAACGGTCGCCCCTGCGGCTCGAGCCGTTTCCATTTGTCGCGGCGGTGCCCCCGGCGGTGGGTGCGTGGTTACCGCCCTTGTCCGATCCCTGCGCTGGCCCGAGCCGGTCCGGGTGCGTTTTGGGGCTGTCGGGCGGTGTGGGGCTTGTCACTGTTCGGCCTTGTGAAGCGGCAACGAGCCTTACCCGCCTGCTGCCGGACTTCCTTCCTCGCGCTGCGCGGCTGACAAGGCGGGCATCGACTCTCTCCCTGGGTTCTCAGTATGCATTATCTCGGCGTGTCTCGCTCGTTTTTGAGCGAAGCGGACATACGTCCGATCGCTGTGCTAGATGCGCCGCGGACGCGAACGCTGTCAGCGCCGGCGATCGGCCAGCGCGCGCTCGATCTCGCGGCGGGCGTCGCGCTCTTTCAGTTCGCGACGGCGGTCGCGCTGCTCCTTGCCGCGCGCGAGCGCCAGCTCCACCTTCGCCCACGGCCCCTTGAAGTAGATGCGGGTAGGCACTAGCGTCAGCCCCCGCTCGCTCGTGCGACCGAGCAGGCGCTCGATCTCGCGGCGGTGGAGGAGCAGCTTGCGCGGCCGCTCGGGTGGGAGGTTCTCGCGCGCTGCAGGGCCGTAGGGAGCGATGTGGACACCGTGCAGCCAGACCTCGCCGTCGCGAACCTCCGCCCAGCCGTCGGCGATCTGGACCTTGCCGGCACGCAAAGACTTCACCTCGGGGCCGGCCAGCTGGATCCCCGCCTCGATCCGCTCAAGTAGGTGGTAGCGGTGGCCGGCCTTGCGGTTCGTAGCCACGTCGCCGGGAGCGGCCTTGCGCTTTTTCCCTCCCTTCGCCATCGTCTTCTCACGGGAAATAGCACGTAGCGGCCTGCCCCGCCGCTCTGCGCCGTCGCGGCACTACACCCAACCGGGCAACAGGTCGACGTGGCCGCGCGGCGGGTCGACGCGCTCGACCTCGACCTCGACGACGTCGCCGAGACGCAGCGCCCGCGCGCCCGCGCCGGAGCCGAGCAGCACGGTGGAAAGCTCGTTGAGCTGGTACCAGCCCGGGAGTCGCCGCACCGGCAGCAGCCCGTCGAACCCCTCATCGCCGAAACGCACGAACGCACCGCGCTCGATAAGACCCACCACCTCGCCGGTGAAGCGCGGGCCGTGGCCGCCGCGCGTGCCCGGCCGCGCCCACTCCTCGCGCACCAGCTCTTCCAGCCTGAAGGCGAGGCAGATGTCGTCGGCGTCGCGCTCGATCTCCATCGCCTCGCGCTCGCGGGCCGAGCAGTGCACGGCCAGATCGTGCAGTTCGCTGGCGGGGTGAGCGGCGTTGTCGAGCCCCAGCGCCTGAAGCAGCGCACGGTGAACGACGATGTCGGGGTAGCGCCGGATTGGCGACGTGAAGTGGCAGTAGCGGGCGCTGGCAAGCCCCGAGTGACCGACGTTGCGGGGCGAGTAGACCGCCTGCTTGAGCGCCCGCAAAACCAGCCCCGGGAAAGCCTCGCGGCCGCGGCCGGCGCGCCGCGCATAGCTCGCCACCCGCCGCGAGATCGCTCCGGCGGCTGCCTCTGCCTGCTGGGGGCTGAGCTTGTCGGGCAGCGGCGGCGTCGGCACGTCGAGGCTCGCGAGCTGCTCGACGAGGCGCTCGATCGAGTCCGGGTCGGGACGCTCGTGCACGCGGTAGATCGTCGGCACTCGATGGTCCTCGAGGTAGGCCGCGACCTGTTCGTTCGCGAGCACCATCAGCTGCTCTATCAGCCAGTGGGACTCGGTCTGGCGCTCGCGGTGCACGGCGTCGACACGACCGTCGGCGGCGAAGTTGAAACGCGGTTCCGAGGAGTCGATCTCGAGACTGCCGCGGCGCCGCCGCCGCTCGCGCAGCGCGCGCGCCACACGTCGTGCCGCGGCAAGCGCTTGCGCCCAGGGTTCCTCGGCGCGCTCGCGGCCGGCGAAGATGCGATCGACCTGGTCGTAGGTGAGGCGCGCATCGGAGCGGATCAGCGAGCGCACGAAGCGCACCTTGCGCACCTGGGCGCCGTCGACGACCATCTCGACGGTCACCGCGAGCCGGTCGACTCCCGGCCGCAAGCTGCAGGCGTCCGAGGAGAGGGCGTGCGGCAGCATCGGCTCGACGGTGCCGGGCGCGTAGACCGACGTCGCTCGTTCGCGCGCCTCGGCGTCAAGGCTCGTGCCCGGGCGCACGAAGGCCGTGACATCGGC
This sequence comes from Thermoleophilum album, assembly GCF_028867705.1. Classification (GTDB taxonomy): domain Bacteria; phylum Actinomycetota; class Thermoleophilia; order Solirubrobacterales; family Thermoleophilaceae; genus Thermoleophilum. Next base: position 594,588 of record NZ_CP066171.1, on the reverse strand, counting down.
GACGTGCACCCACACCCGCACCGTGCCGTCGTTCTCGACGCGCGCCGAGATCGCGTCGTCGAAATCTTTGGCCTCGGTCGGGTCGATCGTGAAAGTCGGCAGGTCGCGCAGGTCGACGCGAGCAGCAGCGCCGTCGGGCGGGTCGTTCGCCACCGCCCTTGCCTCGCGTTCCGCGGCGCGCGGGTAGCGGCGGGCGAGACCGCGCTCAACGAGCAGCGCCTCGACGACGTCGCGGGCGACGTCGGGACGCCCGATGCGCCGCACCGGACGCAGACCTTTGGCGGTCGGGACCGCCGCGACGAGCTCGTCCTCGCTGGCGCGCACCCGGCCGCCGGGCGCGATCAGCGCGCTTGGGCTGCGTTCGAACAAAGGCTCGAGCACGAGAAAGCGGCCGCGTCGCCTGACCACACCGACGAACGGGCGGTCGCGTCCGCGGGCGCTGCCGCGTGCGGCCGTCCCGGCGTCGCCGCGGCGCCCGTCGCCGCGGCGGTGGCCGACGCGGGGTGTGTCGGCTCGCCGACCGCCCGGGCGCATACCGTCGGGGGGAGCTTCCTGAGCCCCGGCCCGGCCCCGGCCTGAGCCCTGGCTGCGTCGCGGACGCGGCGCGGCCCGACGGCTGCGGCCGCCCGCTTTGCCCGCTCGGCGGCGCCCCTTCACCGCGCGACCTGTCGGGCGACGAGCGCCGCTGCCCGCGCCAGCGCCTCGTCAGCTCCGGTGCGCGGGTCGTCGCGAGCGGCGACGTCGGGCCGCAGCCCGCCGTGCCCGATGCGACGACCGTCGGGCAGCTCGTAGTAGGCGACGGTCAGGTCGAGGATGCCGCCGTTGGAGAGCGGGAAGAGCTCCTGGACGAGTCCCTTCCCGAACGTGCGCGTGCCGACGAGGCGGGCGCGGTCGCGGGCGCGCAGAGCGCCGGCGACGATCTCGGAAGCGCTCGCGCTGCCGCGGTCGACGAGCACTACCAGCGGCGCCGACGGCACCAGCGGGCGGCCAGTGACGTTGCGCTTGCGCTCGGGCTCGGCACGGCCCTTGACGCTTACGACCTCGCCGTCGCGCAGAAAAACGCTCGCCACCAACACCGCCTCGTTCAGCAGGCCGCCGCCGTTACCGCGCAGATCGAGCACCCAAGCGCGCGCCCCGCGGGCGGCGAGCCTCCGCACGGCACGCGCCACCTGGCCGTGGGCACCGTCGCTGAACGCCGCCAGCTCCACCACCCCTACCGGCACCCCGCCGGCCCGCTCCAGTTTCGCTTCGACGAGCGGGACGCGGATCTCGCGGCGCACCAGCGTGAGGGTGCGCCGCCCCGACCCCGCACGCTCCACCGTGAGCCGCACGCGCGTCCCGGCCGGCCCCTTGATGAGGGCGGTGGCGCGCTCGGCGCTGAGCCCGGCGATGCTGCGGCCGTTGACCGCCGTCACGACGTCGCCCGCCCGGACGCCGCCACGGGCGGCGGGCGACCCGGGGAAGACACGGATCACGCGGAGACCACGGCGATCGCGCAGAACGCTCATCCCGACCCCTTGGAAGCGCCCAGCAACCGATTCCCGCAGTCGCCGCGCCTCGTCCGGCGAGAAGTAGTGCGAGTAGGGATCGCGCAACGCTCGCACGATCCCGTCGAGCGCGCCGCGCTCGAGCCGCGCTCGCGACACCGGCCGGTAGTAGTGGTCGAGCACCTTGTCGACGATCTCGGCTTGCAGCGCACGGTCGTCGCGCACCAGGGTGTCGCGCACGGGACCGGGCAGTGTTTCCGGGTGCCCGCCGAGCCAGATCCCGCACACGAGCGCGACCACGCCGAGCGCCAAGAGCGCGGCCAGGGAGGTCGTGCGCCGTCGCCGCCTCACGCCCCGCTACTCACAGGCCGAGGCGCGAACCGATCGCTGCGTTGCACGGCAACGCGGACACAGCCGACGGAAAGAGCCGCCTCCCCCTGCGCACGCCGAAATCCACATGGGGCTGTTTAGCAGATCGCCGGGCCGGCCCGCGCGAGCGTGAGCGCGCGGCCACGCGCCGGTCGAGCAGCCGCGCGCGCCGTCGGGTGGGGGCGCCTCGACGCAGTCGGGCAGACGGACGACGGCGATGGCTTCTGCGCTCGCGCGCGACCCGCCTCGCCGCGCTGGCGGTTGGACTGCCCCCGCGGCGCCCGCCGCCGCGGAGCGAGCGACGTCCGCTAGACGCCACGCGACGAGCGACGTTCGCTAGACGCGCAGGAAGCGGCGCAAGGTGAGGGCGCTTCCGGCCGCCGATACCGCGGCGGCGGCCAGCAACAGCAGCGCCGCTAGCGCCGGGAACGGCATCGTCTGCGGGGCTGCGATCAGCGCGAAGCGGTCGGCGAGCGGGTCGAGCACCGCCTGTTTGGTCACGAAGAGGAGCGCCACGGCGGCGAGCGCCCCGACAAGCCCGACGATCACCCCCTCGATCACGAACGGCCAGCGGATCGACCAGTTCGTGGCGCCGACGAGCCGCATCACCTCGACCTCGCGCCGGCGCGCGAAGATCGACAGCCGGATCGTGTTCGCCACCAGAGCGACAGCGGCGAAGGCGAGGAGTGCCGCCAAAAGACCCGTTGCCGCCTTCACTACCGAGGTGGCGGTGAGGATGCGCTCGGTGTCGTCTTCGCGGTTGCGCACCTCTTGCACGCCGGGCAGGTCGGGCTTGCGCACGCCGCGGGCGTCGCGCGGGGCGAGACGGTCGACGAGCTCGCCGACGCGCCCGGGGTCGCGGGGGACGACGCGGAACGAGGCCGGCAGCGGGTTGCGACCGAGCAGCTTGACGCCTTCGCGGAACGCGTCGGGGTTGCGCCGCTCGGCGATCCTCAGCGCCTCGTCTTTTGAGATGTAGGTGACCGACTTGACGTTGGGGGTGCGGGCGATCGCGCGGCGCACCGCCTCGCGGTCGGCGGCCGTGATGGCGTCCTCGAGGTAGACGTCGACGACGATCCGTCCCCGCACCTCGTTCGCCGTTCCCGTGGTGGCCTGTACGACCGGGATGAACACGCCGAGCACGAGCGTCGTCAAGAGCACGGTCAGCGCCGCCGCCAGCGCCGGCGCGCGTGTGCGCGCCAGGCTGCGAAGCGCCTCTTGCAGGAAGAAGCCAAAACTCACGAGCGCTCCCCGCCTTCGCCCTGCAGCCGTGGAATCATTGCCCCCGGCCCGCTAGTGCCGTGGGGGATGGTCGGGTGGGCGGGGCCTGCCGCCGGCTTGTAGCGGCCAGCGCGCTCGTCGCGGACGACGCGCCCCTCACTCAGTTCGATCACGCGCCGGCGCATGCGGTCAACCATCTCGTGGTCGTGGGTTGCGACGATCACGGTCGTGCCGGTGCGGTTGATGCGGTGGATGAGCTGCATGATCCCGAGCGAGGTTTCGGGGTCGAGGTTGCCGGTCGGCTCGTCGGCGAGCAGCAGCGGTGGGTGGTTGACGAACGCGCGCGCGATCGACACCCGCTGCTGCTCGCCGCCCGAGAGCTCGTGCGGGTAGTTGTGGAGCTTCGTCGCCAGACCGACGAGGCGCAGGATGTCGGGCACCTTGCGACGGATCTCCGACCGCGGCTCGCCGATCACGCGCAGCGCGTAGGCGACGTTTTCGTAGACGGTGCGGTCGGGCAGAAGTTTGAAGTCCTGGAAGACGCAGCCGATGTTGCGCCGCAGCTGGGGGATGCGGGCGCGCGGGATCTCGGAGAGGCGGCGGCCGGCGAGCACCACCTCGCCCTCGGTCGGTTCGATCTCTTTGAGCAGCAGACGGATGCAGGTCGACTTGCCGCAACCGGTCGGGCCGACCAGGAACACGAACTCGCCGCGGCCGATCTGGAACGACGCACGGTCGAGCGCCACCACGCCGCGTTCGTACACGTGGGTCACGTCACGGAATTCGACGACGGCGCGGGACGCAGCCGAAGGTGCGGCGCCAGCGTTCATCGCAGCGAGCGTACGCGAACGCGACACACGGCGAACGGTGCTAACGGTGGCCACGGCCGCCAACCGTTACCGCACCGCGCGCCGCTCGACCCGTTCTGCAACCGTGCTTGCGCGCCCTGCAACGTCTCCCCCACCGCGCCAGGCGGGAGCGAGCCGGGGCGCGGCGGCTAGGATCGCGTGGACGTGCGGATTCTCGCCTTCAGCGACATCCACTGCGACACCGACCGTGCGCGACGGCTCGTCGAGCGGGCGCGCGAGGTCGACGTGGTCGTCGGCGCCGGCGATTTCGCTCGCGTCCACCGCGGCCTCGAGGAGACGATCGCTGCGCTGGCCGCGATCGAGACGCCGACGGTGCTCGTTCCCGGCAACAACGAGACCGACCAAGCGCTGCGAGCAGCGTGCGCCGAGTGGCCGCACGCTCACGTCCTCCACGGCGAGCAGGTGGAGCTCGCGGGGCGGGTGTTCTTCGGCCTCGGCGGCGGGATCCCCGAGACGCCGTGGGATTGGAGCCACGACCTCTCCGAGCAGGAGGCCGAGGCCTTGCTCGCCGCGATGCCTGAGGGCGCGGTTCTCGTCGTCCACTCGCCGCCTTACGGCCACTGCGACGACGGTCTCGGCAGTCGCGCGATCCTGCGCGCGATCGAGAGCAAGCGCCCGCCCCTGTGCGTGTGCGGTCACATCCACCAGTGCTGGGGCCAGGAGTCGCGCGTCGACGGCACGCTCGTCGCCAACCTCGGCCCCGACGGACGGGTCTTCGACCTCTAGCCGTAGCGACCGGCGCCGGTCAGCGCACGACGCGCCAGCGCGAAAGAAGGGCACCGTCGGCCAGCGCCAGCGCCAGCGGCTCGAGCTGTACCTCGGCGACGAGCTCGCGCCCGGCGACGATCGTCAGCCCGCTGCCGCCGACGACGAGCGGGCTGACGGTCACAAACAGCTCGTCGACGAGGCCGGCCGCGAACAGGTAGGAGTTGAGCGTCGGCCCGCCCTCGCAGAGCACCGCGCGGATTCCGTAGCGCTCGCGCAGGTGGGCGCAGAGCAGCGGCAGGTCGTCACCGACGCGCAGGTACTCGACGTCGGCGGGGCAGGAAGGGAGCTCGCGCTCGCTGGCCGTAGCCACGATCACGCGCTGCCCCGGGGTGTGCAGCAGCGGTAGGTCGTGGGGAATGTCGAGCCGTGCCGATACGACCACCGCCCACGGGTCGGGATCGAGCCCCTCGCGCTCGCGGCGGGCGCGCAGCTCGTCGCTTTTTATGAGCCGCCCGTAGCGCTCGGCGCGCAAGGTGCCGGCGCCGACCATCACCGCGTCGACGCGCGTGCGCAAAAGGTGAAAAAGCTCGCGGTCGGCGTCGCTCGAAAGCCCGCCCGAAAGGCCGCCGAGGGTGGCTTTGCCGTCGACGCTTGCGACCATGTTGAGACCGAGCCACGGCCGCTCGCGTGGCGCGAGCTCCCACGGTCGGACCGCGTTCGCGAGCTCTTCCAACTCGCCGCTGCGCCGAACCGGATAGAGGAACTCGGTTGCCACGTCGCCGCACGCTATCCGAACCCGATCGCGGTTTGGGCACGCGAAACCACACGACCGTTCGCTGCCAGGTGACCGTGGCTGGTTGGCTGTACAGCAAAACGGCTCGGCGGCGTGCACAATCTGCTTAGCCATTTGACGTGGCGTAAGGAGCAACGAGGAGGGGCGAGATGGCCAAGGCGACGCAACCGATCGCTGGCAAGGTGGTAGCGATCACCGGTGGCGCACGGGGAATCGGCAAAGCGACGGCGAGGGCGCTCGTGCGCCGCGGGGCACGGGTGGCGATCGGCGACATCGACCTCGAGCTCGCACGCCGCACCGCCGAGGAGCTCGGTGGCGGGACGCGCGCCTACTACGTCGACGTCACCGATCGCGCTGCGTTCGAGCGCTTCCTCTCCGATGTCGAGCGCGATCTCGGCGAGCTCGACGTGCTCATCAACAACGCCGGGATCATGCACGTCAACCGCTTCCACGAGGAGGACGAGGGGGCGGAGGATCGCCAGGTCGACATCAACCTACGTGGCGTGCTCACCGGATCGAAGCTGTTCGTGCGCCGGGTGCTCGATCGCGGGCGCGGCGGCCATCTCGTGAACATCGCTTCGCAGGCCGGCAAATCGGGGTTCCCCGGGATCGCTACCTACTGTGCCACCAAGCACGCGGTGGTCGGGCTGAGCCAGGCGCTGGCGCTCGAGTACGAAGAGCACGGCCTTCAGGTCAGCTGCGTTATGCCGATCGTCGTCGACACCGAGCTCGGCCAGGGTATCCGCGACGCGCGCGGCTTCAAGAAGATCAAGCCCGATGATGTGGCTGCTGAGATCGTCTCTGCGCTCGAGCGTCCGCGCTTCAACGTGCACGTACCGCGCTCGGTGGGAGTCGTCGGCAAGCTCATCCAGCTCCTACCCGAGCGGGCGCAGCGGCTCAGCGCCAAGCTCTTCGGCACCGATCGTCTGCTGCTCGACGCGATCGGCCGTCGCCAGGAGTACGAGCGGCGCGCGGCGGCGTCGGAGCCGTCCCGGTCGCATCGCGCTGCGCTGCCCGCGGGTACGGGTGTGCGTCTGCCGGAAAGCGAGCACGCGAAGCAGAAAAGCGAGGCGCGCTCGTGAGCGCGGGTTCGTGAACGGGGCGCTACGGCGATGAAGCTGTACGTCTGTTGGGGCACGTGGCGGCCCGGCCCGCGACCGGGCGGCCACCCGTGCGGACGGGCCTACCACGCGCTGCGCGAGGCGGGCTACGAACCCGAGGTCGTCAAGGCTTACGGCCTCGGGTTCCTGCCCAGCTTCCTCAACTTCACGCGCGGTCGCCGCGAGGTCCGCGAGCTGACGGGACAGCAATGGGTACCGGTGCTCGTCACCGACGACGGTGATGTGATCACCGGTTCGCGCGAGATCGAGCGCTGGGCGCGCGAGCACCCGCGTAGTAGCGCCGATCGCGCCTGACGACACCGGCGCGGCCTTGCTCTCGGCGGTCGGCGCTGCCGTTCAAGGGCGCGGCGGGAGCGTTCGATCGCGCACTTAGGGGCGGTCGTGGGGCGGAGAACGGAGACAGTCGCGCGGACGGCTGGCTGGCCGCGGAACGCGCCTTCGTGCTCGGCGTATGTCGTGGAATCTGCGGTCCCGACCTAGCGGAGGACGTCTGCCAAGAGACGCTTACGCGTGCCTGCTAGGCGCTTGAGCGCGGCGTGCGTCCGCACCACCCGCGCGCGAGGCTCGCACGATCGCTCCTCGCACCGGGCGCAGAGCCGGGGAAGAGGTGATCGCACGCGAGCGAGTACGAGCGCTCGTGTCCGGCAGCGCACAGCTGCCGCCGCGCCAGCGGCAGGCGTTAGCGATGCGCGCACTCAAGGGCGCGTCGTACAGCGCCATCGTCGCTCGTGTTCGCGGTTTTCGGAACCGCAAGCGCGAGCGCGAAGCCGCGCGATCGCGACCGCGACGGCGTTGCGGGCGGGCGCGAGAGTGACGACCACGACGGCCTGAACAAGCCCGCCGAGGACCGCGCCGGCAACGATCCTGCCGATTCGGACACCGACAACGATGGCGTCAAGGACGGCCAGGAGTTGGCCGGCCGCATCGTCTCCATCGATGGAAACGTGCTCACGATCCGGCTCGCGCGGGGAAAGACCGTCGAGGGTCTGGTGTCCGACTCCACCGGAGTGACGACACGAACGGTAAAGCCGAGGTACAGGCATCTTCGGACGACGAGTCGAGCGACCGCTGCTCGCCCTCTGCCCTGCGCGCAGGCGCGGCAGTGCGGGAGGCCGAAGGCCGGCTCGGCCCGGACGGGTTCGAGTTCACGAGCGTGAAGCTCGTCACGCGCTAGTAGATCGATCGCGATCGCGCGCTTGCCGCGCAGAGCGACGCGAACACCACGCAAGCAGCGTCAGCTCTTCGCGGCGCACGGTCGCGACGCGCGTGACAAGGTGTTAGGCGCGGTGGCCGGCGTGGACGTGCCGGCCACCGCTTTTTCGCAGACGAGGCGATCAGCGGCAGGCCTTGTCACCGCCCGATCGCGACCATCCGCTCGATCGGCACACGGGCGCGCTCGGCGATGTCGTCGGGAACGCGCACCTCGGGGGCGAGGTCGCGCAGCGTGTCGCGCAGCTTGCGGAGCGTGATCATCTTCATGTACGGGCAGATCGCATCGGGGTTCGCAGGGTAGAACCGCTTGCCCGGATTGGCCTTCTCGAGCCCGTAGAGCAGGCCGGTCTCGGTGGCGACAACGAACTCGCGCGCCTTCGATTCACGAGCGTGGCGGATCATCCCACTCGTCGAGAGCATGAAAGTGCGCTCGGGATCGACGTCGCCGCAAGCGGCGTACTCCATCACCTGGGTCGAACAACCGCACTCGGGATGGATCAGGAACTCGGCCTCGGGATGCTCGGCGCGCACGCGCGCGATGTCCTGGGGGCGAATACCAGCATGGACGTGGCACTCGCCGGTCCAAACGTGCATCTTGCGCCCGGTCATCCGCTCGACGTAGGCGCCCAGCCACATGTCGGGGCCGAAGAGGATCTCGACGTCGTCGCCGTGCTCGCGGCGGACGTGTTCCACCACCTGGACGGCGTTCGAGGAGGTACAGCAGTAGTCGCTTTCGGCTTTGACCTCGGCGCTGGTGTTGACGTACATCACGACGATCGCACCCGGGTGCTTGCGCTTCCAAGCGCGCAGCTCTTCGGCTGTGATCGACTCAGCGAGCGAGCAACCGGCGCCGAGGTCGGGCAACAGCACCTTCTTGTCCCGGCAGAGGATCGAGGCCGTCTCGGCCATGAAGTGGACGCCGCAGAAGGCGATCACGGCAGCGTCCGTGGCAGCAGCCTTGCGCGACAGCTCGAGCGAGTCGCCGACGAAGTCGGCGACCTCCTGAATTTGCGGGAGCTGGTAGTTGTGGGCCAGGATCACCGCGTCGCGCTCGCGAGCGAGTGCCCGCACTTCTTCCTGCAGGCGCGACTTTTCAGCCGGGTCGAGTCGCTCGATCACCGGTCGCGGTGGGATCGTCCGTAGGGCGGTCGCCATCTTCTCGTCTCCTCGTGCCGTTGCAAGCCCCGGGCGTCGCCGCGCTCGCTGTGGCGGGCGCGCTCGCGCCGGCCGCCATCGCTGCTTTGCCCCGCCTCCGAAGGTTTTCGCCTTATGATCAAAAACCTGGTGCAAAGAGCGTAGCAGAGCGATGCAAGAGCCCAGGCATGGCCGAACCCGCGCACGACCCCTCGCCACAGCCAACGCACGCCGTCCTGGCGTGCGTCTTCCGCGTCCGCGACCGGCGCCTTCACGTTCTTTTGTGGCAGCGGGCGCGTGAGCCGCACGCCGGCCGCTGGTCGCTACCGGGGGGCCGTCTCGATCGCCCTGAACCCCTCGAGCAGACGATGCGCCGACACCTGGCGATGAAGGTCGACGTGCGCGAGCTGTCGTGGCTCGAGCAGCTTGCGACCCTGAGCGAGCCCGATCGCCACCCTGAGCGCTGGGAGCTCGCGACCGCCTACCTCGGCCTCGTGCCGAGCGACGTCGAGCCATCACTGCCCGCCGACACCCGCTGGCACCCCGTCGACCGCTTGCCCCCCACCGCCTTCGACCACGGCCGCATAATCGTCGAGGCCCGCGAGCGCCTGCGCGCGAAACTCTCCTACACGAACCTCGGGTTCGCCCTCGCCCCGCGCGAGTTCACGATCGCCGAGCTCGCCGAGCACTATTCGGCGGCGCTCGGTTACCGGGTGTCACAAACCAACCTGCGCCGGGTGCTTGAGCGCCGCCGCGCGATCGAGCCGACCGGCGCGATGCGTCCACCCGGGCCGGGCGGCGGTCGCCCAGCTTCCCTCTGGCGGTTCTCGAGTCGCTCGCTGGCTGTCACCGACCCGTTCGCCATCTTCAGGCCCCCGCATCGCTCCGCCCCCCAAACGGGTAAGGTCAGCTAAGCGGTTCGAAGGCGACAGAAGGGAGATTCTGGGGCGATGCCCTCGGAGCGTTTCGTCGATGCACTCAACGAACAGATTGCGCGCGAGTTCGCCGCCGCGCAGCAGTACACGGCGATCGGCGCTTGGTACGAGTCGCAAACCCTGCCGCGGCTGGCCGAGTTCTTCAACGAGCAGGCCGAAGAGGAGCGCGGCCACGCGCGCAAGATGATCCAGTACCTGCTCGACACCGGTGCGCCGGTCCGCATCGGCGCGGTGCCCGCACCGCGCTGCGACTTCGCCGACCACGTCGAACCGATCCGTACCGGCCTCGAGCAGGAGCGGCAGAACACCGTCGAGATCTCGAAACTTTTCGAGATCGCGCGCGAGACGCGCGACCACGCCTCCGAGGTGTTCATGCACTGGTTCATCACCGAGCAAGTCGAAGAAGAGCGCGTGATGGGCGACCTGCTGCAGGTAGCGGAGCGCGTCCGGGACTTCCCGATGATGCTCGAGGAGTTCCTCGCGCGCGAGGGCGACAAGCTGCGCGACGAGTAGGGGCGGCGTCGGCCTAGGGCGCAGGCTCGACAGCCGCAACAGCGCCCTGAACGCGGGGAGCGCCGGACGTGCGCTCGAACGCCGCGCGCAGCAGCGGCTCGTAGCGGTGCAGGCAGCGCGGCACGCCGCGGAGGTGCTCGGGGACGACCTCTTCGTCGGGAACCAGCGAGCGGACGAAATCGCGCAGCTCGAGCTGGGCAAGCGCAGGGCAGTCGCGACAGCGAGGCGACGAGCGGCAGCAGCGGGTTGCCCGCGTGGGAGAACTCGGTACAGCTCTACTCGCCACTCTGTTAGGGAAGCCTAACGTATTCCGTCAAGCGGGCGTGGAATTCTGCTAGCCCGCGCCCGCAACGGCGCGCGGGGGGTCGCGCAGCGTCAGAGCGCGCGCTCGACGATCAGACTCACGTCGAGCGCCGGCGCCGAGTGCGTGAGCGCCCCGACGCTGATGTCGTCGACACCGGTCGCGGCGATCTCGCGCACGTTGTCGAGCGTGACGCCGCCGCTGGCCTCGAGGCGCGCCCGCCCGGCGACTAGACGCACAGCCGCGCGCAGCTCGTCGGGCCCCATGTTGTCGAGCAAGATCCGATCGGCACCAGCCGAAAGCGCCTCCTCGACCTCCGCCAACGTGCGACACTCGACTTCAACCCACACGCCTGACGGCGCCGCCGCACGTGCCCGCCGCACCGCCTCGCCGACACCGCCAGCCAACGTGACGTGGTTCTCTTTGATGAGGATCGCGTCGTCGAGAGCGAAGCGGTGGTTGTGACCGCCGCCGAGGCGCACCGCTTCGCGCTCGAGCCGCCGCCAGCCCGGTGTGGTCTTGCGCGTATCGAGGATGCGCACACCGGTGCCTGCCACAGCGCGCACGAACCGCGCTGTGAGCGTCGCGATTCCCGACAAGCGACCGAGCAGGTTCAGGGCAACGCGCTCAGCGGCCAAGATCGCGCGCGCGTCGCCCTCGACCCGCGCGACTAGTCCCGGCTCACGCCACTCGCCGGCCGGAGCCATACGTTCGAACTTCACCTGCGGATCGAGGCGCGCGAAACACAGTGCCGCCGCGTCGATCCCTGCCAGCACGCCCTCGCGTCGCTGCTCGATACGAGCCACGCAGCGGACTCCAGCGGGCACCACAGAGTTGGCGGTGAGGTCGCCGTGCCCGACGTCTTCGCCGAGCCCAAGCTCGACGAGCTCTTCGAGCGCAAGCCCGCGGCGTTGCGCGGCGTGCGCGCGGGCCGTTGGTTGGCCGGTCGGGTCGCGGTGTGCTCTCACGCTTCGCCCTTCCCAACCTCGACGGATGCGGAGGCCTGTGTCCCCTCAACGAGTCCAGCTGCCCGACGCGCTTCATCGGCCTCGAGCGTCTCGCGCTCGAGCAGCGCACGGGCCAGGCGCTCGAGGCGGTCACGCTCACGCTCGAGCAGGTCGCGCACGGCGCGGTAGCGCTCCTCGACAAGCCGACGCACCTCCTCGTCGAGAAGCCGGCGCGTAGCGTCGGCAGGAGCGTCAGCAGCGAACGGAACAGGGCCCTGCCCGTCGCGCGGCAGAACCGCCACGAGGCCGACGCGTTCGCCCATACCCCAGCGACCGACCATCCGCCGTGCGAGCTCGGTGACCTGCTCGATGTCCTGCTCGGCCCCGGTTGAGACGTCGCCGAAAACGACCTCCTCGGCCGCTCGCCCGCCGAGCGTGACCGCGATCTTGGCGATCAGCTCGCTGCGTGTGTAGTTGAAGCGGTCGTCCTCAGGCGCGGCGAACGTGATCCCGAGCGCGCGTCCGCGCGGGATGATCGAAACCTTGCGCAGCGGGTCGGCGCCGGGGGTCAACATCGCCACCAGCGCGTGGCCGGCCTCGTGGTAGGCGACACGCCGGCGGTCCTGCTCGGACAGGACCATCTTCCGCTCGGCACCGAGCACGATCTTCTCGAGCGCAGCGTCGAAATCGGCTTGCGTCACGGCCGCATGTCCCCGCCGCGCGGCGAGCAGGGCGGCCTCGTTGACGAGGTTGGCGAGATCGGCGCCGACCATGCCCGGGGTGCGTTGCGCCAGCTCGTCGAGATCGACGTCGTCGGCGAGCGGAACCGAGCGCGTGTGGACGGCGAGGATCTTGCGTCGGCCAGCGCTGTCCGGAGGCTGGATGACGATGCGACGGTCGAAGCGGCCGGGCCGCAGCAGCGCCGGATCGAGCACCTCCGGCCGGTTCGTCGCGGCGAGCACGATCACTCCCTGGGCCGGATCGAAACCGTCCATCTCGGTGAGGATCTGGTTGAGCGTCTGCTCGCGCTCGTCGTGGGCGCCGAGCGTGCCCGCTTGCGCCCGCGAGCGACCGATCGCATCGATCTCGTCGATGAAGATGATCGCCGGAGCGGCCTCTTTGGCTTGCGCGAAGAGGTCACGCACGCGCGAGGCACCGACACCGACGATCGCCTCGATGAACTCCGACGCTGAGATCGAGAAGAACGGCACGCCGGCTTCGCCGGCGACGGCGCGAGCCAGCAGCGTCTTGCCGGTGCCAGGCGGTCCCGAGAGCAGCACCCCGCGCGGGATCCGCGCACCCAGGCGCCGGTACTTGTCGGGGTCGCGGAGGAAGTCGACGATCTCGCTGAGCTCCTCTTTCGCCTCGTCGATACCGGCTACGTCGTTGAACGTCACGTGCTGTTGCGAGGGGTCGAAGCGCCGCGCGCGGGCACGGCCGAACTGACCGAGCATGCCGCCCGGCCCCTGGGCCGCAGCGCGCCGCGCCAGCCACAGGAAAAAGCCGACGAGCAAGAGCGTCGGCCCGAAGCCGAGGAGCAGCGTTTCGAGCAGCGAACGCTCTCCCGGCGGCCGCGCGTTGATGGTCACCCGCCGCTCGACCAGCAGGTCGTAGAGCTGGCGCCGGTCGGCGAAGGCGGGGACGGTGGTCTCGAAACGCTCCACTGTCACCCGCTCGCCCTCGATGCGCGCCCGCACGGGGTGCTTGAGCTCGCCCTTCAGCGCCTCGCCCTGAGCCGAGATCGCGCGGACGTTGCCGCGTTCCAGTTGCTGCAAAAAGAACGGGCTGTAGGGCACACGGACGCGCGGCGCGGGGGCGGTCAACGCATTCGCGAGGACGAAGTTGAGCGCGAGCAGCGCTGCCAGCACGGCAAGGAAGCGCCCGAGGGGGAACGGAACCATCGGCGGCCGCGGATGGCGCTCGCCACCGCGACCGTCGGGCGCTGGCGCTACGCGCCAACCCGGGCCGCCGCGCGGACCCGGCGGAAGCGGGGTGCGCGGGTCGGGAGGGCGCGCGGGCGGCGCGGCCGTACGCGACGACGGCGGCGAGCCGGCAGCCGAAGGCGCACCGGTCATCGCCGAGTCCCGCCCCTGTGCGCTGTCGTCGCGTCCGCCGGCCATCGGCCGAAGCGTAGAGCGGGCGTCTTCGCCACGAAGTCGAAGCACACCGTTAACAGGACGTACAAAGGGCGCAGCGGAACGCTGTCAGAGTCTCCGTACCGTCGACGACGTGAACGTTGTCGACAACAAGTCCCGGCCTCCCGAGCCAGGACCGTCGAAGCCCCCCGTGACGGTGCGAGGACCCGACCCGTGGCGCCGCCAGCCGACGTCTTCCCCGAGTGGCCTCGCACGGTCGGACGGGCGAAAACACAAGCAGCCCCCTGTTGTTGCGACTGACCCAAGGAGGTAACACGCCGATGCGCTCGAGCCAGCGAGCCAACCTGCAAGCGATCCGCCCACTCGGTGTGCGCGGCGTGCCGACAGGGCGTGCGCACGAGCAGGGCGAGCGTGTCGAGGTGTCGGTCGTCGTGCCCGCGCGCGACGAGGAGCTGACGATCGGTCCGTTGACCGAGGCGCTCGGCCGCGAACTTACCGCGCAACTGGCGGAGCGCGGCTGGCAGGGGGGCTACGAGATCGTCATCGTCGACGACGGCTCGCGTGATGGGACCTGGGGCGAGATCGAGCGCGCGGCTGAGCGCGACCGCTCGGTGTGCGGGGTCCGCCACCCCCGCGGTCTCGGCAAAGCGGCGGCGCTCGCGACCGGGATCCGCATGGCCCGCGGCGACCGGATCGTGTTGATGGACGCCGACCTCCAGGACGACCCCACCGAGCTGCCGCGCTTCCTGAACGAGCTCGAGCGTTTCGACGTCGTCTGCGGATGGAAGCGCGAGCGCCAGGACCCGCTCGGCAAGAGGGTCGCGTCGCGGATCTTCAACGCCGTCTGCCGGCGCGTCTTCGGGCTCGAGCTGCACGACATGAACTGCGGTTTCAAGGCGCTGCGGCGGGAGGCGGCGGAGGCGGTCTACCCCTACCTCAAGGGCGAGCTGCACCGTTACGTGCCGGTGTTCGCGAGCGCTGCCGGCTTCACGATCACGGAGCTTGCCGTCCGCCACCACCCCCGTCGCCACGGCCGTTCCAAGTACGGCCTTGCACGCTGGCTCGCGGGCGCCTGCGATCTCGTGACCGTGCTGCTGCTCACCCGCTACCGCGAGCGCCCGGCGCACGCCTTCGGCTCGGTCGCCGTCGTCGCCGCCGCGCTCGGCGGCCTCGCCGCGCTACCTCTCGCACTCGTCGGCGGCACGCGCACCGCGCTGGCCGCGGTCCCCGTGGCGATGGTGGTTCCGGCAGCCCTGTTCTCGGCCGGGTTCGTGGCGGAACTAGTCGTCCACGGGCGCGGTGGCGGTGCCAGTCCCCGGCACGCCAGTCACGACGCGAGCGGACGCCTCGACGCCGACCTCGTCGACCCAGCGGCAGCGAACGTACCGGCGCTCGCTGTGGCCGACGACGGCACAAAGACCATCGCCGAGGCGAAGGGCGCGTGACCGCCACGCCCGCGCTCCCCCCGGGAGTGGCCACGAACGCGCCACGCCCTGAGGACGGCAAGCCAACGGCCGAAGCGCACGCACCGCAGGCCGGGAGCGTCGATTCCGCTTTCGCTGTGACCGGGCGTGACGCCTCGCGCGCGCCGGCCGCCGCGGACGCCGCGCAGGTGTGCGGGCGACACCTCGGGTGGCCGCGGCAGCTGGCGGCGCGAGGAAGTCGGCTAGCTCGTTCGCTCAGCACGCGCGCGGCGCGACTGCTGCGGCGGCCGCCGCTCTGGCTACGTTTGCTCGTGAGCTTGGCGCTCGTCGCGGCCGCGATTCACCTGCTCGATCCCGCCAGCGTCGCGCAGCGCATCGGACGGATCGATCCGGCACTCGCCGCGCTCGCGGTCGCAACAGCCACGGCGGGTCAGGCTTTGTGCGGCCTGCGCTGGCACCAGCTCGCGCTGGCGCTCGGCATGCCCGACAGGGCGGGCGCCGGCCGCGCGTTCGTGCACGCCTATCTGCGCGGCTGCCTGTGGAACAACGTTCTGCCGAGCGGCTACGGCGGCGACGCAGTGAAGGTCGCTTGGCTCGCACCGCGGTCCGGGATGCGAACTGCGGCAGCGAGCGTCGCCCTCGACCGCGCCCTCGGCTTTCTGGCGCTCACAGCTGTCGCCGCTATCTCCCTGCCGGCGAGCGGCTACGGTCTGCCGGCGCCGCTCACGTGGACCGCTGCCGGGCTCGGCATCGTGGCGCTCGCTGCAGCGACGTTCGCACCGCGCCAGGGCGCTCGCTGGTGGCGTCAGCGGCGCAGCAGCAGCAGCAGCGCTGTCGCCGGTCTCGGTCGTGCCCCATACTGGCGCCTGGCCGTCGTTCTCAGCCTGATCTACGTGCTCGTGTGGTCTCTCGCGACCGCACTGCTCGCTCGTGCGCTCGGCGTCGACCTCGCGCCGGCGGCGGTGCCGACGGTGGTCGCTGTAACCGGGGTGGCGATGGCGCTCCCGGTCGCTATCGGCGGGGTGGGTACGCGTGAGGCAGGGTTCGTCGCCGCCCTCGCCCCGCTCGGTGTGGCTACGCACGACGCGGTCGCGCTCGGAATCGCCTTCGGCGCGCTGCTCGCTACCTCTGCGCTCGTCGGAGCGCTGCCAGCGTTAGGGACACCCAAACGAGCGACAACGAGTGCCGCCCGCCCGCGCCTTCCGCTGCTGCGCTTTTCCTGGCTACCGGGGTTGCTCGCCGACCGCCGCCTTCTTCCCGTCGGGCGCAGAGTTCGCCGTCCAATCACCCCGGCCAGGCGCGACGCGCTCTTTCTCGCCGCACTGCTCGTCGGCGGACTCGCACTGCGCCTAGTGCTCGCGCGGCGCAGCCTCTGGCTCGACGAGACCATCACCTACGCGCAGGTAGCGCGTTCGCCGGGCGAGATCGTGAAGCTGCAGCTAGCGGGCGTGCACCCGCCCCTTTACCACCTCCAGGCCGGGCTTACCGTCTCGCTACTCGGGAGCAGCGAGCTTGCGCTGCGTACCCCGTCGATCGCCTGGTCGCTCGTCGGCGTCGTCGCTGTGTGGTGGTGGGCACGCGCCGCCCTCTCCCGCCGTGCCGCGCGCTGGGCGGCGCTGCTCGCAGCGATCGCCCCGTTCGCTGTCTGGTACGGCAGCGAAGCGCGGATGTACGCGCAGGTGTTCGCGCTCGTGGCACTGGCCGGCGCCCTCGCCTGGCGCTTGCTCGAGCGCGGCGGCTGGTTGCGCGCGACAGCGCTCGCACTGACCATGTGCGCGCTCGCCTACACCCACTACTTCGGAGCGCTCTTCGCCGCAGCGCTCGGGCTCGTCGCGGCCGTGCTCGCGGCGACACGGGCCGATCTGCGCAAGCGCGCGCTCGCGGTGCTCGCCTGTCTCGCGCTCGCCGCTCTGTCGCTCGTGCCCTGGGTGCTCGTGGCGTTCCTGGGTCGCGACGCCACCTCCCAGCTTCCCCCCTACAACCGACCCGACCCCTTCGCGGTGATCATCGCGATCGTCGAGCTCGTCGGCGGCTTCCACGACTATCGAGCCGTCGGACTGGCCGCCGCGACGTGGCCGCTAGCGCTGTTGGCGCTGCTCGTGGCGGTGCCACGACTCGCGCGCGTACCGGTGTCGGTCGGCGCCTTGATGACGCTCGTGCTGCTGCCCGTAGCGCTGCTGGTCGCAGCCTCCTGGCTCGGGCCGCACTCGGTTTTCGATCCGCGCTACCTGACCGTCATCGCGCCACCGCTGTTCCTGCTCATCGGCGCACTGCTCGCGCGGGTCGAGCGCGAGCTGCCGGGAGGTGTGCGCGCGACGGCCGCCGCCGTGTGCGCCGGCTTGTTCGTCGCACTGAGCCTGATCCAGGGCCACGACCGCGGCAACCCGCGCCTGTTCCAGTTGCGCGAGGCGCTGCGAGCGGCAGCCCGCGCGACGGCACCCGGTGACGCTCTAGCGCTGGTACCCCAGTTTCAGGTAACGAAGCTGCGCTACGACCCGGTGCTCGCCTACTACCGACCCCCACGCTCGCGCCGGGTGATCGACACTCTCGAAGGCCCCGGCAGGAAACCGCGCGACGCCTGGCTGATCGCCCAGCGGTCGGGGAGTCGGCGAATCGCTCTCGTCACGACCTTCGAGGGTCAGGCCCTCGCACAGCAGCTCGCCTCGCCGTCGCGGTTCGTACGTGCGTTCCGAAGCTACGGACCGCTGCTCGAGAAGCGCTCGTTCGCTGGCGTGCAAGTGCGCGTCTACGCGCTGCAGCGCACAGCAACGCATCCCGTCCGGCGAGGTGTGCGCGCCGCGCACCGCACGACCGACCGCAAGGAGGCGATTTGACGCCTAAGAACTTCCCGCCCGAACCGCCGACCGCCGACCTTGGTTCAGCAGTCACGGCACCGTCCGCTGCGGCCGCACCGGCGGCGAGCGGCGAGCGTTCGCTGCAGCCGGCAGGGGTCGACCTCGCCGCTGGGCTCGAGCGTCGCACGCTCGACATCGCTCGTCCCCGGCCCGAGCTTGCGCGCGGCGAGCGCGCACTCGCGCCCGCCCCGAGCGCACTGCCGCCGGCGCCGGTGAGCCGCTGGGTGACGGCTCTCTGGGTCGCGGTCGGGGTCGCGTCGCTCGTCTACTACCTGCAGTGGTTGCTACGCCCCGAGCGCGTCGGCGTCGCCCCGCTCTATGCGCTGCTGGTCGCGGCCGACCTTTTCAACGCTTTCCACGCGCTGTCGTTCTGGGCCACCTGCGCTCGCGACAGGCGGCGCGAACGGCGCCGCGAGCCGCTGCCCGGCGAGCCGCGCGTCGACGTCTTCGTCCCGACCGTCGACGAGCCGCTTGCGATCGTCGAGCGAACGTTGCGGGCGGCACGGGCGATGCGCGGCGCGCGCGTGCGCGTGGTCGTGCTCGACGACGGTAACCGCCCGCAGGTGCGCGCCCTGGCGGCGCGTCTCGGTATCGACTACCTCGCGCGCCGCGACCGCGCGGGGGCGAAGGCGGGAAACCTCAACGCCGCGCTCGCCGTAACCGCCGCCGACGGCGCCCCCTTCTTCTGCGTCTTCGACTGCGACCACGTGCCAGCGCCGCACTTTCTCGAGCGCACACTCCCCGAGCTAGCCGACCCGGACGTCGCGATCGTCCAGACCCCGCAGGTCTACGGCAACGCCGGTCTCGGGCCGCTCACCGCGGCGGCTTCCGAACAGCAGGCTCTTTTCTTCGGCCCGATCTCGCGCGGGCGCGACCGCTTCGGCGCCTCGTTCTGTTGCGGCACAAACTTCGTGGCGCGCCGTGACGCGGTTGTCGCAGTAGGTGGCTTCCCCGAGGACTCGCTCACCGAGGACATCGTCCTCTCCGCCGACCTCGCCGCGCGCGGTCTGCGCACCGTTTACGTTGACGAGCCGCTGGCGATCGGGCTCGGGCCCGAGGACCTGCCTTCCTACGTCTCGCAGCAGCTGCGCTGGGCGACCGGCTGCCTCGAGCTGCTGTTCCGGCGGCCGCGTCTGTGGCTGCGGCTCGGCTGGGCGCAGCGCTGGCAGTTCTTGGTGGCCACCACATATTGGCTTTCGGGCTGCACAATCCTCGTCTATCTGACGCTGCCGATCCTGCGCCTGGCGTTCGGCTGGCAGGCGATCGGGGAGGACGCTGCGGGCTTCATCACCCACTTCGCTCCCTACTTCCTGGCCTGTGTCGTCAATCTGGGGCGCCTTTCGGAGGGGATGTACACGTTCCGCGCCCTGGCGCTCGCCTGGTCGACCGCGTGGATCCACCTGTTCGCGGCGCTCAGAGCGCTCGTCGCAAGGGGCTTGAAGTTCCGCGTGACGCCGAAGGAGGGGCGCGCTGACCTACCGGTGCGGCTGCTGGCGCCGGCGGTCGTTTGGCCGTCGCTGTTGGTGGCGGCGGCGCTGCACGCCGCCGGCGGCGGTCTGACCCCGGGCGAGCTGAACAACGTGGCGTTCGGTGCGATCGGCGCCACGCTCGTCGCCACCGGGGTGTGGATGGCGTGGCGCCAGACGCGGGCGCTCGCATGCCGCAGCGACGTAGCGCCCCCGACCGCGCCCGTACCGCTCGCCGAAGCAGCCGGTTTGTCCGCACCAGCCGGCCGCGAGCCGCTCGCTCAGCCGCTCGCGTCAGCTGCAGGTGGCGACGCAGTGGGCGGCGACGCAGCGGTCACTTCGCCTCCGCCGGGCGAAAACCACGGGCTGCGGCGCACGATTTCGAGCGCGTAGTCGATCCAGAAAACGCCGCCCGGAGGGCCGCCGCGGCAAGGACCGTCGGATACGCCCGGCCCTTTCACCCAGAGCAGCGCGTCCACGCCGGCACTCCCGGCAGGTCGCAGCCGCGGCGGCTCGCCGACCGCCACACCCGCCGGATTGCAGGTGGCGCGCCGCGGCGGCTCGGGTATCCCGTTGCGCGAGGTGTCGACAACCATCCCCAGCCGGTCGCGCACCCAGCGCCAGCAGCGACGCGCCGGGGCGCGCCGACACTCGCGTACGCCATGCGCTTTCGCCACAAGCTGCAACACCGCTCGGCCGTACCTGACCACTGCGCCCGTCGGCTGAAAGTTGGCGACGTTCAGCGCAACCCCCCGTAGACGGGGCACCCAAACCCGAGCGAGGCGCGAGGCGACGACGCGCGCCGGTTGCCAGCGTGGATGCCCGGCGTCGACGTAAACGCGCGCTCGCGGCAGCGACGCGAGCTTCGCGAGTGCGTAGCGCAACAGTGCCTGGCGCTGATCGCGCGACCGCGCGTCGAGGCATCCCCATTCGGCGACAGCGTCCGGTTCGACGATCACGAGCGCCGGGCGCGCGGCGATCGCGAGCGCGAGCGCCCGCACGGTGGCGCGATAGTCGCGAGCGAGCTGGCGGTCGCGCGGATCGCGACGGCAGCTGCGGCGCGGGAGCGCGTAGAGAACGAGTGTGGGCAGCGACCGTGCGGCCCAAGCTCCGCCGACGACCCGTGCCGCGTGACGACGAACACCGTCCGGCCCGCCCAACCACGGACCCACCCAGGAGGCCTGCGGCTTCGCAGCCAGCCAGCGCAGGATCGCCGCGTCTCCCGGCCTGCTTGCGGCGATTTTGGCGGCCGCGCGGGCAGCCAAGCTCGCCGGGTCGACCCACAGCGGTAGCGAAGGCGGGGGTCCTGCCGGCCGCAGCGCGACCGCGGTAGCGCGCTTCCCCCCGACGGCAGCAGCGAGCTCGGCGCCGACCGCACGGACCACGCCGGGAGCACCCATCCAAATGGCAGCGAGCGCCACCAAGCTCGCCGCCAGCGCCGCCCCCACCCGGACGCTTCGGCCCCTGCCGTGCGGGCGCCCGGGACGCGCGCGACCAGCACCCGGTCTTGCGTCGTACGGCGAGATACCCCCGGTCGGGCGCGACCCGGACACGGCCATCGTGGCGACGATGGTACGTGCAGCGAGAGCGGCGGTCGTTTACGCTGCGGTAACGCTCTCGGAGCGCCGATCGCTCCGGAACCCCCTCTCGCTGCGATGCCCCACGCCCAAACCTCAGTGAGCCGCCCTTGTCGGCGCCTGTTCGTCCCGACGGCGCTTGCAGTGATCGCGCTCGCCGTCGCGGCCTTCGAGCAAGCCGCGACGGCGGCCACTCGCCCCACCGCAACCGCTCGCGCCACGGCGGCCACTCGCACCACCGCAGCGTCCCCCCGACCGCGCTCGATCCGCGAGGTCCCGATCCGTACCGTGCGCGCTGGCGACGGACGGATCGGCTACCGCAGCTTCGGCCGCGGCCGACCGCTCGTCTTGATCATGGGGCTCGGCGGAACGATGGACGCCTGGGCACCAAGCGTCGTCGACGCGCTCGCGCGCCACCGCCGCGTCATTACCTTCGACAACCTCGGAATACGCCGCACGACGCTGAAAGGCCCGATCACTATCCCGCGCATGGCGCGGACGGTGGCGAGTCTTGTTCGTGCGCTCAGACTGCGTCGTGCGGACGTGCTCGGTTGGTCGATGGGCGGCATGATCGCCCAATCGCTGGCGCGGCTGTACCCGCAGCGCGTGCGGCGCCTGGTGCTCTGTGCCACCGCGCCGGGCGACGGCAAGGCGACGCCGCCCAAGCCCGGCACTCAGTTCGGAACCGCGCTCTTTCCGCCCAATCGCGGCGACCTGATGGCAGCGTGGAGCCGCGAAATCACCTCCTATCCGAACGCGCAGCCGGGCGCACCCGCGAACATCTTCCAACAGCAGCTCGCCGCCATCGCTCGTTGGATCGCAGGCCGTGAACGGTCAGGCCGCGAGCTGCGCAAGATCCGCCTGCCTGTCTTGGTCGCCCACGGCGCTCTCGATCGGCTGCTGCCTGTGGCGAACGCGCGCCACATCGCGCACACGATCCGCGGCGCTCGGCTCGTCGTCTACCGTGACGCGGCCCACAACTTCCTCTTCCAGCACCGGCGCGACTTCGTCGCCCGCGTCAACGCGTTCCTGCGCTAAAGGCCGGGTACTGCGCTACAAAACGTCGCGTCGTCGCCCACGTAACGGGACCTACGTGAGCCTCTAC
The DNA here is from genome assembly GCF_028867705.1 of Thermoleophilum album. Taxonomy (GTDB): domain Bacteria; phylum Actinomycetota; class Thermoleophilia; order Solirubrobacterales; family Thermoleophilaceae; genus Thermoleophilum. The sequence goes on along the minus strand of NZ_CP066171.1, from coordinate 572,455 downwards.
GGCTGCATCTTCGCCGCGTTCTACGACCGCCTGCTGGCCTCCTCCGAGCGTGCGGGTCTGGCGGCGAAGCGCCACTCCTTGCTTGCGCGCGCCCGCGGGCGTGTGCTCGAGATCGGCGCCGGAACGGGATTGAACCTTGCCCACTACCCCGCGGAGGTGGGCGAGCTCGTGCTCGCCGAGCCGGACACGGCGATGGCGGCACGCCTGCGCCGCCGCGTGCGCGCACACGGACCTGCCGCCCGCGTCGTCGAGGCGCGCGCCGAAGACCTGCCGTTCGCCGACGCTGCCTTCGACACCGTCGTCTGCACGTTGGTCCTCTGCACGGTCGACGACCCTGCCCGTGCCCTCGCCGAGGTCCGGCGCGTGCTCGCTCCCCAAGGCCAGCTGCTCTTCCTCGAGCACGTCCGCGCCGACGATCCGCGGCTCGCACGCTGGCAGGATCGCCTGGCCGGGCTGTGGCGGCGCGTGGGCCGCGGATGCCATCCGAACCGTGCTACCGCGACCGCAATAGAGCAGGCCGGTTTCCGTATCGCCGAGATCGAGCACGACCGCATCCCCAAGGCGCTTCCGATCGTCGCCCCGCTCGTCGTCGGACGCGCGGTGCCGGCGTGAGCGCTGCCAAAAACGGCTCTGCACAAAGCCGATCCAAGCTCGCCCACGACGTCTGGCGCTCACCGACGCTCACCGGAAGAAGCCGAAAGCCGCGAGCCTACAAGACCCGGCGAGAGAGTCTCGTGACGAAGGTCAGCTGCCCGCAGCGACCGCCCCGCGCTCGCCGGCGCGACGGGCGAGTTCGGCAGCAATCAGCTCGTCGAGATCGCCGTCGAGGACGCGATCGACGTCGCCGATCTCGACTCCCGTGCGGTGGTCTTTGACCATCCGGTAGGGGTGCAGCACGTAGGAGCGAATCTGCGAGCCGAAGTTGACGTCCTGCGTCTCGCCCCGTTCGCGGCGGATCTCCTCTTGCCGGCGGCGCTCCTCGAGCTCGAGCAAGCGCGCACGCAGAATCCGCAGCGCCGTCTCTTTGTTGGCCGACTGCGAGCGTTCGTTCTGGCACTGGACGACGATGCCCGTCGGCTTGTGCGTGATCCGGACCGCGGAGTCGGTTTTGTTTACGTGCTGGCCGCCCGCTCCCGACGCCCGGTAGGTGTCGATCTGCAGGTCGTCGGGGTCAATCTCGACGTCGGTCACCTCCTCGACGAGCGGCGCTACGTCGACACCCGCGAAGGCGGTGTGGCGGCGCTTCTGCGAGTCGAAGGGTGAGATCCGCACGAGCCGGTGGACGCCGCGTTCGGCCGAGGCCAAGCCATAGGCGTTCTCGCCGCGGACGATGACCGTCGCCGACTTGATACCCGCCTCTTCGCCGGGCGAGAGGTCCACGAGCTCGGCCTGGAAACCGCGCCGCTCCGCCCAGCGCACGAGCATGCGCAGGACCATCTCGGCCCAGTCCTGGGCGTCCGTTCCGCCGGCGCCAGCGTTGACGGTGACGACCGCGTCGCCCCGGTCGTACTTGCCCGAGAAGAGCCGCTCTTCGCTGAGCCGTGCGAGTCGCTGCGCGAGGCGCGCGCGTTGGTCGGCCACTTCGCGCGCTAGGTCGGGATCGTCAGCGCCGAGCTGCTCGAGCTCGACGAGGTCCTCGAGCTCGCGCTCGAGCTCGTCGAGCTCGTCGAGCTTGTGGCGCAGGCGGGCGTGCTCGGCCGAGACGCGCGCGGCTCGCCCTTGGTCAGACCAAAAGTCCGGGTCTTGTAGCTGTCTCTCGAGCTCCGCGGCGCGCCGTTCGAGAGCTTCCCTGTCAAAGAGAGTCCGCGAGCAGCTTCAGCTGGTCGCGGAGATCTTGGAGCGCAGGAACGTCGCGGGACATCGGTTAGCGCTCGAAGTCGCCGCTCACACGCTGCGGCCGTGGCACTTCTTGAACTTCTTGCCCGAGCCGCACCAGCAGGGGTCGTTGCGACCGATCTTCTCGCGCTCGTCGACGCGGCGCGTCTCGACGACGGGGGCCTCGGGCGGCGGCTCCTCGTCGAGCGCGAGCGCCTCGGCGCCCGCGCCAGCGGCAGCCTGGGCGATCGCGGCGCGCCCCTGGGCGGCGTGGCCACCGCTGTACTGCAGGCGCCCGGCGGTCGACGTCGTGTTCGCACCGGTGCGCCACACCGGCCCCTGCGGCTGCTCGGGCTGAACCTCGACTTCAACGTTAAAGATCTGGCGGGCGAACTCGTCCCAGATCGAGTTCATCAGCTGCCCGAACATTTCGAAGGCCTCGTTCTTGTAGGCGACCAGGGGGTCGATCTGGGCGAAGCCGCGAAGGTGGATGCCCTCGCGCAGATAGTCCATGTCGTGGAGGTGCTCGCGCCAGCGCTCGTCGATGATCTGCAAAAGCAGGAAGCGCTCGAGCGCCCGCAACAGCTCGGAGCCGAGCTCCTTCTCGCGCTCTTCGTACGCCTCGACGACATCCTCGCGCAACTTGGCGATCAGGCTCTCGCGGTCCTCCCGAGCAAGGTCGACATCCTCGGCGCTGTAACCGCACGGGTAGATGTCGACGAGCCGATCGAACAGCGCCTCGATATCCCACTCCTCGGGGATGTCCGAAGCCAGATACTCGCGCGCGATCCGTTCGACGACGTCGGCGAGCTGCTCGCGCACCGTCTCCGAGAGATCCTCGCCCTCGAGGATCCGGTCGCGGTACTCGTAGATCACCTCGCGCTGCTGGTTCATCACGTCGTCGTACTCGAGCACGCGCTTGCGGATCAGGAAGTTCTGTTCCTCGACCTTGCGTTGCGCGTTCTCGATCTGCTTGGAGAGGATGCGCGCTTCGATCGGCTGCTCCTCGCCGTGCTCGTCGACGGGACCGAGGCGATCGAGGATCTTGTAGATGCGGTCGCCGGCGAACAGGCGCACGAGGTCGTCCTCGGCCGAGAGGTAGAAGCGCGACTCGCCGGGATCGCCCTGGCGTCCGGCGCGGCCGCGCAGCTGGTTGTCGATCCGCCGCGCCTCGTGCCGCTCGGTGCCGAGGATGAAGAGCCCGCCGAGCTCCTTCACACGCTCGCGATCGCGCTCGACCTGCTCGCGGATGCGCGGGTAGACCTCCTCCCACGCCTTCTCCCATTCGGGCGTGCCGGGCTCGAGGCCACGCTTTTCTAGCTCTTTGGTCGTGAGGTGCTCTTCGTTGCCGCCGAGCTTGATGTCGACGCCGCGGCCCGCCATGTTGGTGGCGATCGTCACCGCACCCGGCCGTCCAGCCTCAGCGATGATGTCGGCCTCGCGCGCCGCGTGCTCGGGCTTGGCGTTGAGCACGACGTGCGGGATCCCGAGCTTCTTGAGGCGGTTGGAGAGCATCTCCGACACCTCGACCGAGATCGTGCCCACGAGCACCGGCTGGCCTTTGCGGTGGCGCTCTTCGATCTCGCGCAGCACGGCCTTCCACTTGCCTTCCTTGGTTTTGTAGATCCGGTCGTCGTGATCGACGCGAATCATCGGCCGGTGTGTGGGGATCTCAACGACGTCGAGGTTGTAGATCTTCTTGAACTCGACCGCCTCGGTGAGGGCGGTACCGGTCATTCCGGCCAGCTTCTCGTACTTGCGGAAGTAGTTCTGGTAGGTGATCGTGGCGACCGTTTGCGACTCCTCCTGGATCGGCACGCCTTCCTTGGCCTCGATCGCCTGGTGGAGCCCTTCCGACCAGCGGCGCCCCTCGAGGATGCGGCCGGTGAACTCGTCGATGATCTTCACCTGGCCGTCGATCACGGCGTAGTCCTTGTCGCGCTTGTAGAGCGACTCGGCCTTTAGCGCCTGGATCAGGTGGTTGACGAGGTAGCCGTTCTCGGGGCGGAAGAGGTTGTCGATACCGAGGAACTTCTCGGCCTTTTCAACGCCGCGCTCGGTGATCGAAACGGTCTTGTGCTTTTCGTCGGGCTCGTAGTCGAAGTCGGCGACCCAGTGTTTCGACTTTGCTTCGAAGGTGTCGGGCTTTTTGCCCGGCTCCATGATCTTCGCCAGCTTGGCGAACTTGTAGTAGAGGTCGGCCGCCTGCTCGGGACGGCCGGAGATGATCAGCGGCGTGCGCGCTTCGTCGATGAGGATGTTGTCGACCTCGTCGACGATCGCGTAGCCGTGACCGCGCTGCACCTTTTGCTCGCGCTCGATCGCGAGGTTGTCGCGCAGGTAATCGAAACCGAACTCGGAGTTGGTGCCGTAGGTGACATCGCACTCGTAGGCGGCGCGCTTCTCGTACTCGGGCTGACCGCTCTGGATGACACCGACGGTGATGCCGAGCATCCGGTAGATCGGCCCCATCCACTCGGCGTCGCGGCGCGCCAGGTAGTCGTTGACAGTGACGACGTGGACGCCCTTGCCTTGGCGCGGCTTGCCTTCCTGGTCGCGGCTGGCGAGGGCGTTCAGCGCCACGGCGAGAGTCGCGGTCAGCGTCTTGCCCTCGCCGGTTTTCATCTCGGCGATCGCGCCCGCGTGCAGCACCATGCCGCCGATCAGCTGGACGTCGTAGTGGCGCTGACCGAGGGTGCGCCGAGCCGCCTCGCGCGTTAAAGCGAAGCACTCGAAGAGCAGATCGTCGAGCGACTCGCCCCCTTCGATGTGGCGGCGGCGAAGCTGCTCGTAGCGCTCGCGCAGCTCGCCGTCGCTGAGCGGGCGGACCTGCTCCTCGAGGTCGTTGATGCGCCCGACGTTGCGCTCGAAGCGGCGGTAGAGCTTGCGCTCGCCGATGCGCAGTGCGCGCTCGAGTATCGACATCGCAGCGCGAGAGTAGCAACGCCGGCGGGCTCGCCCCGCTGCGCGGCGAGCCCGCTCGGTCTTGGCTGCTCGTCGTTAGGCGGGCTGGCCCTCGGCGCTCGCTCCCCCTAGCAGCTCGCCGGCAGTCGCGGCGCGGGATGCGGCGCGCCGTTCGCGCTCACGCTCGCGCTCTGCTTCACGCCGACCGCGCCGCTGCTCGCGGTGGCGCTTGACTTGCCGAGCAAGCTCGTCGGCAACGAGGTTGATCGCATGCACCATGTCGATCGCCCGCTCTTTGGCGCGCAGCGTGACGCCCTTGAGGTGGAGGGTCGCTTCGGCGAGCTGCGACTCGCGGATCGCTGGGTTGCGCTCTTCAGCCAACTCGACCTCGAGCTCGGCGAGCGGCGAGACCTGGCGCGACACCTTCTCGAACTTTCGCTCGACGCGCTCGCGCAATTCGTCGGTGACCTCGACGTTGCGCCCCTTCACCTCGATCCGCATTCCGGACCTCCCGTCTCGGAGTGAGTGCCTTCAAACGCGATGGTAGAAGCGCGCCTGGAAGGCGCCAAGGTACGGCGGCTTGCAAGATCGCCGAGAGAGGCGGTGCGATCCCGGCTCCGTAGCGCGCGGGCGAAAACGACAGCGCCGGCGACGAGCGCACCGCGGGCGGCGAGCGCGGCCGCAGCGGCCGAAAGCGTGGCGCCGGTGGTAGCGACGTCGTCGACCAGGAGGAGCGCCAGTGGCGGTGGCGGTCGCCGGACGACGAAAACGTCACCGGGGAGCGCGAGCCGGTCGCGGCGGCCACGCCGCCGCTGCGGACGCAACGGGCCGCGGCGGCGCAACAGGTCGAGCGCGGGCAGCCCCGCGATATCCGCAAGCGAGCGCACCAGCAGCTCCGCCTGGTCGTAGCCGCGGGCGCGTTTGCGCCAAGGGTGCGTGGGCACGGGCGTGAGCGCGCAGCGCACGTCCATCCGCGACCGGGCGCCGTCCGATCGCAGCACTGTCGTGAGCTCCCGCACAGCGGGGAGCATCGCGCTCGCCAGTGCGGGCGCCAGCGCGTGGCCGCTGGCGAACTTGAAGCGAGCAACGAGCGCACGGGCGACGGGACCGTAGACACAAGCCGCAGCGATCGGCAGCCGCCCGCAATCGGCAACCGCCGCCAGCGCGCACTCGCGCGCGAAGCGGCGGCGGCACGCGTCGCACAGCGGCAGCGCACCGGGGAGCGTGCCACCAGCCGCTAGAAGCCGTCCGCATCCGACACAGCCGGGTGGCGCGAGAACGTCGGCAAGACGCCAACCGAGCGCGAGGAGGGCCGCCCCTACCACGCCGCGCAGCATCGACAGGCGCGCGTTGCGGCTGGGTTACAGCCGCAACGGTGCCGCTCTATCGTTCCGGTCGGCGCTCTCTGCCAGCGGTCGCCGACGATGAACGAGCCGCGCCTCTACTGGCTTCCCGATCCCACGGTCCTAGCGCCGATCGCGCTTTTGGTGTTCGTGTGGACGCGCGCCTTTCGCCGCACACGCGCGCACGCCGGCGCGCGCGGCGCCGGCGCCGGGCAGGCAGCAGCGTTCGCGGGTGCGGTCGTCGCCTTGCTGGCGGCGCTGGCGTCGCCGATCGACGGTTTGGCCGGCGACTACCTCTTCTCTGCGCACATGCTTCAGCATCTGCTGCTCGGCGACGTGGCGCCGGCACTGCTTTTGCTCTCGCTGTCGCGCGCGATGATGCGCCCGCTCACGCGGCGGTTCGTCGAGCTCGAGCGGCACGCGGGCGTCTTCTTCCATCCGATCACGGCGCTCGTCGTGTGGCTCGGCACGATGTACCTCTGGCACGTCCCGAGCCTCTACGACGCGGCGCTCGAACACTCGGCCGTGCATGCGCTTGAGCACGTCACATTCTTCTTCGCGGGTATCGCCATCTGGTGGCCGCTGATCCAACCGGTGCCGATGCGCCACGGCCTGCGCGGCCTGTGGGTGGTTCCGTATCTGGCCGTCGCGAAGGTCGGCCTGGGGCTGCTCGGCGTGGCGCTCATCTGGTCCGACACCGTCTTCTACAGCTACTACGAGACGGTCCCACGCATCTGGTCGCTCTCGGCGCTCGAGGACCAGAACGTCGGCGGGGCGATCATGATGCTCGAGCAGTCGGTCGCCTTCGTTATCGCGCTCGTCGTTCTGTTCCTGCGTGCGCTCGCACGCATCGAGCGCGAACAACGGACGCGCGAGCGGCTCGAAGCGGCTGGTCGCCCGCTCGCTTAGCTGCTGCGGTCAGGCGGCTTGCGTGGCGCTGCCCGCGAGCGCGCTCAGCGGTGGCAGCTTGTCGACGAAATCGTCGCCGGCAACGATCGCGTCAATCAGGATCGACGACGGCGCGATGCGCGACCCCGGCAGGGCGATCGTCGAGCGCAGAGCAGCACCAGCGCCGACGCTCGTCCCGTCGCCGAGCACCACCGGACCGATCAGACGCACGCCCTCGCCGATCTCGCACCCCGAACCGATCCATACCGGGCCAGAGACGACTTCGACCCCGTCGAGCGCCAGCTGCCCATCGCAGGCGATCACGCCGGGGGCGATCTCGCGACCGCGCCGCTCGACCTGCGCCCGGCCGGCGAGCGCGTCCCAGGTACCCTGGCGCAGCTCGGCCAGCGACCCGATGTCGTTCCAGTAGGCGTCGATCTCGTGCACGTAGAACGGCACGTCGTTGTCGAGCAGCACCGGGAACACGTCCTGCGCCCAATCGACGAACTCCCGCTCGGGGAAGTAGTCGAAGATCTCGGGGCTGAAGCAGTAGATCCCGCAGCTCGCGAGGTCGGTGAGAGCCTCGGCGGGGTCGGGTTTCTCCTGAAAGCCAGTTATCCGACCGTCGCGGTCGCAGACGACGACGCCGTACTGGCTGGGATCGGGTACCCGCTTAACGGTGAGCGTGGCGATACCCCCGGTTTCGCGGTGGCGCTGGACGAGCGCGCGCAGGTCGAGGTCGGTGAGGGCGTCGCCCGAGATCACCACTACGGGATCGTCGCCGAAGAAGTCGCGCACCTTGCGCACCCCTCCAGCGGTGCCGAGCAGCTCGGGCTCGTAGCTCCACTCGAGCCGGTCGCCGAAGTAGGAGCGGATGGCGTCGGCGTGCCAGTGCAAGTTGGCGACTAGCTCGGTGAACCCCTGCGCCTCCAACAGACGCACGATGTGCGCCATCACCGGTCGGTCGAGGACCGGCACCATCGGTTTCGGCGCGAAGAACGTGAGCGGCTTCAGCCGCGTGCCGAGACCGGCGGCAAGAACCATCGCTTTCATCGGCCGCCGAACCTAGCGCAAAACGGCCCGCCGCCGGTTGCCGAGCTGCGCAGGTCGCTCAGTAGCGGTAGTGCTCGGGCTTGTACGGCCCCTCGACCGGGACACCGAGGTACGCGGCCTGCTCGGGCGTCAGCTTGGTGAGCTTCACACCGAGCGCGTCGAGATGCAGGCGCGCCACCTTCTCGTCGAGCTGCTTCGGGAGACGGTAGACCTTGCGCTCGTAGCGGTCGGTGTTGCTGTACAGCTCGACCTGCGCGATCACCTGGTTGGTGAAGGAGTTCGACATCACGAAGCTCGGATGCCCGGTGGCGTTGCCGAGGTTGAGCAGCCGCCCTTCGGAAAGGACGATGATCGAGTGGCCGTCGGGGAAGACCCATTCGTCGACCTGCGGCTTGATGTTGATGCGCTTGATGCCGGGAACGGCGGCGAGCCCGGCCATGTCGATCTCGTGATCGAAGTGGCCGATGTTGCCGACGATCGCCTTGTCTTTCATCCGCTGCATGTGCTCGACACGGATGACGTCGCGGCAGCCGGTGGCGGTGATGAAGATGTCGGCGTGCTCGACGACGTCTTCGAGCGTCGTCACCTGGTAGCCGTCCATCGCCGCCTGCAGCGCGCAGATCGGGTCGATCTCGGTGACGATGACGCGTGCGCCCTGGCCGCGCAGCGACTGGGCGCACCCCTTGCCGACGTCGCCGTAGCCGCAGACGACAGCGGTCTTACCGCCGATCAGGACGTCGGTCGCCCGGTTCAGTCCGTCGATCAGCGAGTGCCGGCAGCCGTAGATGTTGTCGAACTTCGACTTCGTCACCGAGTCGTTGACGTTGATCGCCGGGAAGAGAAGCTCACCGGCCTCGGCGAGCTGGTACAGGCGGTGGACACCGGTGGTGGTCTCTTCGGTGACGCCCTTGATCTCGGCCGCGATGCGCTGCCAGCGGCTCGAGTCCTCGGCGAGCGAGGCGCGCAGGATGCGCAGCAACGCAGCGAAGTCCTCGGAGTCGGCGCCCTCGGGATCGGGCACGGCCCCTGCGCGCTCGAACTCGACGCCCTTGTGGACCATCAGCGTGGCGTCGCCACCGTCGTCGAGCAGCATGTTCGGCCCCTTGCCGTCGGGCCAGCGGAACGTCTGGTCGATGCACCACCAGTACTCGTCGAGCGTCTCGCCCTTCCAGGCGAACACCGGGACACCGCGCGGCTCGTCGGGGGTGCCGTCGGGACCGACGACCACCGCCGCCGCCGCGTGGTCCTGGGTGGAGAAGATGTTGCACGACGCCCACCGCACCTCAGCGCCGAGGGCGACCAGCGTCTCGATCAGCACCGCCGTCTGCACGGTCATGTGCAGAGACCCGGTGATGCGCGCGCCGGCCAGCGGCTTGCGGTCGGCGTACTCGCGGCGCACCGCCATCAGACCCGGCATCTCGTGCTCGGCGAGCCGAATCTCGTGGCGGCCGAGTTCGTACAGCGACAGGTCGGCGACCTTGAAGTCACGGTCGGTCAGTACGGCAGTGCTGGTGCTCATCGTCTCGATCGAACCTCTTTCGGCGTCTTCCTCGAGTCGGGCGTCGATGCAACGGGGCGGCGTCGAGCCGCGCGCGCCGCAATGCTAAACGCACGCGAGAAAGACGTTACCGTGACGCCCAGGCGGCGCGCTAGCTGCTCTCCGAGTCCGCTGCCGCCAACCGCTCCTTGAGAGCGGTGATCGCTGCGACGGGACGCGGGTCGCGCCCAGCCAGCACAGCCGCGTACACGCTCGCGAGATCCCCGAACAGCACGAGCGAGAGGACCTGCTCGGCGCGCGTCGCCCCGCCCCCTTCAACCAGCAGCGGGTTGAAACCCGCCCGTTCGAGCGCCTCGGCGGTGGCTTGCAGGCGCACACGCGACGGCGGGGCAAGAAGTTCGCTCGCCAGGAGCACGGGCGCGAGACCGGCCGTCTGCGCCTCCCCAAGCCAGGCACAGATCTCGTTGTGGTTCTGCTCGGGAAGCTCGCTCCAGAACGCCGGCAGCTTGGCGTTCTCGTTCCACTGCGTCTTGAAGCGCCGCGCCGCCGCAGCGGTAAGACCGATGCCGTGGAAGACCGGAACGCGCCCGGCGAGGTCGCCGGCGAGCCGCTTGGGTCCGGTGTTTTGGGGGGAGTCGCTTCCCCACTGCGCAGCCAGTGCTGTGGTCGTGCGCGCGGCGGCGGCGAGCTCGTCGGCGAGATCGGGCACGAGACCAGCGCTTTGTGCCGCAGCGAGCGCGGCGACGGTCACGTAGGCGACCGCGCAGCGCGGTTCGAGACCTTGGGGAATCCCGATCACCGGCACGCCACTGGCACGCGCCCGCTCGGCCAGGGGGCCGCCAGTCGTGGCCACGACGAGATCTGCGCCGGCACGCCGGGCGGCGTCGAAGCACGCCAATGTCTCGGCGGTGGCGCCCGAGTAGCTCGAGCAGAGCACGAGCGCACCTGTGGCGAGCCACGGCCGCGGATCGTCGCCGCGCACCGTGACGAGCGGCCCACCGAGCCGCTCGCCGGCGATCGCGCGCGCGAGGTCGGCACCGATCGCCGACCCGCCCATCCCGCAGACGACGAGCGCGGGAGCGCGCCGCTGCGGCAGGCCGGCCGCTTCGGCACGCCAGAGCGCATCTTCGAGCTGGTGACCGAGGAGCACCACGTCGTCGATGAGACGCGAGCTGTCGACAGCGCGGACGCGCGCGCCGTCAAGCCCCACTACGAGCTGCGAGGCCGCTCTCGTCACTGCCCCGCCGTCCCCGTCGCGGCGCGCGCTGCGGGCGCCGATCCGTCCGGGCTTGCAGCGACGACCGCGCCCGGTTCCACCCGCGCGCCGGCTCCCACTCGCGCGCCGGCTTCGACGCGCGCGCCAGCGCCGACGATCGCCCCAGGCCCGACCTCCGCACCCTCGCCGATCGCCGCGCCTTCGGCGGTAACCGAGTCGACTACCGCCGCCCCCGCTTCGACGCGCACCCCGTCGAAGAGCACCGCGCGCTCGACGCGGGCGCCTGTAGCGACAACACAACCCGCACCGATCACGCTGCCGGCGCTAACGCTGCCCTCGACGCGCGCCCCTGCAGCGATTAGCGGGTCGTTGCCGGGCGCCACCGCGAGCGGGGGTCGCGGTCGGCGGGCGAGGAGGTCGCGTGTGGCTTCCAGATAGCGGTCGAGCGTTCCGATATCGATCCAATAGCAGTCCGCGGCCACCCCGTACAACCCTTTGCCGACTAGGCCGGGAAAGACCTCGCGCTCGAACGAGACGGGCCGGCCAGCGGCGATCGCGCTCGCCACGGTCGTTCGCTCGAGCAGGTAGACGCCGCCGTTGACGAGGTTCGTCGGCGGATCGTCCATCTTTTCCAGGAAGGCCTCGACGGCACCGCGCTCGTCGATCGGAACGCTGCCGTAGCTACGCGCGTCCGCGACCTCGACGAGCGCGATCGTCGCTTTCGCCGAGCGCTCGCGGTGGCGACGCTCGAGCGCCGCGAGGTCGAGGTCCGTGAGGATGTCGCCGTTGAGTACGAAGAAGCGCTCGGCGAGAAGACCCTGGTCGAGCGCTAGCCGCAGCGGGCCGGCGGTGTCGAGCGGTTCCGGCTCGACGACGTAGGACAGCTGGATGTTGCCGTGGCGGTCGCCGACGTGCTCTCGCACCCGTTCGGCGAGGAAGCCGCAGAGCAGCAGAGCCTCGCGAACGCCGTGGTGCTCGAGCCAGTCGAGCATCCACGCGAGGTGGGGACGGCCCGCGAGCGGCACGACCGGTTTGGGAACCGTTCGCGTCAGCGGCCGCAGGCGGGTGCCCTCGCCACCGGCGAGAACGACCGCCTGCCGGATCAGCGGCCTACCCCCTCGTAAACGAAGCCCGCGGCGCGCAGCGCGTCGCGATCGAGGAAGTTGCGTCCATCGACGATGATCGGTCGGCGCATCACGCGCTTCACCGTACCTTCCCAGTCGAGCTCGCGAAACTCCTGCCACTCGGTGACGAGCACGGCGGCGTCGGCGCCCTCGAGCGCCTCGAGCGCCGAGTCACACAGTTTCGCGTTGGCGAGTAGCGGCCGCGCCCGCTCGCGCGCGACGGGGTCGTAGGCGCGCACGGTGGCGCCTTCGCTTTGCAGGCGGCCGGCCAGCACCAGGCTCGTCGCCTCGCGCACGTCGTCGGTGTTGGGCTTGAAGGCGATGCCGAGCAGGGCGACCTCTTTACCGACCAGCGATCCCAGGTGCTTTTGGAGCTTGCCGACGAGCCTGCGCTTCTGCAGCTCGTTGACGTCGATGACCGCCGTCAAGAGCTGGAAGTGGTAGCCGCTGTTGCCCGCCAGCTGTTTGAGCGCCTGCACGTCTTTTGGGAAGCAGCTGCCGCCGTAGCCAGCGCCGGCGCGCAAAAAGTGCGGGCCGATGCGCTCGTCGAGGCCCATGCCGCGCGCCACCTCGGCGACGTCGGCGCCGACTTCCTCGCAGACGTTCGCGATCTCGTTGATGAACGAGATCTTGGTGGCGAGGAAGGCGTTCGAGGCGAGCTTGATCATCTCGGCGCTGGCGACGTCGGTACGCACGACCGGCGCTCCGAGCGGCGCGTATAGGGCTTCGACGCGGTCGGCGAACGCCTCGGAGTCGCTGTCGGCGCCGATCACGACGCGATCGGGATGGAGGAAATCCTCGATCGCCGAGCCCTCTTTCAGGAACTCGGGGTTCGAGACATAGTGCAGGCCGGGCAGGCGACGCTTGATCGAGGCGCCGGTGCCGACCGGAACGGTGCTTTTCATTACAAGGGCGTGGTCGTCGGGGTCGGCGAGCTCGCTCACCACCGCCTCGACACGCGACAGGTCGGCGTCGCCGGAGTAGGTGGGCGGGGTGTCGACGCAGCAGAAGAGCAGCCGAGCGTGCTCGAGCACCGGCGCCATCTCGGTAGTGAAGTGCAGGCGCTCGCGGTTGCGGGCGACGAGCTCGGGCAAGCCCGGCTCGTGGATCGGAACTTCGCCGCGCGTCAGGCGCGCGACCTTCTCGTGATCGATGTCGCGCGCCCACACGTCGTGACCGAGCTCGGCGAAGCAGGCCGCCGTGACGAGCCCGACCCAGCCGACGCCGACTACGCCTATCGGTTCCTTCGCTTCGGGCATGGGGAGCGCAAGAGCCTAACCGAGCTCGCAGCCGGAAAAGCGCCGTTCGCGAGCGGCGGCACTCCATTCAGAGCAGCCGTGTCGAGCGGGCGATGGCCATCATCTGCCGCTCGCTCAACGTGAGCAGGAGGGTGTTGGAGATCCAGTAGACGGCGCTGCGGGTGCGCCAAGCGACTAGCCGGACACGGTCGCCGTCGTAGTAGACGCGAAACTCCCGGCCGCGGTAGCGCTTGACTTTGTGGGGACCGGCGAGGATCGGCGGGTTCTTCCAGGTGAGACCCTGGAGGCCGTAGTACTCGCCGACGAGGCCGCGCTTGATCACCATCCTGTAAGCGAGGTGCAACCGTCCGTCCGGGTCGCGCAGGCGGTAGACGCGCGGCGGCCCGGCGTACATCGCTCCGCGTGTGCGCACCGTCGGGAAGAAAACGGGGAGCCGCTTGCCGCCGGCGCCCGTCCGCACCGCCATGATCGCCTGCTCTTTGCCGGGAACGTCGGCGCGCTCGAGGCCGAGATCGTTCGGCGCGCGCCGCGCACCGCGCGGGCGCAGCGTGCCGCGCGGGCCGGGGGTCTCTTCCACGCCCAAAAACTCCTGCACGAGCTTTTGCACCTGGGCGTCCGTGGCCTCAACGAAGCTCGGGCCGATCTTGCCTTCGAAGTGCACCTCGCGGATCGGCTGACCGACGCTGAACAGCGCGAGCTTGAGCAGTCGCAAAACCTCGGCCCGAGAGTCAATGTCCGAGGTGGTGTAGCGGGCGAAGATGCGTACCAGCCGGTCGCGGTCCTCGATCAGCTTTGAGACCGCGATCTGTTGTTTGGCCTGACGGAGGAACTCCTGCTGGCGCGCGGAACGGACGAGGTCGTTGTCCTCGTGGCGGAAGCGCACGAACTGGAGCGCCTCGCGCCCGCACATGCGCTGGTAGCCGGGCTGGAGGTTGATGTACGAGTAGGCGGCGGAGGCGTTGTAGTAGCGACGGTCGACCTCCGCGTAGACGCAGCCAACGGCATTGACCGCCGCCCAGAAACCACGGAAGTCGATGTTGATGACGTGGTTGATGGGTAGTCCGGTGAGCTGCTTGACGGTCTCGAGCGTCAGCTTCGGCCCGCCGTACTCGTAGGCGGCGTTGATCTTGGCGATGCCGTGCCCGGGAATGCGGACCTTGAGGTCGCGCGGCAGCGACATCAGCGCGATCGCCTTCTTCGACGGGTCGAGGCGAACGAGCATGATCGTGTCCGAGCGCGCCCCGCCCCCGCCCTCGCCGGAGTTCGCCGGCCGCCGGTCGGAGCCGAGGATCATGATCGTCTGGGGCTGCCCCGGGTCGGTACGGGCAAGCTGCGCGCCGAGTCGCAAACGCGGATGCTCCTGGAGCGCACCGACCACACGATCGACCTCGCGAAAAGCGACTACCGCTGTAGCCGACCCCGACGCGAAGACGATCGCCGCCGCGCCGGCCAAGAGGCGGGGCCAGAGGCGGGGTCTTGTTGGAGGTGTCGTGATCAACAAGCGCGTTTCGGTTGCGATGCTCTCCACTCGACGTCGCCACGGCCGCTCGCCGCTCCGCTCGGCGACCACCCCACGGCCGCACGGATCCGGTCGAGACGCGGCGCGCAGACGACGCAGGTGCCAGTGAATGCTAGGTGCCGCGAAGGCCGGAGGGACGCCGCTAACGACCGTAGGCTGCCGAGAGTCAACGCACCACGAACCGCGGGTCGCGCAGGGCAGACGCCGGTGGCCGCACACCGATAGCCGTCAGAGCGGCAAAGTTGCTGCCGAGCCACTCGTAGACGGGCGTCGCGGCGATCACACGCCTACCGGCACGCAAGCCAACCCACTTCGCCCCGGTATTGTCCGAGGAGCTGTCCGTTAGCGCTAGCCGGAACAGCCCTGCAGAGCGAGCGACCGAGCAGAGCGCGGTCATCGACAACCATTCCCACCGAGCAACGAGCCCCGAGATGCCGATCTTGCTGCTCCAGCGCGTCGCGCGTAGGCTCGCCGAGTGCCCCACGCGAAAGCTGAGGTCCCCTGGGTACCCGAGCCGTCCGTGGATCGCCCCGCGCGTCACGGCAAGAGCGCCGTTCGAACCCTCGGATTTACCGTCAAACGTGCCGCCACGGGGGCGCTTCCGCTGGCGCTCGCAACGGCAGCGCAGAACGTGCTCGGTCTCCTCTTCACACTCGTGTTTGCACGCTGGCTGGGCGCCGGCGGATACGCCTCGCTAGCAGTTCTGGTCTCAGCATTCCTAGTCCTCTCGGTGCCGGGAACGGCACTCCAGGTCGCAACCGCCCGCCGCCTCGGGCAAGCGGCGTCGCTCGCTTCTCGCCGCGACAGCGACAACCAGCGAGCGAGCACCCCGGCCCACGCCGCCGCCGGCGCTTGGCCCTGGCTGCGAGCGCTCGCCCTGATCACTGCTGTGTCTCTCGTTCTGGGCCTTGCCGCGCGTGAACCGTTGGCGCGCCTGCTCGCTGTCGACACCGCCTGGGGCGCTGGATTGTTGCCCGCAACTGCAGCGTCTTGGGCGCTTCTCGGTGTAGCCCGCGGGGCGTGGCAGGCACTAGGCCATTACCGACTCGTCGCAGCGAGCATCGTCGGCGATGCATCCCTACGGATCGTCGCTGCGGCGGCACTCGTGGCTTGCGGCCTGGACGTTGCCGGCGCATTCGCTGGCAGCGGGGTTAGCTTCGTTCTTGTTGCCCTGGTCCTCTTGGCGCTCCTCTACAGAAGCGCACCGCCCCGCGCGGTGCTGGCGGGGCATCCGCCCTTGTCACGTCTCGTGCGCGAATCAGCCGTTCCGACAGCTGTGCTCGCACTCCTCCTGGCGCTGCAAGAGCTCCACGTGATATTTGCCAAACACCTCAACTCGGAGCGCGTCGCCGGCGGGTACGCGGCCGTTGCTGTTGCCGCGAAGGCCCTCATGTGGGTGGCGGTCGGACTCTCGATGTACGTCGTTCCCGAGTCCGTTCGACGGATAGGCCAAGCGCGCGATCCCCGCACACCAGCATTTCACGCTGGGGTGCTGCTAACAGCATGCGCTGTCGCTGTGGTCGCGCTGTTCATCCTGGCCGGAAATGAGCTGGTCCGAGCAGCGTTCGGTCCCGAGCTCACCGGTGCGGTGTCCGCGCTCTTCCCGCTCGGCGTGGCGATGGCGCTGCTGGCAGCCACTTACGTGCTCGCCCAATATCACGTGGCTCTTGGCCGGTGCCTACCTATTCCCGTTCTCTGTGCTGCCCTTGTGATCGAGATCGCAGCGGCGCTACGGTTCGGACACGATCCGAACCTGTTGGCATGGTCACTCGTAGCCGTTTTCTTTGCCACAACCGTGATGTTTACGGCAAGCGGGCTGGCCTGCCCCTCGGTCGTTAGCGATCCGGAAGGTGAAGCATGTCCACGCACACGCCGCCTGACCGGTTCGACGTACGAGCGGACCACCGACTCCGCGACCCACGACCCTGCCGATCGCTAATTTCAAGACTCGTCGTGGCGCGCACTGCGTCTAACCACCGGAGCTTCCAGTCCGCCTTTGGGCGCAACCCCAGCGAGGTAGCGACAGCAAGACACGGAATTCCAGTTCGACGCGTCCCCGCCCTCCGCTAGCGCGTGCTCCACGAATCGCCAGGAACGAGAACAGTCACGCGTTGACATCGGCGCCACGCGCACGACGACTGGTGAACGTGCCCTTCCACATATTACGTTACCCGCACGTCACCCAACCTCTAACTGCACATACACGCTCTTCACCGGCCCTCGTTGCGAAAGCCGCGTACTAGCGCGTCGGGAGCGGGAAGCTCGACCACGCTGCCGTCGGCCAGCAGCGCCATCAATCGCATCCCGTCACTCGCCTGTGGGCCGGACACCCCGTACACGACTAGTGACGCGTGGGTACTCTCCAAGAACCGGTAGGTCGGATAAGCGCCGAGCACCCTCCGGCCCGCCGCCAACGCGATCCATTGCAGACCGCCACACCGCCCGCTGAAGCGAAGATTGACGATCCCAACCGTTTCCGCGCGCCGCCGCCGGCCGGAGCTAGGGCGCGTCGGCGGCGTTCCAGTTCTCGTGCTCCTATTTGCCCGCCCAGAAGTCCTCCGCCATAAGGCGTCAAGAACCGCAACGTTGCACGACGTCAACCTCCTAATCCTCGTCTTGGAGCGCACAACAGTCGACAGCGCCGCAGGAGCTGTGGCGAGCACTGCTCTTTGCCAACCTCCGCCGCCCAATATCCTGCCCCATGACCTCAGACGGCGGTCTTCCTCACGACGGAACGCGTTGAACGCCTTCACCACGAAACGCCGTGCTCTGCTCGCGAGAACCCTCACCTGCAACCGTTGTGGCACCTTCTGCAGCGGCGTTCCATCAAGATCGTCGTGGGGAGCACCAGTGGCTGCTAAGAGCGTCGGCGCCACATCGATAGTGCGAGCTGGTGCTCTTGATACACGCGACCTACGCTGCCGAGGATACTTTATGAGCAGCGGCACACTCGCTATGTCGGTGAAGTTTGTAAGTGTTATACTTCTTCTGTTTGCACCCGGTAGATAAGCTGCGCCGTGGTCGGCAGTCACAGCCATTAGAGCACCATCAAAGCGCCCAGTCTCGCGAAGCACGCCCAACAGGCGTGTCAGGATAAGGTCAGCAGCCGCGAGCTGGTACAGTGCGCGCAAACGCCCTGCGCGTGGATAAGATGCGTTTGATATCCATGTGTCACCTATTAGTCCCGGAACATCAATAGGATCCAAACGGTATTGCGATCCATCTGGCAAATACTCCCACGGCGCATGTGGAAGAGGAATGTGCACGAAGATGAACGCGTCACCTCGATACGCACGCAGGGTGGCACGAGCCCTTTCAAGAAACTGTAGTGCCCGCAAAAACCTCCCCTTATAGGCCACGTCTGGGTCCGC
This sequence comes from Thermoleophilum album, assembly GCF_028867705.1. Classification (GTDB taxonomy): domain Bacteria; phylum Actinomycetota; class Thermoleophilia; order Solirubrobacterales; family Thermoleophilaceae; genus Thermoleophilum. The sequence continues at coordinate 554,465 of NZ_CP066171.1, read as the reverse complement.
AAGGCTGCGCCACGCTGCGAACTGCTGGCGAGCACTAGATTTAGGTACCTCGGCAAATCGCGCGTAGCTCTGATCGATGGACGGCAAGTATCGCCTTACAATGCTGTTTGGCAGAACGACATGTCCCGCCACAATCGCCGTATCTAGCGCGAGCGTTCCGATCCCGGGCACAGCCTCGCTCTCGCAAGCACGATTTCTACACAGCAGAGTGACCGGTTCCTGAACGAGAAGGCGATATCTCGCTTTTTCCAGACGGTCGAAGAGGTTGTCGGGGTAGGCAGCAGCAATCGGGGCCACTGTCTGTTGTTTTGGCATGCGGCCGCTAATGATGGCGGGAACCGCGTAGATGGTTTCGTCGGCGACAGTTGACGCATATCGATACCACGTCGAGTGTTCCGCAAAATCGGCGAATCCGGGAAACCGCGTAGCGTCGACCCTTAGTTGCGGATTCGTCAACATGTGAGCCGGCAGTTCGTCAAATACAGCCAGTACAACCGTGCGCGGACGCTGAGCGAGACGGGCCCCACGCGACGCGATCGAACGCTCCGACGCCGTTGCGTTGCCGTCGCCGGACACGTAGTTGGTAACACGTACAGGAGCAGACGCAGAGAAGAATAGGAACCACGCGAACGTGAGGGGCGCACTCAAGGCGAGCAAGCCGATCGTGGCGCGTACCGCTCGCACACGGCTGTAACCGATGGCTACGAGCATGCCGATCGAGCTTGCCGCGACGAAAGCCGCAAGGGCGCTGTTGGCGAAGATGTCCCGACTGGAAGCCAAGGTCACGACGGCCCCTAGCACGCCGATGAGAACAAGGTCGACGCGTGCCGAGGAGACGACGGGTAGCCAGAAGCCGACGATCCGCCCTAGTGACAGTAGCGCGGCGGGTGGTATGAAAATCACGGCAGCGGCGAAGACGGCTAACTCCCACCCTTCTAAGCCGTGGGCGCTGAAGTAGGCGGGCTCGCCAGCAAGGACTCGCAGCGTTGGCCACGCGACACCCAGTGACCACAGCGCTACGATCGGGGCTACGCGATGCGTCACTGACTGAACGTTAGCGAGGAGCAGCGCACGCGCCCCGCCAAGCCCCGACGACAGCGGTGAGCCCATCACAGCGCCCTACCGGAGCCCAGACGGCGCGCTGTGACCACCGAGACGATACGGCCGGCCATGTGCCTTGTGTTCAGACGCTGCTGCGCACTCGACTATGTAGGCGGTTGTGCACAAGCACAAAGTCAGCGTCGCGACAGCCTTCGAGTGGATGACTCCCTGCGGCGAAAGGGCATGCTCCCACAACCACGGGGACCACGGCGGATCGCTCAAGTCAGAGGGGGCCCTGCGCAGCGCCTCCCGCTTGTCTCGCATCCTCGAAAGCCTCGGGACACTCAACAAGATCAGGTCGACCTATCCGCAGGCCCAGGTCGTGTCTGGCCGAGCCGCACCGCGCGTCGTGCCGCAACCCAACGTATGCCGCACTGTCGCGCACCAACCGTGCTGCACTCCGCACCGCCGCGCAGTGCCGGCGCGGTGAGCTCAACCTACGAGCCGTGAGGCGCGCCGCCCGGAGAAGAACCAGAGCCGCAGTAGCCCCACATCGTCGTGCCGGCCTGACACGGTTGCATTTTCCAGCGGAGCCGATAGGCTCCGGGCTGGCGTTACAGTGCTAGCGCAATTCCACGAGGACAGCTAACCTTGCGCCCGTCAAAAGCCCAGCCCCCGTAAACAGCAACACCGCCGCTCGGCAAGCGCACCCCGAAGGTCTCGTTCTCTACCTTGGGAACGCACGAGCAATTAGCGCGCCGTAGAGTGTGGTCCGAACCCTCAACTGCAGCCTGTAAGCTGGATTCCAGCGAGCGCGTGGTAGACGACGCACGTATACATTTCGCCCACCCCCACTACTGAAACCAGGAAAGAGAAGTAAGCACTATGGTTCGCCTACTAAAAACCCTCATACGAAAGACTTGGCGAGTGCTCCGCCTACCTACTGGCGACAAGCTCGGGACTCTCCTTGCGCGATCATGGGCGACCGTTACGTGGCCGGCAACTGTCGTCTTTTTGCTCCTCTTCAACCCAAAAATTCATCCTGCTTACAATCTTACTTGGCGGCGGCGAATCATCCTCGCGTACAAGATGTGGCGAAACACACGCAAAATTATGACCGGCACATCGTACAAGGCGCACCTTGCCATGGCTAGCAAACTGTTTGAGATACCGCCCGAGGTTGAGGGGGTCGTCGTGGAGTGCGGATGCTGGTACGGCGGGTCGACGGCAAATCTCTCACTGGCCTGTCAAGCCACGGGGCGTCGCCTCATAGTCTACGACTCATTCGAAGGCTTGCCCGCACCTGAAGGTGAAGATTTGTATGCGAAACCTGAAGCCACAGGGATGCTCGCTGTCGATCTTGAGCGCGTGAAGCGAAACGTAGAGAGGTACGGTGCGATTGAGTGTTGCGAGTTCCGCAAGGGCTGGTTCAAGGACACTCTTCCACACCACAAAGAGCCAATCGTCCTCATGTTTCTTGATGTCGACTGGCAGGCCAGTCTTGACGACTGCATCACAAATCTATGGCCGCACCTAGTCGATAAGGGCTATGTGTTCATTGATGAGTTCGTCTTAACTGATTACTGCGCTCTTTTCTGGTCTGAGGAATATTGGCGACGGCGCTTTGGGAGAACACCGCCTGGGCTTATCGGTTCCGGCAGCGGTGTCGGACTAGGCGGTTACTACCTGGGCCCGTTCGACGAGTGGAATTGGTCCCACGATCCGACAAGCGTCGCCTACACGCGCAAGGATTTCTCTGGCTACTGGAACTACTACGCCGAGGAGCAACGCGCGAAGGAGACGCAACAAGACACCAGTACGTCGTAGGTGGCTTAACCGCGCTCGGAACGGACCAAACCAAGTACCCCGCTAGTGCTCCGACACGCTGCGACGAGGCAGACTTAGCGCCACCTCAGCGTGGCGGTGTGGCATGCGGCTCGAGCAGCGAGAGCCGGTGGTCTCACGTCGCTAGTGGACATTGCTGCTCTCCGCTACCCGCCGGGCCTTCGCGTCGACCTGGCCGCGGACGGCGGGCGGCTCGGTCACTTAGAGTCATCGGCGCTCGAAACAGCCCGTCGCCCCCTTGCAAGAACTACGAATCCGTCTACTATCGAGCGCATGTGGAGATTCAAGCGCACCTCCAAAACCCCACAACATGCGGACAGCGCAAGTGCCGCTGCGGTGCTCGAAGCCTCGTCCATCGATCAGCTCGCCGAGCAATTGCCGGACTCGGTCGACGAGCTTGATCGGCAGGTCGAGGAGCTCGTAGAGAGATACCGCCGCCAGCCGACGCGCGAGATCGAACGTCAGCTGCTCGCTCTGCGCCACATTCTGGGGGCCAGGTCGCTCACCAGCGGTCCAAGCCCCGCCTTCGTGGAGCCCGACTACGAGAGTCTGCCTCCGGAGGGCGAGGTTCCCGAGGTCAAGGCCGCGGACCTGACTCCAGGAATTATCCGTGCGGCAATCCTGCGCGACGGCTTCCTGATCGTGCGCGGCCTCGTCCCTCGCGATGAAGCGCTCAAACTAGCTGAAGGGATTGACAGGGCGTTCGAGGAACGGGAGAAAGCTCTCCGCGGCGAAGAGCCGGAACCGGGGTACTACGAGGAGTTCCAGCCCCTCGAGGCTTACCGGGAATCTCTGCTCGTGCGTCCCTGGATTCGCGAGGGTGGTGGCGTGCTCGCGCCAGATGCGCCGATTCTGTGCGAGCAGATGATTGGCCTGATCACGCGCCATGGGATTCGCTCGCTTGTAGAGGGCTACATGCAAGAACGGCCGCTGATCTCGCTGCAGAAGACGACACTGCGGAAGGCAGAACCCCACGTCCCAGGTGCCTGGCACCAGGACGGTAGTTTTATGGGCGAGGTTCGGGCCCTCAACCTGTGGCTGTCTCTGTCGAGGTGTGGCGATGAGTCACCGGGCCTCGACATCGTCCCACGCAGGCTCGACCATTACGTCGAGCAGCAAACGGACGAGGCGGTACTGTCGATTCAAGTCTCGCAGCGGGTCGCAGAACAAGCGGCGGGCGATAGGCCCATCATCCGCCCCATCTTCGAGCCTGGAGACGCAGTGTTCTTCGACGAGATGCTGCTCCACCAGACGGGTTCGGATCCGTCGATGCCGAAGCCACGGTACGCAGTCGAGTGTTGGTTTTTCGGCTGCTCGAAGTTCCCGACGGAGTACGGACCGCTCGCCGTTTGAACCACGGGAACGGTCGTCCGACAGTCGTACCGTCGTTGCGCGAGGCGGCCTGGCAATGCTGGGCCGCCTCCTTGTTTTGGCGCGCCTTGAGAATCGCAGTCGTGGCGCTAGCGTACGGAGCGACTGCGACGCAAGCGCACGAGGAGCACCTGACCCCTGGTCCGCAGCGGCTCTAGATGAAACTTACGCGCGACGTAGCGGAACGCTCGTACCCGAAGTGTGTCTACGGAAACCGATCTGGGCAGCTGCAACTTACGGCCCTCGCTCACGCTGCGCATGAACACGAGAGTCCCATAGTCGACCAACGCCACATCGCCATCGCGAACGCGCCGTAACTCGCGCTCGACGAGGCGCTGCATGCGCGTTCCCTGCTCTTGCGCGATGAAGCTGTCGCTGAGACTGAACGAAAGCGGCAACCGGTTGCGCTTCTCGGCGCGGGCGAGCGTCTCGACGGCAAGATCGGCAGGCATTAGGACAAGCACCGACGACCCCGGCACGTGGGTGCGCAGGAGTACAGCGCCGTTCTCGGCTTGGGGGTCGACGGGCGGAAAGTCACCAAGACGCCGCCAGCGGTCAACGATGCGCTGCGTCCCGTGCACTGCCTGCCACGCCAGCGTGTCGCGCGCCGCGGGCTTCACCTTCGGCCACACGGCCGACAGAGCGAGCGCGACTACCACCGCTCCCCACGCACCGATCGCTACCGCGAGCAGCGAGCGCGCCTGGAACAAGCTGCGGCGCACAAGCTCGTCGAGCCAGAGGGCTGAGGAGAGAACGAGTGGCTGCGCGACGTAGATCACCACGTGGTCAAGAGAGCGATCGACGAGGTAAAAGAAGCAAGCGAGACCGAACACCGCGAGCGCACACAGCACCGGCAGGCGCTCACCGAGGTCGCGCGCCAACGTTGGCCGGCGCGTGACTAGTACCCCGAGCACGGCGGCCTGCGCGAGATAGGCACCACCAAGCCCGATCCCTGGCGACCAGCGCGTGAAGTCGTACGTGACCTCGCGAAGCTGCCCGAGGAAGAACGCTCGCAGGAAGTCGCCGTATAGGCGCCAGTCCGGTAGCTGTCCCGACCTGACCACTGTCCATAGCGCAAAGAGGGCGTGCGCCACCAGCGCCGGCGCGACGTAGAGCAGGACACCGTGCCGTACGACCCGCCGCCGAGCGCGCGCCGGCGCAGCCCAGGTCTCGGCCGCTACGAGCGCCAGCCAGGTGACCGATGTGAGCGCGAAAACCTCGAACGACCAGATGGCGGATACGCCGACGGTGACGGCCACGAGCGCGTTGCCGGCAGCTGGCGCGCGGCGGCTCACTAGCCAACCCACGATCACCCACGGGGTGATGCCGGTGCGAAACGCACCGTCCTGCACGATGGTGCCGACGGGGAACGTCCGCCCCCACAGGAGCACGACAACGACGAAGGCCAGCGCCAAGATGCAGATCGACAGGCGCACCCGAGCCGTACGCAGGATCAGCCACGCGGCCGCAACCGCAAGAGAGGTAAGCAGACCGTCGAAAAGGCCGACAGCGCCGTAGCCGGAACTCACCAGATCGACTACACGCGAGAGGGCGACGATCGACCCGACCCCGTACTGCGAGACGGTGTCGACCAGCATCGTGCCGCCGTGGGCAAGCTGATTAGCCGGTCCCAATAGGAAGTTGGCGTGGAAAGCAACCACCCAGTCGTAGATGCGCCGATCGAGCGGGCGATCGAGCGCGCCGGGTTCAAAGACGACCATGTTCACGGCGAACGCCGCCAGAACGGCGACCACCGCGACGTCGAGTGCTCGTCTCGCAAGCGCTCGCTCCCCGAAAAGGTGCCAACGCTCCTTCGCGATGCGCCGTGTCGCCCTGCGCACGCGGCCGGCGAAAAGCCACGCTGCCGCCGTGAACGCGACCAGCGCTATCGGCAGCGGGCGCACAGCGCCGCTGCGCGCAAACAGAAGCGGATAAACAAAGCACGGCAGCACCAGACCAACCGCTACGAGCCTGCGCCTACTGGGCGCTGGCGGCGAGAGCGCGGGTGCAAGCGCAGCGCTGCTCCTACGCCCAAGCAACACCAAGCGCACCGCAAACGCCAGCCACCAAGCTCCGATACCGGCTGCGAGTAAGCCGGGCTCGGCACCGGCCGACCGCGTCGCCAAGGCCCGAAAGACCACCACAGGAACGGCCAGCAGCGTGGCCCAGGCAGCGATCTCCAGCCAGGCGCTCGATCGGCTCTTGCGCGCCAGGAATAGCACCCAGCGCGGGCCGAAGGCGACAGCTAGAGGAAGCCCGCAGCCGACGAGCAGGACATAGGTTGCTGTCTCGGCGTACTGGCGCTGCGAAAAGCCCGGTAACCCTTCGATCGGGCGCGGCTCGACCACAGCGATCGCCAGCGGCACGAGCAAGGCCGCAAAGCCCGCAAACAAAACCAGCGTCGCCGCCAAGTCGAGCGCCAGCGGCGGGCCGATAGCGCCGCGTTCGCCGGCCGTGGCGAGCTTGCCGTGCTCGGGGGCGGCGGGACTAGCAACTGTGTCGGGGGCTTCGGGCATCTAGATCGGTGGCAGCACGGAGAGAGCGCGCGCACCCGCACTGCGCATCGGGCGCTGCTCATCGTAAAGCGCGCTTGCTCGCGAAGCGAGGTCGTGGCATGGTTTGGAGCAAGCGACTTCGACCCCGACTCGCCCGAGGCGTTGCGCTGTTGCACCGAGCCCGGCAGAGAAGCGGCCGTCTAGACGGTGGCCCGTGCGAGAGGACGAGTCGCAACAGAATCGCGATGCCCCCACAACTCACCCACACAAGGCTTCGTTTCCCCCTCCGTCCCCGGCGCAAGCCGCGCTTGCCGGTGCGGCGAGCCTTCGATCAACGTCCTGGCGTCGAGGTCCGCCGGTCGCTACCCGGGAAGGTGGTGTGCGTGATGCCAGCGCGCAATGCTGCCCGCACGCTGGAACGCACCGTTCACGCGATCCCGCCCGAATGGGTCGACGAGATCGTGCTCGTTGACGATGGCTCGAGCGACGGCACGGTGGAGTTGGCGCAGCGCCTTCCGGTGCGAGTGATACGCCACCCCCACAACGCGGGCTACGGTGCGAACCAAAAAACGTGCTACCTCGAGGCACTGAAGCTCGAGGCCGACGCCGTTGTCATGCTCCACCCTGACGGTCAGTACGAGCCGTCGCTGATCGGGGCGATGGTGCAGCCGATATTGGCGGGTGAAGCCGATTTGGTGCTCGGCTCGCGTCTACTGCGCCCAGGTATGGCGCGGGCGAATGGGATGCCGCTTTGGAAGCTGGTCGCCAACCGCGTCTTGACGACTTTCCAGAACGCGGTCATGGGGACCGACCTGACCGACGCTCACACCGGTTACCGCGCCTACTCGAAGCGGCTGCTCCTCACGGTGCCGTGGCTTCGCAACGCGCTCGACTTCAGCTTCGACGCCGAGCTGCTCTACCAGGCTGCCCATTTCGGGATGCGCATAACCGAAGTGCCCGCGCGCGGTCGCTACTTCGCGGATGCTTCTTCGGTCGGGTTCCGCGCCGGCAGCGTCTACGGGATCAAGACGGTGTGGGCAGGCATCCGACTCGTTCTGCATAGAACCGGCGTGCTGCCCTGCCGTAAGTTCACCCGTGACCCCGTAGCCCAGTCCTGACCCTTTCCGAGGCTATGGTCGCAACTCTGAGAGCGCGAATCGTCACCGGCGAGCGGGCAGTAACTGCCGAGGGGGGTTTCAATCCCTCGTGGCAGCGCCACACCGCCGAGTACAAGCTCGCCGAGCCATTTCTGCCCGACGGCCGGATCGTGGATGTCGGTTGTGGAGTGGGGCACGGCGCGCGTTTCCTAGAGCCCCGCGAGAGCATCGGAGTCGACATCGACCCGCAAGTTTTGGCGGGACAACACCGCCCTACCGTGGTCGCCGACATGCGCGCGCTGCCCTTCCCAGCGGGGTCGTTCGACGGCGCCATCTCGGTCCACGCAATCGAGCACGTACCCGACCCGGAGCGCGCGATCGCCGAGCTTCACCGTGTCCTTCGCCCCGGAGGGGTGGCGTGCGTGTGGACGCCTAACCGCCTGACGTTCGGTGTCCCGGACGAAATTATCGACCCGTACCACTACGTCGAGTTCTCGCCGGAAGAATTCCGCTCGCTGGCACTCGCGGCGTTCGAGCGGGTCGATCTCTACGGACTGTTCGCCTCCGACCGCTATATGGAGATACACAACAGCGAGCGCGAGCAACTGCATCGACTCTTGGCCCGCGACCCGCTGCGGTTGCGACGTCTCATTCCGCGACGTTTGCGACAGCTCCTCTACGACCTCCAGCTGACCCGGTCGCGGGCGGTGCCTCATCCAAACGCAGAAGCGATAACTGTCGACGATTTCTTTCTGCGCGACGACAACCTCGATAAGTGCCTCGACGTGCTGGCCGTGTGTCACGCCGGCGAGGCTCGGACGGCCAACGGAGGCATGCGATGAGTGAAGCGCCAACGACTACGGAAAGCCCAAGCAACGAGAGAACGCTGTTCGACATTGACCCTTACGCTCACGACCCAACACGGTGGGCGACCTCGATGGCTCACCATGCCGAGCTGCTGGTGCCGTGTCTCGACGCAGCCCGCCCAGCACGCGTCGCTGAGGTCGGAGCCTTCGCCGGCGATCTGACGCGGCTCCTTTTGGCTTGGGCGGAAAGCCGCGGCGCGCAAGTCGAAGCGATCGACCCCGCACCCCAGCCATCGCTCGAGGCGCTAGCCCGCGAGTCCGCCGCTCTGACGCTGGTCCGCGAGCCGAGCCTGAAGGCTCTCGCCCAACGCCAGCTCGCCGATGCGATCGTCATCGATGGCGACCACAACTATTACACGGTGTTCCACGAGCTCACGACGATCGCCGAGCGCGCCGGTGACACGCTACCGCTGCTCTTTTTCCACGATCTCTGTTGGCCACACGGGCGGCGCGACGATTACTTCGATCCAGAAGCGATTCCCGCCGAATACCGCCAGCCGCTTGTCGGCGAGGGACGGGGTATATATCCCGGCGATCCAGGGACGCGCCCCGACGGTCTGCCCTACCCGAAATCAGCAGCCCGTGAGGGTGGCGAGCGCAACGGGGTCTTGACGGCCGTCGAAGATTTCGCTCGCGAGTACCCGCAGGCGCGGCTCGCGGTCGTGCCGGTCTTCTTCGGTTTTGGTGCGATGTGGGATCGCAACGCGCCCTACGCCGACGATCTGGAGCGTTTGCTGGCCCCGTTCGATCGCAACCCGCTGCTGGCGCGGCTCGAGGGCAACCGCGTACTGCAGCTCGCACGCCAGCACGCGCACCAGGTCGAGCTTTGGCGGCTCAACAGCGTCTTGCAGCGACACGAGCGGGTGCTCAACCGCCTGCTCGAGTCGCGGGCTTTTGCGCTTGCGGAGCGCATCTCGCGGGTGCGCGCGCGGCTCGGTATCGGGCGCCACGCCACCGTCGTTTCGCGGGAAGAGGTCAGGCGAGCACTCGCCGGCGACGGCGCCAGTGGTTGAGACGCCGGAGCGGCTCCGTCAAGCGCCACGAGAGCGATCTTTCGATCTCTTGCAGCTGCGCTTCTAGGGGGCGCAGGGCTGCGTTGGCGTGCAGTTGGCGCGTGTGTGCAGCCGAGCGGGCGGCTTCGCGCTCGGCCTCGGCCCGCCACGCCCGGTCCCGCCAGGCCTCGTCGTTTTCAGCCTCGCCAGGCTCCGGCGTGTCCGGCGCCGGCGCGAGCGGACCGTCAGCGCCGAACGCACCTTCCCACTTCTCAGCGAGCAACTCGTGTGCCTGGAGCCAGGCGTAATCGTCCTCGGCAACCAGCTCGAGGCCACCGTGGAACGTCACGCTGGTGTCGATCACCCACGCCCGCTTACCGTGTGCGCGCGCCTGCAAGGAAAGGTCGACGTCGCAACCGTGGCCTTCGGGCAGTCGCTCGTCGAAACGAAGGGTGCGAACAGCCCAGGCCGAGAGAACGAGCAGCGAGCCTTCGACGACATCCACGTCGGAAGGGGCGGGAAGGGGGTCGAAGGGCACCCAGCGGGGAAGCTCACCGCCGCCGTGCTCCTTGTAGCGGAGCCGTACGTCAGCTGAAACCACGGTCCCTGTCCACCAAGCGGGCGAAGACGGACAGCGCGCCCCGGCGGCGCCCATGACGGCTACGTCGGGCTCGCTCGCAAGCAGAGCGCGGATACGCTGGCAGAGTTTCGGGTCGGTGATTTGCGCGTGCGGGTGGACGATCACGAGCGCCTCCAGCGCGTCGTTTCGCGCGGCAAGGTCGAGCAGGAGATTCCAGTTGCGCGCGCGGTTACGCGTCGCGCCGATCAGGTGGACCTCGGAGTTCCCTTCCGCGGCGCGCTCGATGCCCGGAGCGGCGTAGTACTCGACAGCTACACGATCCTCGACGACGCAACCAAACGCGATCATGATGACGCGGTCTTTTCACCCTCCCCGACCGCTTCGGCGAGACGCCCAGGTCTTGCCCCTATCAAGCTTCGGGACACAGCTGTACGGCCCTCCCCCTCCTCCTCATCAGGAATCTGGTCACGCTGCGGCGCACCGCGCGAGAAGGCTTCGCGTATGACATTCGCGAGGTGCTTGGTCGCTCGTAGCGGTCCCGTCAGTCGCCACCCGATGCTTGTCAACGCACTCTTAATCGCTCGCTCAAGGTCTTGACCTCGCGCTATAGCGTCGAGTTCGTAGTAGTACCCCATCGCCACCGCGAGGTCCCGCTCGGCAGCTGCCCTCCGAGCGCGCTGACGCCATCGCCCTGGTCCGACACCCACTCGAGGCATCCGGCCATACCACTTCCGGACAACTGCCACGTTCGCCTCGACCCAACCGTCTAAATCCGAGACCAGGTTGAGCGAGTGATGGTGTATGGCACGAAATCCGACCGCGCGCACTTTCATTCCCGCCTCTCGTACCTGCAGACAGAAATCGAAGTCGTAGCCGTGGAAACGACCGATCGAGGGATCGAAGCGGATATCGCGCACAACCCGCGGGGTGAGGCAGAGAAGGAAACCGTCGACCGTTTCCACGTCTCCTTCCCGCGAGTACGGGGAACCGGTGGCGTGGTCCCAGGAAAAGCCGTCGAGAAATCCGCCTCCGTGCTCCGGATATCGGTGCCGGAAGGCTGCCAAGCGCACTGACCCCTCCCACCACGCGATCGAGCGGACGTCGAGAGCACCGACGCAACCCACGACGCCCACCTCGGGATCGGACGACAGTACGCCGCGCAGACGAGCGCAAAAGTCCTCGTCGACAATCTCGGTGTCTTGGTGGAGCAGGACGAGCGCCTCGAGATCCGCGAGCTCGGCAGCTTCGTCGAGGATGGCGTTGTAGCTATCGAAGATCGAGCCCGTCGCCGGACGCTCCAGTATCACGGAGTCGGGCTCGGCGACACGCCTTATTCCCCTTCGGGCGCAGCGCTCGTAGGTAGACCAGTCCGTGATCGAAACGGCGAACGCGATCATCCAGTCACGCTCGCTTCTAGGGCTTGTGTCGACGCCACCATCGGTACGATAGTTTGTGAGCGAGCAGTCTGCAAGGATCTCGCCCGGTACGCAGTAGTTATTGCGACGTAAAGCGCCCCCGCGCTAGCCTCGTTCTTGCCTTCGCACAACGACGACCCCTAGGCCCCATGTGGAACGGTCAGACCGTCTCTGTAGTCCTACCTACGTACGCGGAAAAACTCTCGATACGCCGTGTCATCGACGGCTTCTTAGAGACCGGGGTCGTTGACGACGTCCTTGTAGTTGACAACAACGCTGAGCCGGGGACCCAGGAAGCGGTTGCCGAGACCCCGGCAAGGATCGTTCGTGAATCCAAACAAGGATATGGCTACGCCGTGAGGCGAGGACTGCTCGAAGCCGAAGGAGATCTAGTAGTTCTAGCCGAGCCGGACGGCACGTTTCTTCCGTCGGATATCACTAAACTCCTTATCTATAGTGATGAGTGCGATGCGGTTTTTGGGACCCGCACGACCCGTAACTTTATTTGGCGTGGAGCGAATATGCCACCGCTTCTCCGCTGGGGCAATTGGGGAGTTGCGAAACTTGTCGAGGTCCTCTTTAATACCAATCATCTAAGCGATGTTGGATGTACATATAAGTTGTTCCACAAGGACCTCGCACGTTATGTTGGCACGCATATGACGATTGGTAGCAACCATGCCGCCATCGAGGTGATGTTGTTGGTAATTGCGTCACGAGCCTCTTTCATCGAGCTGCCGGTTAACTACCTGCCACGGGTTGGACAATCCTCTGTCACAGGAAACCATCTCGTCGCTGTCAAACTGGGATTGCAGATGGTGCGGGAGATCCTGCGTTTTCGGCTCGGTCGCGACGTACCCGCCTATCGACCCGAGCGGGTGTCACCAGCCGTGGTTGCCAGCCGCGCCACGCGCGTGCACTAGGTGTCGCGCGGCCACGCTGCAGGTCACCCGTCGACCGGCTCTGCGTCGAAGCTTCAAGGTCGAGCACTCCACGCCCTCGCGTCGCCTTCGCTCGGGCAGGCGGGTGGGAGCCCCAGCCCCAACGGCGCTGATGATCGGGGCCCTCGCGAGCGTGAGACGTTCTGCTGCTAGTCGCGCACTACAGGGCTGGCGCTACTCCTCTCAAGCACCCACAGGCGCACCGGCACAAACCCCGCCTCGGACTCGTGGCGCTCGACGATGCGGAAACCAGCGCGTCGCCAGATGCGACTTAGCCGTTCAGGGGTGGACACGTCCCCACGAAGCCACGACGGATCGACCTGGAAAACCAGGGTGAGCCAGAACACCCGGGACCCGCGCGGAAGGTCACGCGCCAAACGTTCCGAGAGTTCGGAGGCCGTGATACGCACATCGCCGACCCGGAATGGGCGGTCACGCACGGCGGGTGCACCGACGCGTACGGTGAAGAGCGACGCGTGGGGGATCGCGTCCACGATGCTTACCGGCCCCGGACTAAGGCGTGCGGTTCCATCCACGAGTACGTCACGAGGCTGCGCCTTTTTGTCGACGAGGGCGAGCAAGGGAGAAACCTGGGGCCGACCGTGATCGCCCAGGGCGGTGATGGCACCCCCGATGGCAAAACACCCCACCACCCCGCCGACGCTCAACACCCGCCACCGTGGAAGAGCCGACCAAGCGACGAGCGCCAACGTGACGGCGAGAGCCGGCCAAGAGGCTGCAAGGTTCCGAGGCCCGTAGACATTCGAGCTGACGAGCGACACAGCCAGCGCCAGAATGGGATTAGCAAACGCCAACATCACCGTCAGTGCCACCGGCGAGCGAAGATCGACGCGCCTACGGACGCGGCGGAACGCCCCCCAACCACCCGCTGCTAGGCCCAGACCCAGAGCCGCTACGGCAGGCCATCCGGGTATGACGGCGACTCCGTTCGCGGCGTATGGATAGCCGAACGACCAGTGGATCCAGTAGCGGCCGAGTGACTCCAGGTCCAAGGGCGTGAGTCCCGAGAGGACTTGGGTAGTCCAGGAATCGCGGTCTGCGAGAAAGCTCGGAATCCACGGCGCGAAGAGGAGCGCTGCGCAGACGTTGGCTGCAACAAGCGGCCGGCGAAGCGCTGCGAACACGACCAAAGCCCACATCAGCTGGACGGCGAGCACGAAGACCGCTGTGTAGTGCGTGTACATCGCCCCCGCACTAGCGAGCACGTAGAGAGCCCACCAGTACAGCTTGCGCTGGCGGAGCGCCGCAAGAAGTGAGAGCGTCGACACTGCGACCAGGAGCGTCATCACCGCGTACGCGCGCGCTTCGGCGGAGTAGTAGAGCTGGAAAGGAGCGAAGGCCGTGATCGCTGCTGCGGTCAGCCCAACCCAGCGGCCAGCTACAAATCGACCCCACGCGTAGACGAGGGGAATGAGTGCCGAGCCAGCAAGCAGCGACGGAAGCCGGAGCATCTCCTCCGTGCGACCGAACCACGTCGCTACCCGCGCAAGAACGAAGTACAGCGGCGGCGTGATCTCGGCATCGGAGCTAACAAGCCGGACGACGTCGGCCACCGACTCCGGCGCGGTGACGTCCCACCACGTCGCGAGCTCGTCGGCGAACAAGTCCTCGCCGAGCAAGCGCAAACGCCACCACAGACCCACTGCAAACACAGCGAGCAACAGCGCGTAGTGTAGGAGCGCGACACGCCGGCCCCCAGCTTGACCAGCCTCGGGACCACCTCCGTTGGCATGCAACGGCCGATGCGATGCTCTTCGCGTACTCTCGGCAGCAGGAGGCTGGGTCCGGTGCATAGTGCGGCGATGCTAGTCGGCTCGCGAGCGGTGCGCTAGATAGCCGGTACTGGCTAGGCTAGGTCCGGCTGCGACTCGCTTGATGGCGACGAACCGGTTACCCTCGCACGTGGGCGGTCCCCGCGAGACGCGCCCGAGCTGATCCGCTAACGGCCTCCTTCGTCAAGACTCACATTCCGCGTGAATCGCCCAATAGCCATCCAAGTCGAGGACGTCTGGAAGACGTTCCGTGTACCCGAACAACGCGTCGACACGCTCAAGGAGCGCGTAGTCCGGCCCTTCCAAAGGGTCTCGTACCGGACTTTCGAGGCGCTCAAAGGCGTCTCCTTCGACGTCTACGACGGCGAGTTTTTCGGGATCGTCGGCCAGAACGGGTCGGGGAAGAGCACCCTGCTCAAGATCATGGCCAGCATCTACAAGGCCGACCGCGGCAGCGTTCGCGTAGCCGGCCGCGTCGCCCCTTTTATCGAGCTCGGCGTCGGCTTCAACCCCGAGTTCACCGCAAACGAGAACATCGAGATCAACGGCGTCTTGATGGGACTGACACGCCGCGAAGCGCGAGCACGCGCCGACCGGATTATCGACTTCGCCGAGCTGGGCGAGTTTCGCGACCTGAAGGTCAAGAACTACTCGTCGGGAATGATGGTGCGTCTCGCCTTCGCGATCATGGTCGAGGCGGACGCCGACATCATGCTGATCGACGAGGTACTGGCAGTCGGCGACGCCGGCTTTGCCCAGAAGTGCATGGATGTCTTCCGCGCCCGCAAGCGCGCGGGCAAGACAGTCGTACTCGTGACTCACGACATGATGACCGTGCAATCGATGTGCGACCGCGCACTAGTGCTCGACCGTGGTGAGCTCGTCTACATCGGCGACCCAGACGAGGCCGCTCGTCACTATCTGAGGATCAACTTCCAACGAGAGGGCAGTGACGCCCCCGAGCTCGCTACCGACGGCGCCCCTGCCGGCGCCGGCACAACCGAAACCGCTGGTGGCGAGATCGCTGTGCTCCGGTCTCACGCCTCACTAGTTCGCGCGTGGCTTGAACGCCGGGGCCAAGAACAGCGAAACCTCGAGCTCGGCGATCCGCTTCACGCCCGAGTCGTCCTTCGCATCGAGACACCCATCCGTGACCCTATGTTCGGCTTTCAGCTGTTTTCCGAGAACGGTATTTTGCTTCTCCAAACGCCGCGATGGCGCTTGCCACAAAACAACACTCCCGCGTCGAATTCCGTCAGCTTGAAGCCCGGGACGCACGTTACACTCGAACTCCGCGCACCGAACGTCTTAGCTCCGGGCCGTTACCGCCTTGCCGCATGGATCGCCGAAGAGCTAGGACGACACGAACTGGCCGTTCAAGCCATTCCAGCGCTTTCATTCGTCGTCTTCGGAATGGCGCCTACTGGCCCCCTGTTGCACCTTGATTGCTCTTACTCAGCTACAGTGCACAGCCCTCAGAGCACGCACCTCACCGCCGATGCGCGTAAATCGATCGAACTGACCGAAGGATCGGCACAGATATCCGAGCCCACACATGAATAGGTACCAAATCGACTCTCCGAACCTGATCCGTTCCCCTGAACATCCAGCCGATTCCTCAAACGCCTACAGCGCCAGTGAGGATAAGACGGTAGCCACTCCGCGGAGCCTTCGGGAGGTTCGTGGGCCGACTGCACTCGGCAGTGGCGGTTTTTCCCGAGCGGCCGAGTTGCTCTGGATGCTCGCTGTTTACGATTTCAAAAAAGCCTACCATGGAACCGTCCTTGGCTACGTATGGTCAGTGATGAGGCCCTTGCTCATGTTCTCCGTTCTCGTCACCGTGTTTACCCAAGTTTTCCGAGCTGGGTCTGGTGTCCCCCACTATCCCGTAATGCTTTTGCTAAACATCGTTTTGTTTACCTTCTTTACCGAAGCCACAACCATGTCTGTTACCTCAATCGTTAGTCAAGAATCGATAGTGCGTAAAACAGAATTCCCCCGCGCAATCATACCCGTCTCAGTTGTATTAACGACCACGTTCACCCTCATTTTCAATATGATCGTCGTCTTCGCATTCATGTTAGCCTGGGGCCTTAAGCCGCGGCTTACCTGGCTCGGTCTAATTCCGATTGTGATCGTACTGTTCTGGATAACTGCATGCGTATCTCTGATTCTTGCATCTCTCTACCCGCGCTTCCGCGACACTGCCATCATCTGGTCAGTAATCAGCACTGTCTTGTTCTATGGGAGCCCAGTTCTGTACCCGGCAGAGATCGTTCCAACACCACTCGCTCATTTCATGCAAGCCAACCCTCTTGCGCCTGTGCTTGAGATGGCTCGCGTCTGGATGATCGATCCAACCGCTCCTACACCCGTCGAACTTGCCGGCGGCGCGGTTTCGCTTACGGTCTCAATCGGGTTCACGCTCCTGCTTGGGTTCGTTGCTGTGCGGGTTTTTAACCGTGAGGCACCGCGAATCGCCGAAAGCCTTTAGGGTAAGAACGCTGACCAAGTGCCCGCCCACCCTCCAATCCGCTAGCATTAGCTTCTTTCAGATCAGAAGGAGACTTGTAGGAACGCGGGCTATCGCAGCGCCGCACCTACCCGACTTTGTGCAGCTGTCTACGGTCGGGCCATCGGCGCCTTTACCTCTTCTTGCCGGTGAGACCGCGAACGATGGAGGCTGCTTTACGTAGCGGACGGGTAAGACGCCAGCTCAGCGAGTTCTCGTAGCTCGCACACGCGTGCTGAAGCGCTCCCACACGCTCGCGCAGCATGTTCACCTCGGCCGTGAGGGACGCCACGCGATCCCCTGCAGCGCGGAGCCAACCCTCAGTCTCCCGAATCCACTCTTCATGCCCACGCAAACGCTCTGCGAGCTCCGCCTCGCGGGCAGTGGCGATCGCTGGCGTCGGAGCGAGCCGGACCCGGCCTTCGTCGTCAAGGATCTCGGCAAGATCGTCATTGGTACCGACGTGTTCTGTACTTACTCCTGAACCAGGTCGACCGGCACGCCGCTCGTGCGCGCTTTGCTCCGTTACCGAATCGCTGTCGGGTACTGCCGGTTTGGCGCCCGAGCCTTTCCGCCAACGCACGCACGTCCAGTCGACGCTGACCAGTGGATCCTTAATCCCGCGCTTTTCGCGAAACTCGTCGACCGCTCGCCGACATTCCTCAACAAACCGATAATCATCGATTATTACGAAGCCTCCGTCTACCAGATCGTCGTAAAGGGCATCTAAACACGCTCGCGTTGCCGAGTACGTATCACCGTCAAGGCGGATAAGGGACCAACGTCGCTCGCCCTTCAGAGACTGCATCGTGTCTTCGAAGAAGCCCTCAATAAATTCGAATCCCTCCTTGTATCCGAGACGAGCAAGCGTTTGCTCGACCTCAGGCCGCGAAACCGCCAAGAACTCGTAGTCACGCAATATTTGCTCTAGGCCGTGATGATTGGTGTCTGCGCTTCTCACATTCGTTTGATCGTCGCGCGTGAAGCCTCGAAACGAGTCAGCGAGGACGACTGTTCGCTGCTGATCGCCGCCGTATGCAGCGAGCGCAGCTCGCATTAAGAGAGCAGCACCCCCCCTCCAAACACCTGCCTCGAGCAGATCACCTTCTACATCTTCCGACACGATAGTTTTGACGCATTGTTCGAGATCATCAAGGCGCAACAAACCCGCCATCGAAAGGGCATTGTATGGCCAATCGAACCCGATCATCCTTAGGGAACGTAGTGGGCCGCGTAATTCGCGCGCGACAACGGTGCCCTGTGCGGTGCCGGAAACCGTCAGGGTTGTAGGTCCAACTAAGTCACAAATCGCTAGTTTTAGAAGGTCAAGATATGCTCGACGCAGCGCGGCAAGGTCTGCTCTCGCGCCGACAGCTGTTCCAAGCGCTTTTTCTCTAGCCAGCGCTAGGGCATCCGCGACATCCTCTGCCCGAGCTTGCCCGAAGGCTCCTTCTTGACCTTCCACTGGGCTCATCGGCGATCGGTCGTGAACTCGGTTAGCCCCTGCGCACCATCTGCGCTACCCGGAGCAGTAGATCGTACGGAATGCAACAGGCTCTCCACCCTCTCCATCACCTCGTCGTTGAAGGCTTCCTGGCGGCTGCGTGGCCAGGTGACCGCTCGCGCGCCGCGGACACGCGCCTCGATGTTCGATGACAGCTCAACGGCGGTGGCGATGGCGCTCGCTAGCTCCCCTACGTCGGCCTCTGCGGCGACCAGATTCGGCGAAATGGCGCGTAGCCGGACGTCGGTCTTCGGACCCCAGGTGTTCGTTACGACCACCAATCCGGCAGCAGCCATCTCGATCGGCACGAGGCTGGGGTGAGGAGTGTGCATCAGGGCGAGGCCGACGTCGTGCGAGCGCAGGAGCTCAGCGTAACTGCGCTGGTCGGTTCGCAAGCCAACACGGAGTTCGACTCCCGGTGCAAGCTCCAGGCGGCGTTCGCCCTCCACCGAACCGATTCCGTTCAGTTCCCACTTGCCGCCGGAAAAGACACCGCGCCGTGCCGCTTCGGCGAGGCCCAGGACGCCCAGCTCGTACATGTTGCGCGCCGCGTGCGGTTCTGGACGCGCGTAGAAGAGCAGCCGACGCCGGCGACGTGCTCGCAACTCCACCGGGTCGGGCGACGCAACGTTAGTAATCGCATTGCGGAAAACCACCGCCTGTGCGCCCCCCGGGCGGTCTTCGGCGAATACTCCGATCTTCCGTTCGCTGAAGAAGTCGCACAGCAGCTCGGTGGAAAAGAGCGCCGCGTGCGGAAAGGTGTACGACCGTTCGGCGAGAGCCGCGTAGCTTCCCATAGGGAAGGTGAACGGCTCGTACTCCTGGATCAAGTAGAGAAACCCGGACTCTGCTCGCCCGAGCTCGCGCAGCGCCGCGTGAGCGACGTGCGCCGTCCACCAAGTAGTTGCAACGAACGCATCGTTGCGCGAGACCGGTACCGCCTCGCTCTCGCGTCCGAAACAGAACTCCACGGCGCGATCGATACCTTCGAGGCCCGAGTAGCGCGCGAGCCGCGCAGGCCAGTCGCCGGGCAGCGGTGGTTGCGGATCGACAGTGACGATGCGCACTCGCCAGCCGCGCTCGGCGAGAGCGAGCGCGAGCTGGAACTTCGTGATGTAACCACCAAAGAGGTGCTTGAGATCGACGTGCGGAATCAGCATGTTGACGCGCTCCGGCTCGCGCTGCGAAACCGCCAAGTCGAGCGGCGCGATCTTCGCCGCCAGGGCTCCAGCACGCGCGTCGCGAAGGTCACGGCGCCCTGGCTCTTGGATGAGGCGCGCTGGCGGCCGCGCGTCGACACGCAACCATCGACCCGGCTTCTCCGCGCGACCGGGGACGAGCCGCACCAGCCAGCGCCACACGTACGCCAGCAACAGTCCGAGTTCGGCAGCGAGGGTTCGCGGCCGGCCACGCAGTTCGCGCACAGCCCTTAGCGCCAGCCAGGCGAGCGCGAGCGGGGAGCGTTCGGCACGCGCGAACCGGCCGAGCTGGCGGCGATCGCGCCAACTGAGCGCATCGCCCAATCGCAGCTCGAGGATCGCGAGCAGCGTGAGTAGGCGACAGCAGTCGACGAAGTACGTCAGACGCCAGCGGTGCAGTCGTTGGCGCGGATCTTCGCGAAGTCGGCGCACACGCTGGACGACGGTTGGCATGCGGTTGGCGTTGCCGTGCCCGAGAACCGCTGAGCGGTGTTGCACGTAGTCGCCGAGCGCGTCGGGAACATAGGCCACACCGCGCCGCAGGCGTGCCACGAGCGCCAGCCAGTGGTCGTGGAAGTTGGCGAATTGGCGGGGCGGGAACGGCAAGGCCACGTCGAGAAGGTCGCGGCGCAACAGCGAAGCGGCACCGGTCACGCAGTTCGCAAAGAGGAGAGACGCGACATCTTCATGGTCGTTACTGCGCACGTTCCAGTATGTGGGAGCGATCTCCTCGCCCGACCTGTCGACGATCCGTTGATCGCTGTAGACGAGGTCGCAACTCCCGATCGCACCGAGTAGGCGCTCGAGTTTGTCGGGGCGCCAGCGATCGTCCTGGTCGGCGAGAGCGACGAAATCGGCGTGCGACGGAACAAGCTGAAGCGCGCGTTCGAAGTTGCGGTAAAAGCGCAACCGCTCGGGGGCAACACTGACGACGAAACGCGGGTCGTCACCAATCACTTCGCGGATCGTCTGCAGACCCGCCGGGGACGAGC
Source organism: Thermoleophilum album (assembly GCF_028867705.1). GTDB lineage: Bacteria > Actinomycetota > Thermoleophilia > Solirubrobacterales > Thermoleophilaceae > Thermoleophilum. The sequence goes on along the minus strand of NZ_CP066171.1, from coordinate 533,822 downwards.
GGTCGTCGCTGATCACGCAGATCCAGTGCCGATGCGTCTGGGCTCTGATCGATTCGATCTGGGCGCGAAAGAGCTCGCGGTCAGGTTCGTAGGTGGCCATCGCGATTGCCACCAACGGTTGCCGGCCATCCGCGTGTGGGGAAGGGAAAGCAGCCGGCTCAATACAGGGCCGGTCGACGCTCACGGTCGCAAGCACGCGCCGGACCGTTCGGCCGTCGACGAGCTCTGCCGCCACTGCGAGCTCGACTTGGTCGAGGTCTGAACGGTGACGGATGCGAGCGATCCCCCAAAAGCCGCTGCGGTAGGCGTGGGGCTCGCTGGGGTTCTGCTCGAGGACGTCGCGGCGAGGCGCGCGAAACGCCAAGAGCTCCTGCCTTTCGCCGTCGACTTCAAGCCAGGCGCAGCGAATCGGACTGTGGCGCGAAAAGCACCAGCCACAGACGAAAACAGCCGTGCCGCCGCCGACGGCTACCGTCGTCGGTAGGGGGTAGTCGAGGCCGGCCTCGAACGCGGCAGGGGGTTTCCTATCGACGGCCGTCACGGGGCTTGGGCGCGGGCTATGCGCCAGGCGTAGGGGTCGAGCTGGCGCAGTCTCTGCAGAAGCTTCGGAACGCTTGCGCGATCGACCGCACGGGACACGAAGAGCAGCGCGTAGACGGCGTCGGCATTCCTGGGTTCTTCCCGCACGACCTCGCGCAGCTGGCGCCACGAGCCGTCCAAGTCACCGCTAAACAGCAGGAGCGAGGCCAGCGTCATGTCGGCTTGCCGGTCGAGTGAGAAACGAGCGGCCTGTCGCGCGTCTTCGATTGCCGGCCGGACAACGCCCGGAGTCGGGTCAACCTCGTCGCGCGTGATCCTCTCGACCGTTCGCTCGGCCTCCTCGCCCGCACGGGATGCAACAGAGCCCAACACGAACAACGACATCACAGCGAGCGCTGCAAGCACGGCTACTACGCGCCCGATGGCGGCACCAAGGACGCGCGCTCGAGAACGCACCGACAACCCCTTGGCCGCCGATCCAACGCGAGTACGCACTGTCATCCGCGCGAGTCTAAGCGCGATCTCGCGATCGACAAAAGCTCGTTCTAGGTTCACGTAACGTCGTCCGCGCCACACCACGGCGAGCGAGCCGCGTTCTCCTCGAAAGCGCAGGCCCAAGCCAATAGGCTGCTCCCGTGCCGCGCATCGCGAGCGTTTTTGCGACTGCACTTGCCGCGACCGTAGCTGTCGCCTGCTCGTTCGTCCCGGCCTTCTACGCGGGTGGTTTTTTCGATCGACCGCGCCTCGTGGCGGGCGCTGTGGTTTGGGCAGCACTCGCGCTCGCGTTTGCCGTCGCCGAGCGCCCCTGGCCGCGCACACGCGCGCAAGTGCTTGCGGTAGCTGGCCTTGCCGCACTTTCGGGATGGACGCTCCTGTCGCTGGCTTGGGCCCCGATCGCCGGCAGAGTCGAGGACGACGCCCAGCGCGCCGTGCTCTACCTCGGGTTGCTTGCGCTCGCGCTCGTTGGCTTGCGCTCGCGCACGGCGCGTGTCTGGTTCGAGCCGATACTCCTCGTTGGCCTCGGCACGATCTGCGCTGTCGGGTTGAGCGAACGGCTCGTTCCCGACCTTGTCGAGCTCGACCGCAGCCAGACGGCTGCTGGCCGTCTCGAGCAGCCACTCACGTACTGGAACGGTATGGGACTCGTCGCCGCGTGGGCGTGGCTCGTTGCGGCACGCATAGCCGGTGACGTGACGCGCTCGCGGCTTGTGCGCGCACTAGCAGGAGCAACGCTGCCAGCATGGGGACTGACGCTGTACCTCACCTTCTCCCGCGCCGGGCTCGTAGCAGCGGCCGCGGGGATCGTCGTTCTCACTGCGCTCGCCCCTCACATTCGCGCGCAGCTTGCCGCGCTCGTCGCCGGCGGCGGTGCGAGTGTGCTCGCTGCAGTGGTCGCGAACCGCCTGCCAACGGTGCGCTCGCTCGACGTCGGCGTAACCGGCAATCCGAGCGAGGGCCACGAAATGCTCTTCGTCCTGCTGGCGCTCGGAGCCCTGTGCGCGCTGCTCGTAGCTGCGCCGAGCCGCTCCGCTGGGGGAAGCGCCCAAAGCGTGCCCGTTCGGCGCGCTGCCATTGTGCTGTCGGCCGCGGTCGTCGCCCTCGCCGGCGGGATCGCCGCCGTCGCGGCGTCGGACATCCGCCCCGCCGCAGAGTCGCCGGTGCGCGGCGCAACTCCCGAGCGCCTGCGCTCGATCGACACGAACCGCTACGCGTACTGGGAGATAGCTGTTGAGATGGCTCGGCGCGAGCCCCTGCGGGGCGAAGGCGCCGGCAGCTTTGCGGTTGCCTGGCGGGCGCGCCCCAACCGCCCCGATCGTGCCACCGATGCCCACTCGCTCTACCTCGAAACGCTCGCCGAGCTCGGCGTGGTAGGGCTCGCCGCCCTTGTCGCGTTTCTCGGCGCTGTCGTTGCCGGTGCAATGGGCGCTCTTCGCTGCTACCCAGCCGCCGCGGTGGGGCCGGCAGCGGTCATCTCAGCGTGGCTGGTACACGCAGGTGTCGACTGGGACTGGGAGCTACCGGCAGCGACGATGCCTGCCGTGCTCGCCAGTGCAGCAGTACTCGCGTGGGCCGAGAAAGCCCGGCCCGGACACGACCGGACACCGATCGGCGGGGCGTCGCGCACCGTGCCGCTGTCGCCAGGCAACAGCTCGCCCCGTACCGCCACCACCGCACGAGTCCGTGGAGCAAGCTCGACGGGAGAAAGGTGCTAGTGAACACGGCGCCATCGCTTTCGAGCCTCTCTCGTGATGCGCGCCTATGTGCTACGAATAGCTTTGTGCCCCTGTGCGACGCCACACCGCCCCCGTGCCAATCGCCGTCGCAGACCGGCCACACTCCCGCGCCAAGCCGGTCATGCCCGCGCGGCAAGCACCGGCTACAGCGCGGGCTGGCCGTGGTCGCCACCGCGCTACTCGTGGGGAGCATGGGCGTTGCCGCCACACCCGCTGCCCCAGCAGAAGCACAAAGCGCTGGCGACGAACAGTACGCCGACCCGTTCCAGCAAGAGCCCACAACCACAACCCGCGGGCGGCCGCGCACAACAACCAAGAAGTCGCACTCGGGCCGCAAGTCCTCGTCCTCTTCGCGCCGAACGTCGGCCGGTTCCGGCTCGAGTTCACGGCCGGCAAGCGGCAGTGGCGGGTCGGCGTCGTCGAGTTGGTCCGGTTCGGCGGGATCGAGCGTGGCGGTTGGTAGCGCGGGGGCAAGCGGCTCCTCATCTCCCTCCGCCGGTGGTGACCGAGCGTCGAGCAGCGCACGGAGGACGTCCGATCGCGCGAAAAAAACAACGAGGCGCGCTAGCCGGAAGCAACGGCAACGTGCCCACGCCAGCGCAAGCAGTGGTCCACAGCGCACGCGAACCGCGAGTACTGGTAGCGCACAGCTCGCCGACACCGAAACGCCCGCTCTCCCCTTCATCGTTGGCGGCGTTGTTGTCCTGGCCCTCGGCTACCTGATCTTCCGCGCCGTACGTGCGCGGCGCGCCACCTGAGCGCCGCACGTAGGTGGTCGTCGGAATCGACGGGCGTAGCCTGCGGCGCGGATCACCGGCTCGCGGGGTGGCGCGCTACCTCACGCACTTCCTCTCAGCACTCACGAGCGATCAGTGCTACGACGACCTTCGGTTGCGCCTTCTCACCTTCGGCGAGCCCGACCGAGTGCTTCCTAGGGGCGTAGAGGTCGTTGCGACACGGATCCCTTCGCGCGTGCTGTTCGGCGCCGCGACAGTCCTGCGCCGCCCTCGTCTTGACCGCGTCCTTGGACGTCCTGATGTTGTGTGGCTACCAGCCGTCGCGCCCGTGGCGCTCGATCCGCACGCCCGCCTCGTTCTCACTGTCCACGATCTGACCTTCGAAACGGAGCCGCGCGACTTCACGCGCTACGAGCGCTTCTGGCACCGCCTCGCCCAGCCCGCACGCCTGGCGCGCCGCGCCGCCTTCGTCGTCGTTCCTTCAGCGCACACAGCGCGGATGGTGGTCGAGCGCTGGCGTGTTCCGGCGCAACGCGTGCGCCTCGTGCGACCAGGACCAGGACGTTCATCTGGCTCGCCGTCACGATCCTCGGTGTCTGGCACCGCTCCGAGCCTGCCCGCCGGCCTGCGATCGCGCGGCTACGTCCTCGCGGTCGGCGCGCTCGAGCCGCGCAAGCGCCCCACACTGTTGCGGGACGCGTACCTGCTTGCTCGCCGGTGGGGCCTTGCAGCGCACCTTGTGTTTGCAGGCGACGGCCCCTTGCGAGACGCCCTCCACGGCGAGGGCGTCGTGGTTCTCGGTCGCGTCGACGACACGCTCCTCGACGTGCTCTACCAGCACGCGCTCTGCCTCGCTTGCCCCTCGCGCGAGGAGGGATTTGGTTTTCCGCCCCTAGAGGCGGCGACCCGCGGCACCCCTTCCGTAGTGAGCGACATCTCCGTGTTCCGGGAAACGCTCGGCGACGCCGCGATGCGCTTTCCGAGCGGCGACGTCGAAGCGCTGGCGGAGTGCCTGCTTGCGCTCGAACGCGACCGCGACCTGCGCGACCGACTCGCGGAGCAAGCGCAACAGGCTGCTGGACGCCTCTCGTGGCAGCGGGCGGCCAACGAACTTGCCGCCGTCTTTCGGGCTGCGGCCAAAGCGTGAGCGAGCGTTGTGACTGAGGGCAATGGGCACCCGTAGCTCGACAGAGAGCGTCGGCCGTGACGACAGCGCAGGCCGTCAAGTGCATAGCGATCGCCAAGCGGCGGGCTCTGCACAGCGCCACCACGGCAACGAACCGGATTTCGCGCTCGTCGTAGTCACCCACAACTCGGTGCGCGAGCTCGAGCGGCTGTTGCAGTCAGTAGCGCGCTTTCTCGATCCCCAGCCGCCGATCGTGGTCGTCGACACAGGCTCTCACGATGGCAGCGCTGCGACTGCCCGCGCACATGGCTGCACGGTGCTCGAGCTGCCGGCTAGCGCCGGTTTCGGCGCCGCTTGTAATGCCGGTATCGCGCAGGTCGACACCGCCGTCACCGTGCTCCTAAACCCCGACTGCGAACTGCGCGATGCAAGCCTCGTCGAGCTCGTGCGCTTCGCCCACGAACACCGCTCTTTGGCGGTCCCGCGGCTCGTGCACGGCGACGGCAGCGTGCAAGATTCAGCTCATCCGCGACCCGCGACGCTGGCGGCCGTTTTGGGGGCGATCGCTCCGCGACCGCTGTTGCCGCGCCTCTTGCGCTTGCGCATCGAGCCCTATCGCACCAACGAGCCTCGCACCGTGGGGTGGGCGATCGCCGCCTGTCTTGCCGCCAGCACAGACTTGTTGCGCGAACTAGGTCCGTTCGTGGCCGACGACTTCCTCTTCTACGAAGACCTCGACCTCTGTTTACGCGCCCGCCAGAGGCGGATCGACATCTGGTATCTGCCCAGCGTGACACTCACACACGCCGGTGGAACGAGCGTCGACAGGGCCTTCGGCGGGCACGCGGCCGCCCTCAAGGCGGTGCGCCGCCGCGAGGTCGTGCGCCGCCGGCTCGGTCTCGCCGCTCTCCTGCTCGACGACTTGTGTGAGCTAGCCACGTACGCCCTGCGCCTCAGCGCGCGCGCGTTGGCACGCCGAGCGACCGAGCGCGATCGCAGGAACCTGCGGGCACACTGCGAGGCGATCCGAAGAGCGCTGTCACCGCAGTCGCTACCAGACGGCGGCCGCGGCAGCGAGCGGGCAGGAGTAGACCGCCGGTAGACGGGCGCAAGGTGTTCGCAGCCACACAGAAACACAAGTCGAAACGAGCGACCGACCCCCGCCCCGACACGCGAACGGGCCGCCAGGTGGTTATTAACGCTCGCGCAGCGGCCCGCCTGCACGTCGGTGGTGTCGAGCGGGTCGCCTCGGAAATGGCCAAACGCCTACCAGCACTACGACCCGATCGCTACCGCGTCGTGCAGCCTCCGCCGGAGTGGGCGCACCGCCGAGGCCACTTGTGGGAGCAGGCGTATCTGCCGCTCGTTTCCGGCCGCAACCTGATCTACTGCCCGGCCAATCTGGCGCCTCTCGCTTCACGCCGCAACGTTCTGGTCATCCACGACATCGCCCCGCTCCGCCACCCAGGGTGGTATTCGCCTGTCTACTCCGCCTACCAGCACGTGATGCTGCCGCTGCTCGCACGGAGGGCGTTGCAGATCATCACACCCTCGCAATTCTCGAAAGACGAAGTCGCTAGCGAGCTGTCAGTACCCCCCGAGCGCATCAGCGTCGTACCTAACGGTGTTGACGAACGCTTCGGCCCGCACGCGCGCAACCCCGCGATACGACAGCGCTTCGGACTCGACCGCCCCTACGTCCTCGTTGTCGGAACGCGCATCGCGCGCAAGAACCTCGGAATCCTCGACCTCGCGGCCGAGCAGCTGCGCAAGTTGGGAGTGGAACTCGTGTCGGCTGGCTCCGGACGCCACTACATGCGTATGGGAGAGATCCCCCCGATCCGCGCTCTCGGATATATCGACGACCGCGAACTGCCCGCGCTTTACGCCGAAGCAACGGCTTTCGTTCTGCCGTCGCTCTACGAGGGTTTTGGGATACCAGTTCTCGAAGCGATGGCCAGCGGCGTTCCGGTAGTGTGCTCGAACCTTGCAGCCCTTCCCGAGACCTGCGGGGACGCTGCCCTTCTGGTCGACCCGACCAGTGCCGACGAGCTAGCTGAAGCGCTCGTGCGCGTCGTCACCGATGACGAGCTACGCGCGCGGCTGGTTCGTCGCGGTCTCGAACGCGCACGGCAGTTCAGTTGGGATCGTGCCGCTCGGATGACCGACGAAGTACTTGATCGCTTGCTCGGCGAGCACGCGCGAGCGCTGTCTGGTCAGGTCACAGTGGGGCCGTTCCCGGCGCCCACCGCCACCACGAAAGCCGCCGCCTTGAAATCCGGACAGCCCCTGATCTCTGTAGTCGTAATCAGCTACAACCGCCGCGACCTACTCGAGAAGTGTCTCGACTCGCTCACCTTGGCTGCGCGCAACGTGCCCGGAGAGGTCGAGTTCATCGTTGTCGACAATGGCTCCGAAGACGGGTCAGCGGAAGCGGTGGCCGAGCGCTATCCACACGCTCAGCTGATCAGGCTCGAACGCAACGAGGGTTTCGCCGGCGGCATGGCGGTCGCGGTCCAGGCGGCCCGAGGCGAGTGGATCGCTGTGTTTAACAACGACACCACCGTTGCCTCCAACGCCCTACGGCTGATGCTCGAAGCGGGGGAGCGCGACCCGCGCATAGGTTCGGTAGCACCACAGATGCGCTTCGCCGACAGGCCGCGCATTGTGAACTCGGCAGGGATGGAGATGGACCGTCTCGGTATCGCCGAAGACAGGCTCGTCGGCGCCTCGATCGACGATCCGCTCGTCAACACAAGCGCGGAGGTGTTCGGCGCCACTGGCGGCGCTGCGCTTTACCGGCGGAGGATGATCGAAGAGGTAGGCGGCTTCGATGCCACCTACTTCGCCTTTTTCGAGGACGCCGACCTCGCCTGGCGCGCCCGCGCCGGCGGTTGGCGGGCGGTCTACGAGCCCCGCGCAATCGTGCTGCACCACCACTCGGCAACGGCCCGCCACGGGTCGCCGCGCAAGCTCTACCTGGTCGGCCGCAATCGCGTACGCACGCTGGCCAAGAACGCCACTTGCGCCCAACTTCTCCGTAGCCTTCCCGGCATCCTCATCTACGACTGCGCCTATGTGACTTACGCAGCGATCGCACTGCGCACGCTAGCTCCCCTCAAGGGCCGCTTCGACGCTTTGCGCGAGTGGCGCACTTACCGGCGAGCAGGGGCTCCTTACCGCCGTCATGTGCCGTTGCGCGAGCCGCTCGGCGTCCGCCGCGCGCTCGAGCGTCACCACACCTGGCAGCGCGGTGCCGAACAGCCGGTGGTGCACCGTGGCTGAGAGTAGAGCGGCACCAGCAGCGGCAGCTTCCGCTCCGCAAGCAGCAGGCGAACCACAGCCTTTGCCGGTGCGCGCGGCGATCGTGCACGACTGGTTCCAAGGCTTCCACGGAGCCGAGCGCACGGTGTGGGAGCTGCTCCCGCTGTTTGCGCGACAACCCGACGTCTTCACGTTCCACGCAGCGCGCGAGCTCCTTCCCGCTCCGCTCGCAAGGGCGATCGTGCGCGAATCGCGCCTGGCGCGACTGCCGGGCGTGCGTCAGCGCGGTCACAACCCCGGCCGCTGGCGATGGCTGTTGCCTTACATGCCGATCTATTTCGAGCGGCTCGATCTCGCCAGCTACGACGTCGTCGTGAGCTCGTCGCACGCTTGTGCGGCCGGTGTGCGCACACCCGTGGAAACGCTTCACGTCTGTTACTGCCACACCCCGATGCGCTATGTCTGGATGCCAGACGCCGACAGCGAACGCGTTCGCGGACCGGCCGCACTGGCGCTGCGTGCTGCCGCGGGCTGGCTGCGCCGCTGGGATCTGCGTGCTTCGCGACGCCCAGATGTGTACGTGGCCAACTCGACAGCTGTTGCCGCCCGCATCCGCCGCTTTTATGGACGCGACGCGGTAGTGATCCCGCCGCCTGTAGCTGTCGACGAGTTCCATGTCCGCGCCGAGCGCGAGCGCGACCACTTCGTGTGGGTGCACCGACTGGTTCCCTACAAACGACCGCTCGAAGTGGCCGAAGCGTTCCGCGAGCTACCCGACCTGCGCCTGACGATGGTGGGCATTGGGCCGCTGGCTGGGGAGCTGCGACGCATGCTCCCCCCGAACGTCACCCTGCGCGGATGGATCGAGCGCGAGGAACTCGTCGAGCTGTTGGCAACCGCGGGCGGTTTCATCCACGTCGGCGAAGAAGACTTCGGCATGTCGATGGTTGAAGCGCTCGCGAGCGGCACACCGGTGGTGGCCCTGCGGCGCGGTGGCGCGCTTGACATCGTCCGCGACGGTGTCGATGGCGTGCTGATCAACCCGCCGGCGACGCCCGCGGCGATCCGCCGCGCTGTGCGGGAAGCAGCGAGCGCATCCTGGGACCCCAACGTGCTCCGCCGACGGGCGGAGGAGTTTTCCGCCGGTCGTTTCCGTGAGCGGATGGCCGCCCTGATCGCCACGAGGATCAGTAGCGGACCTGTTCGCTAGCGCCCTCCCGCAATGGTTAGCATCGCCGCGTGCCCCCCACGTCTCGCCCAAGCGCGCTAGCAGTCGTCGGTCTTGTGCTCGCGCTCGCCTCGTTAGGCCTGGTGGCAAGCGCGGGCCAGGACGAGCGTGGGCTTGCTCGCGAGCTCGTCGCTATCCGCGGTTGGCCGCTCGTACCCGTAACCAGTGAGCAGATTCGCTCCTACCCAGCGGGCAGCCCCGAGCAGGCGTTCGCCGAGTTCTGGCGCGACCTACAGCTCGGCGACGCTGCTGGCGCTTGGCGGCGCCTGGGTCGAACAGCCAAAACCCCGCTCGCTCGCAACGCGATCGTTGGGCTCGGTGGTAACGCCGCGAAGATCGGTTTGCCGCGGGATCTGCGCGCACGAGTGCGTGGTAACCGCGCCACGATCGATCTCGAGATCGTTGTTGCCCAGCCGATCCGTAAGGCGCGCTACCTCGGGCCTCGCCGCTGGGCGCCGCGTGTGCCTTTGATCGTCGAGCTGCGCAAGCGGCGGAGGCGGTGGCTGATCACGCGAGCACGCGGCTCGATACGAGCGAGCGAAGTACCAGCCAACGTCTTGCCATGACGACCGTCGACGCCCGACCGTCCGCTACAGCGCAAGTGCCGCAGCGAGTCGCACCCGGTCTGCGCAGCAAGAGCATCGCGCTGGCGGCCCTGGCAGCAGCTATCGGCGGTTTGTTCGCGTGGATCAGCGGCGCGCCGCCGGCATCCCAGCCGTGGTCCACTGCCAGCAACGCCTACGAGCGCCAAGCGCTCGTCTTTTGGCAGGCGCTTCGGCGACGCGATGTGGAAGGCGTGCGCAAGCTCCTTGTTCCATCGACGCGACGCTCGGTGCCTGCTTTGAACCTCGCCCTGGCGATGCAGGGGGAGTTCGGCGACTGGCTCGCCGCGACCAGCCCGACGGTCGTCGAGTCAGAGCCGATCGCCGGCGGGCGCCGGGTGGTGTTGCGACTCGAGACGCGACGGCGCGGACAGCCCGTATCCGAGCTTCGCCTTGGGCTGATCGGCCTACGCGTAATTCGTGGCGGCGACCGTCTCTATGTCGACGCGACGTCCTGGCTGCGCAAACACTCGGGGCTCGACCCGCTCGCGACAAGCGCGTCCGAAAGCGAGCGGCAAGGCGCCGCCCGCAGCGGAGTGCGAGGGGGGCAGCGGTGAAACTGATCGCCAGCGGGAAAAACACCGATGGCGTTCAGCGTGCTACTGCGGCACCCCGTTTGTTGCATCAGGGCACCGTCTACCTCGGCACGAGAGCTGCCAACGGAGCGCTCGCCCTGTTGCACGTGTGGGCGGTGACCCGCGCCCTCGGCGCTAGCGAAGCCGGCCACTTCTTTATGGTTTGGACGGCAGCGTGGCTGCTTAGCGTCGTCGTCCGTTTCGGTACGGATGGAGTCGCTGCGCGAGCGCTCGCCGAAGCTGATGTTGCAGGCGAGCGTCCACCTTCGCTTTTGCCCCTCCTGCTGGTTGGCGGAAGCTGCGGGCTCGTGTTGCTGCTGCCAACCGTCACGCTGCTCGGACTGCCTTTAACGCCCCCGGTCGTCGCCGCGACTGCAACGCTCACGGCGCTTTGGGCGACCACCGGGTTCACCGCGAGCGTGTTGAAGGCACGCGGTCGGGCAGACCTCTCGGGCGTGGTGCAGAACGTGCTCTGGCCAGCGGCGCCAACCGTCGTCGCCCTGATAGCTATCGCCACAGTCAGCTCTTGGACGGTGCTCGCCGTCGCCACAGCGGCTGCGGCCTTTGCCGCCCTTGTCGCTGCAATCTCGCTCGCGTGGCGCGCCCTAGGAAGCGAGCTGCTGCTAGCCCTTGTCGCCCGCGGCACACCGCGAACTCGGGTGCGCCGTGACGAGCTTGGCGCCGCCGTACTCACGACATTCGCCGAGGTCTTCGTCTGGCTGCCGGTGGTGATCGGCGCCGTCATCGGGTTGAGCAGCGCAGCGATGGCCGGCCTCTTCGCGGCTACGCGCGTCGCGGGAGTCTTCAGCTGGGGTTACCAGGCAGTCGTGGCGACCCTGGTCGCCGACCTCGCCCGCTCCGTAGCGCAGCGCAACAGCTCATTGGCGCGCCGGCTCCTCGCTCGGGGGTCACTCTTCGGCGTCGGCATCACCTTGCCACCTTGTCTCGTTGGCGCCCTCTTCGCCGAACGCTTGCTGTCGCTGTTCGATGCCGCCTACACCGAGTGGGGCACAACGCTCGCGCTGCTGATCGCCGCCCGCCTTCTCGATGCGGCGGCCGGGCCGCAAGGCGAGATCCTGCTGGTCGGCAGGCGCGCAAGCGTAGGTGCCACGTGTGTTGGGAGCGCTTGTCTCGCTGGCGTCGCGCTGGCGGCACTGCTCGAGCCAGCTTTCGGTCGCGACGCTGTCGGCGCGGGAGCACTCTGCACCTTCGTCCTCGCCAACGGCTCCCAGGCGGCGTACGTCTGGGGTTGGACACGGAGCTGGCGCGCACAGCCTGACGAGACCGCTGTGGTCGCAGTCGACACGCCCTCTTCATACGCACGATGTGCAGCGATTCGGTGAGCGCGGGACCAGGTGCACAACCGGCCGCGAGTGGCCAGCCAGACGTCTTGCGCGCGAGTTCCAGCACGGAGGCCGCGGGGACGCAAGAAAGTCGCCACGCGCTCGGTGGCTCCCAGTCGCTGCTGCTCGCTGTTGGCGCCTTCGCCGCCGGCTACCTGGCGATCGCGGCCTTGCGCCCGCCGAGTCGGGCTGGGGGTGTCGTTGCCGTGGGCGCGATGGCTGCCTTGCTCGCTGTTTGTCTGTTCGCGCTGGGGGCACTGCGGCTCGGACTGCGCGTCGTCGCGCTCTCGCCGCTCACCTTCGTTGCGCTGGCGCAGTTGTTCATCTTCGGAATCCGTCCAGCCGCGGTAGCGCTCTGGCCCGGGGACGGTGCGTTCCCACTGGTGTGGCTCGGTTTTCGCTTCGCCGACTTAGGTCGTGTCGCCGCTGCCGGAGCGCTCGGAATGTCGCTCTTGGGCCTTGCATTCGCCCTCGTGTGGGAAACACGGGCGCGCAAGCATGGTCTTCAGCGAACCCCGGGCCTCGCTGAGCAACCGGCGCTACCAACGAGCGAAGAGTTCGACGACCGCCGGTTGCGCTTCGTGCTCACACGGGCGGCCGCTGCCGGCACCGTGCTCTGGCTGATCCTTTTCTTCCGTAACGGCGGCATCGACGCGCTCTTGAACGATCCCAGCCGCCTGCACCTCAACCAGTTCGGGGGTGGACACTACGTGTTCGGCTACGCGCTCTGTCTGGCCGCTGCGCTGGTGGCACTCGTGGCGTTCTTGGAACGCCCGTCGCGCCAGCGGCTCCTTCTGCTCACCGGACTCGCTGCCGTTGCGCTGGCGGCGAGCGTCGCCCTGCAAACGCGCGGGCAGCTGCTCGCGACCGCCGCCGCCGGCCTCACCTTGCTGCTCGCCCTGCGTAGCCCGACGCGCCGCCAAGCGCTGGCGTTGGCAGCGCTAGCGACGATCCTGCTCGCCGCGTTCGCCTGGATGCGCACCGTGCGCGAGCTGTCGCATACAGTTCCGTTTGCGCAAGCGGCGCGGCTCGCCATAACCGACCGCCCGCTGCTGACGGCCACTCGCGACTTCGTCGAGTTCGACCACCTGGTCGCGCTGACCGCCGTGGTGCCGCGGGAGCACCCGCACCTTCACGGCCGCTCGCTCGCCGAGGCACCGCTCGCGTTCCTCCCTCGCCGCCTGTACCCCGACAAGCCGTTGCCGCTGGACTTCGAGCTCTCGACAGCGCTCCTCGGTGCCAGCGGCAAGGCGGGCACACCTTTCACGATCGTTGGTGAGATGTACTGGAACTTCGGCTGGATCGGGGGGCTCGTCGCCCTGGCAGCGTTTGGGGCCGTCGCCGGCGCGGGGTGGTGGCGGCTCGTGCGCTCGAGCGGACGCAAGCGGCTGCTCGTCGGCACGCTTGTTCTTGGTTACTCGTACCTTCTCTTGACACGCCCGCTGGGAGCGATGGCAATGACAGCAGCGATCGGACTCGTCGCGCTCCTTGTGGTCGTGTTGCTCGCCGAGCGACTTCCAGTTCCGAGCGGCGAGAAGATCGACCAGTAGTAGACGATCGAGAAGTAGGGCGGACGCGACACATCGGCGGATCCGTCGCGCCGCTGAGCGGGGACGCGAACCGCGGCGCACTAATCGGTCGGGAGGCCGAGCACAGGCTCGTCGGCCGCCGGCTCAAGAACTCCTGTCCGCTCTGTCACGAGCGGATCCGATGCAGCTGCGATCGACCGCCGCGAATCGCGCTGCGCCGCTGGGCGAGCGCTTCGCTCGCACGCACCCGCCAAGAGGGCGGACAACGCCTCCGCTTGTCGCTCGAGGCTGAACAGACGCCGCTGCCGCGAGCGCGCCCGCGCCGCAAGTTCGTAGCGCCGCCGCGGCGAGTCGATGAGCTCAGCCACCGCCTTAGCGAGTGCCCGAACGTTGCCGGGCGCAACGAGCACGCCAGCGCCCTCGCCGCCGAGCTGCTCGCGAATGCCGCCAACGTCGAAAGCGACGACCGGTACCCCCAACGCCATCGCCTCGAGCACAACCAGCGGGCAGGCGTCGACACGCGAGGGAACGACGAGCACGTCGAGGTCGGCCAGCTCGCGCAGCGACCACGAGTCGTCGGCGTCCGGCGGCGGCACGCGGCACTCCACCGCCCCAGCAGCAGCGCGCGCCAGGACGCGCAGACCCCACCGGTGCCAGCGGCCGCGCGGCGGGCGTCCCACGAGACGGGCCACGAACCGGCGCCGCAACCTGTTTCGCAGCTCATCGATCGTTGCCAGGTAAAGGTCGGTGCCCTTGATGGGGCACACGGTCCCGACGCAACCGACCACAGGTGGTCGCTCCGCCACAGCCGAGATCGCATGTGACTCCGGTGCGCGCACAGCGTCGACGTCGAGTGCACTCGCAGTAGTGTCGCGCTGGCTCGCCGCTGGCGATGTCGATGTTCCTACAGCGGATGCAGCGACTCCCGGATAGACGACACGGGCCGATATGCCCGCACGCGCCAACCGCGCAGCGACGGCGCGCGAGGGGGCGATGTGGAGGTCGGCGCGGCGCGCCAGTGCAAGGGCCACGTGCGCCTTGACGCCGCGCCCGACTAGCTCGTGGGCGTAGAGCGCGCGCAGTGCTCGAGTGCCCCGCGGAAGGTCGGCAAGCTCCGGTGTCACCAGCAAAGTGTTGAAGAGAACGACGTCGGGATCGTGCGTTTGCACCCAACGGTGCCACAATCGCCGGTAGCGGGGAACACCGCGGATGCGGGCTAGCGCTCCCGGCGCCGACAGCAGCGCGCGAAAGCTGAACGCGTACGGTCGCGCCACCCGCTTCACTCTCGCGCCTCGGGACTCGAGGGCGTCGGCAGTAGCTCCCTCCCCGGGAACCCAGGCAACGACGTCCCAACGCCGAACCAACCAAGGCAGCAAGCGCACCAGCGCGACGTTCGCTCCTCCTAGCTCGCCCTCGTGCAAGACGAGCGCAAGACGGGAGCGCACTGGCGGATGATCGGACAAGGGCTCCGCTCGGGATCGGGGCCAGGGTTGAGAGCGCGACTGCGCTACGACGAACTTAGCGCTACCCGCCTAGCAGCGCCACCACTCGGGGTGAACGCGCAGCCAGGCAAGCGCTGTTGAACAAACGTCCGTGTCGCCTGGCACGAGCCGCGTGTGTGCGTTAGTTTCAGAAACACCTCGCGGTGGAAACTGCCCCCACAGTTCCGCGTGCGGGGGCGACTGGCCGTGCCCCACAGTTACCGGTCGCTACCCGCCTGGATGCGCGCCAATCGCTGTCGGCGCGCAAGGACACGCTGCGGCGTGTCCTGCTCTTTGCTGCCGACTTGGCCGTCTTCCTCGTTGCGGTTGCGACAGCGACGCTGATCGAAGGTACGACGGACCCCCTGTGGTCGCTCGCCACTGCACCGCTCTGGGCGCTCGTGGCGAAGCTAGAGGGCCTCTACGACGGCGACCATCCGCGGATCTGGCATCGCACCAGCGACGAAGTGGCGCGCATCTTCCACTGGGTAACGGTCTCGGCGGCGGCGACGCTCTTTCTGTTGCGTGGCCTTCCCGAGCAGACGATCCGGGTCGAGAGCGCGCTCGCGTTGTACTTCGCGGCGCTGGGCGGTGCCTTCCCCGCCCGAACGGCAGCGCGCGCCCTGTGGAGGCATCTAGTGCGCGCCGAACGGACGCTCGTGATCGGCGACGGCCCACTCGCTAGCAGCGTCCGCCGCAAGCTGGCGCTGGAACCCCACCACAACGTGGATGTCGTAGCCCAGGTGCGGTCGGTGATCGGCGACGGAGAGCTCTGGGATCGCAACGGAACCAACGGCAGCGAGAGCCACGTCGCCGCCACCGAGATGTTCGCCCGCAGCGACACCGGGGCGCCTGCGATCGCCGAGGCGCGCGCAGTTGCCGGCAGCGAGAAGCGCGATGGCGCCGACAGCAAGCACGTGGTCGCGAGCGGATTGACCGTCGACGATCTCACCCACTTGGTGAATAAGTACGAGATCGAGCGGATCGTGATCGCCGCTCAGGAAATCGACGAAGGAACGCTCGCGCGTGTCGTTGCCACCTGCCGGCAGTCGGGATGCAAGCTCAGCGTGGTTCCGCCGATGCCGACAATGCTCGGCACAGCGGTCGAGCTCTCGCATGTCGCTGAGCTGCCGCTGATCGAGTACGCGACATGGCCGATCCCGCGGTCGACCTTGGTGCTCAAGCGACTCATCGACTTGACCGTGGGCGGCGCGTTGCTGTTGCTCGTCGCACCGCTGATGGCGGTTGTCGCCGTAGCCATCAAACTCGACTCGCCGGGGCCGGTGCTGTTCAGACAGCGCCGCGCGGGCAAGAACGGGCGGCCGTTCACGATGCTCAAGTTCCGCACCATGTGCGTCAACGCCGAAGAACGACTGCAGGAGCTGATCGACGTCGACGAACTAGACGAACCGGTGTTCAAGATCCGCAACGACCCGCGCGTAACGCGCGTCGGACGCTGGTTGCGGCGGCTCTCGATCGATGAGCTGCCGCAGTTGATCAACGTCGTGCGTGGCGACATGAGCCTGGTCGGTCCTCGCCCGGAGGAAACCTGGCTCGTCGACCGCTACAAGGAGTCGGAGCGCTTCCGGCTGCTGATGCGTCCGGGACTGACAGGGCCCATGCAGGTCCACGGGCGTGGCGATCTGACGTTCGCGGAACGCCTCGCAGTCGAGCGCGAATATGTCGAGAACTACACGCTCCGGAAGGACCTGCAGATCTTGCTACGGACGTTTTCCGCCATCGTCCGTGGCGCCGGCGCCTATTAGTTGCACCGCTCTCCAGAGCCCGTTGCCGTGTTAGGTTCGGGTACATGCCCCCAGCCCCGCGAGTTCAGACCGCACCCCTCAGTCTCGTACGCCAACCGCATCCCCGCGCTCCTCGCTACGCGCATTCCTCGCCGCAGACTGTTCGGTGGTCAACGACAGCGCGTGCGGAGCGCGGCCATCGGTGGCTGCTGCACCTTGCCGCCGTAGCGGCGACAGTGCTGGCTGTGTTTGCCAGCGCGCTGCCGGCGCACGCCGCCAAGCGAAAGGTGCCGTTCGGCTTTTTCGGCACCGTCGTCCCGCCCGAGATGTTCCCCGTGCGCGAGTCGACTCTAAACAAGCAGTTCGCACTTATGGCCTGGTCGGGGGTCGAGTCGGTACGCCTGACGTTCGACTGGGCCTCGCTCGAGCCGCAGCCAGGCGTGTACGTGCTGAACGACGTCGACAAACTCGTACGCAGCGCCAGCCGAGCGCGGGTGCAGATCATCCTCAACATCTCCGGCACTCCCTGCTGGGCGTCGAGCGCGCCGCTCGATCCCGAGTGCCGTCGCTTCCCGCCGGCTGACTCGCACATGCCGCGCTTCGCGGCCCTGATGGAGCTGCTCGTTCGCCGCTACGGCAGCAAGGGATCGTTCTGGAGCCAAAACCGCTCGGTGCCGCGCAACCCGATCGTCTACTGGCAGCTGTGGAACGAGCAAACAGCTCCTTGGCACTGGCGGGCAGCGCGTTGGGCCAGCGGCTACACACGGCTGCTCAAGCTGGCCTACCCGGCAATCAAGCGGGCCGACCGCCGAGCCAAAGTGGTCGCCGGCTCGCTGGTAGCCCACGGCCAGTCGTACAACCCGTGGACAGCGGCGCGCGACCTTTACCAGGCAGGCGCCCGCAAATACTTCGACGCCATCGCCGTTCATCCGTTTACCAACGATCCGAAGTCGGTGTCGCGCACGGCCTGGCAGACCACCGAAATCTTGCGTCGTGTCCGCTCGGTCATGAACGGGGCTGGCGACAAGCGGAAACCGCTGCTCGTAACCGAGATCACCTGGCCGGCAGGCAAGGGCAAGGTGCCGCGCCAAGCTCGCTTCTACATGGAAGTGACAGCGAAGGGACAAGCGCAAAGGATGCGCGCGGCCTTCTACCGCCTAGCAGCGTGGCGCAAGCGCCTGCGCCTAACTCACGTGCAGTGGTACACGTGGGGTACAGGTTACGACTCGGTCGGCCCCACAACGGTGATGCTGTTCCGCTACTCGGGTCTGACGAAGATGCGCGGCGAGTCGTTCAAGCCGCTGCCGATCCTCAAGACCTACGCGGCGATCGCAGCACACTTCCAAGGGTGTAAGAAGCGTTCTGACGCCCGCCGCTGCCGCTAAAGGGCAGATGGCGCTGGGCCGAGCGTCGACGCTGCACGCGCTCGAAAAAACGGCCAACAGGGGTGGAATCGCCCCTGCCGGTGCGTTACGAATGAGCTAGCCCCCTATGACCGATGCGATCGGCACCCGTGCCCCCACGGCAACGCCGACCGGAACGGAAGATGTAGCGCTTCCGAGCGGACGGCTTCGTGCGCCCGTCGAGCGGCGGGCTCTCGCTTTGCGCGCGTCGCTCTCCCTTGCCGACGCCCTGGCGGCGGCCAGTGCGCTTTCGATAACAGCGCTGCTCTTCGGGGACGGTGCGACCAGCGCGGTCGCGATCGTTCCGCTCGTCCTCCTATGCCTGAAGGCACTGGGGCTGTATAAGCGCGAGCCGCTCGTGGTCTCCCATCCAACGCTCGACGAAGTGCCGCAAGTAGTGGCTGCTGCGGCCGTGAGCGTTCTTGTCGTTTACGCGGCAGGGCTCGGTGCTTGGCACGGAAGCGAGCTCTTCATCCTCTGGGCAAACCTGGCACTGGCGATCGTCGTCGCGCGGTTCGTCACCCGTGCGGCGATGGGCCGTGCGCTCTCACCAGAGCGCGTGCTCTTGATCGGTACCGACTCCTTGTCTGCGGCTGTGCGCCGCAAGCTCGGTACGAGCAAGCGGGCGCGGCTCGTGCTGCTGGGACGGCTTGGACCTGCGACCGATGAGCGTGTGCTACACGACCGCTGGCTTGGCGAGGTGAGCGAGCTTGCGGACGTCGTCGCCGAATGGAATATCGAGCGAGTTCTGGTCGACGCGCGCTCGCTCGGTCTGTCGCGGACCGAAGAAGTGGTTCGCAACTGCCATGCGCTCGGAGTGCGCGTGGAGCTTTTCGCGCCTCTGGCCGCTGCAAGCGGCGTCGGGGCGGTTGCAGACGAACTCGACGGGATCGAACTCATCGCTCTGCGCGAGTTCGGGCCCGGACGCGGTGGCCTGCTCGCTAAACGGGCCCTCGACGTTACCGTCGCGGGTTTGTTGCTGCTCTTGCTGGCTCCTCTGATGCTGGTGATTGCCGTCGCGATCAAACTCACATCGCGCGGCCCGGTCTTCTTCCGTCAGATCCGCATCGGCCGGGAAGGGCGCCCATTTCAAATGCTCAAGTTCCGAACGATGGTCGAAGGCGCCGACCGTCTCAAGCCGCTCCTTCTGGACCTCAACCAGGCTGCCGAGCCACTCTTCAAGATCGCAAATGACCCCCGCACAACTAAGGTTGGGCGCTTTCTGCGCTGCTACTCGCTCGACGAGCTGCCACAGCTCTTGAACGTCTTGCGAGGCGAAATGAGCCTCGTCGGACCACGCCCCCTCGTCCCCGAAGAGGACCGGTTTTTCAAGGGGTGGCAACGCGCACGACACGTCGTGGCGCCAGGGATCACCGGTCCGTGGCAAATTCTCGGCTCGAGCAGGGTGCCGCTCGAGGAGATGGTGGCGATCGACTATCGCTACTGCGCGAGCTGGTCGCTCTGGCAAGACATCAAGATTCTCGCGCGCACCCTGCCGTACGTGCTGAGCCGGCAAAGCGGCGAGCATCACAGGCCCAGGCGCGGCTAGACCGCCACTGGCTAGCTCGGCACCGCTAGTCCGGCACTTCTAGTCGAGCACCGCTAGTCGCAAACCGCTCGTTCGACGCCACTCGCACCAAAAAAGACGGACGCCGGGAACCGCGGCGCGGCTAGATCACGTTCCCGCTCGCTCGACTCCCAGCGCGTCAGGATCCAGTCGATCGCGGTCGCGCTGCTCCCCGCGCACGCGCTTCAGCCGCCTAAGCGAACACACCGGGCCGCTTGCGCGGAGTGGTGACCTCGGGCGGCGCTGCCTGTGCCCGATCGCCTAGGCGTGATTCGACCAATCCCCGGAGGTGCCGCCGCGAGCGTGCTCGCGCAACGGCGCGCGTACCGCTTCCGACGGCACCGCCCGCTCCGCAGCCTCGGCGATAGCGATCGGCTGGACCGTGTAGCCGGAGGCGATCGAGCCGCAGTTGGCGACCGCGCCGATCGTTCGCACCCGGTGTGCCTCGAGCTGCCCCTTGAGGCGGGCAGCATCGGCGACTCTTGTCTCGCCGATCCGCGCCACGACCAGCACCCCGTCGAGCGCGCGCAGCAGCGCGAGCGCGTCGGGGAAGCGACCGAGCGGCGGCGTGTCGACCACCACGAGGTCGTGGCTGCCGCGCAGGACGTCGAGGATCGGCCCGGCCGCAGACCCTTGCAGCAAGCTCCACGGATCCGGTGGGTTGCCGCCGGCCACGAGCACGTGCAGCGAGCCCGCCTGCTCGGCCGAACCCACGTCGCTCGGCAGGGTGACGGCTTGCAGCACCTCGAGCGGCGATCGCTCACCGCGCAACACCTGCATCAGCCCGGGCACGCCGTGAAGACCGTGCCGGCGAGCGAGCACCGGGTGTCGCATGTCGCCCTCGACGAGGGCCACCCGCAAGCCGGACCGTGCGGCGGCGAGCGCCAGATTCCAGGCTACGGTGCTGCGACCCTCGCCGCGGGCTTGCGAGCAGACGGCGAGCGCGGCGATCGGACGACCATCGACGTAGCGCAGGTTCGCGTCGAGGACACGGAAAGCTTCGGCCACGGTGGGGGCGAGCAGTCCGAGCGGCCCGCCACGGTGCAGTTCGCGGGAAGCGGGCACCGTCGTCAGCACCGGCGTGCCGAGCACCGCCACGACGTCCTCGCTGCGACGCAAACGCCTATCGGTTTGCTCGCGCACGAGCGCGAGACCCGAGCCGAGGATCGCACCGAAGATCAGGCCGAGAACGACCGTTTGCAGCGGGTCACCCGCCTTCCCGCTGGGAACGAAGCCGCGCTGGATCAAGCGCGGCGTGGCGTTGTCGCCGGCGGCAAGGAACTCGAGCCGCTCGAGGTAGGTAGCTAGCCGCTGCGTCGTCGCCGCCGAACGGCGCCGTGACGCGTTACGCAACTCGGCCCGCACGAGCCGCGCCAGCCGTCGCGCCGCCCGGCGCTCGGCAGCACCGGCGAACCGTTGTGCGCTGCGCGCGTAAGCGTTGGCGAGCAGAGCGGCGCCCTCGGCGGTGTCCGCCCGCGCGGTGATCGTGATGACGTCGCTGTCGCGACCGCCGGTCACGCTGACGTCGCGAGCCACGCTCTCGGGCGTCGCGGTCACGCCGCGGCGACCGAGCTCTTCGGCCGCCGCCGCAGCGACGTCCCGCGAGCGCACAAGCTGCTCGAAGTCGCGCGCGAGCTTGTTGACGTCCGGCGCTGTCGGCAGCAAGCCGAACGCGTTCTGCTCGGGACCGATCGTCTGACGGAAGAGCAGCTTCGCCGTCGACTCGTAGTGGTCGCGCGCGGCGAGCGCGAAGATCGCCGCCGCGATCCCGACGACGAGCGCGACGACGAATACCAACGGCCAGCGCCGTCTCAACACCTCGAACCAGGAAGGACTGTCGATCTGTGCGTACACGGGGGGCTAGGGGTAGGTCGACTTGCGCTGGCCGGCGCCACCATGCCCGACCAGCTCCTCACAGCTTCGCCTTCAAGCTACCGCAGCGTCGCGCGCACGGCCAGTGGCAGGCGCCGGTGCGAGGAGACCGGGCGGCGTGCGCTCGCGTCTACGCCCGCCGGCACGCTGACCAGAGCGGCGCCGCAGAGCAGTCCGAGAACGACGCCGTGAGCGCCGTAGAAGGTGTCTTGCGCTGTCAGCTGGACGGCGTAGAAGGCGAGGAGGGCAAGGGCCCAGGTGCGGAGCTCACGCACGTCGCTGGCGCTCGCGTCCCGCCCGGTTCGCGTCGCGCGCGCACCGGCCACGATGGGCGTGGCGCGCGCTTCCGCCGGTGCCTCGACGGCGAGGCGCACAGCCGCGCCGACTGCGGCGAACAGAGCCATCGCCACGAGCAGGAAACCCGCCGGACCGAGCTGGTACAGAAGCGACAGATAGCCGTTGTCGGGCGCCCTCAGCGGCGTCTCGCCGCGAAGGCGGGAAGGTTCGCCAGCGCTACCGACGCCGTGCCCGAGGGGTCTCGTGAGTGACGCGGGGAGCTGCTCGGCGAGGAGCTGACGACGTTCGTTCACCGAACGATCGCTCGAGGCTTGCGCGATCGTCCGTGCGCGCTGCACAACTTCGCGCGCCGCCGGCGCTACCGGTGCGAGCACCGCCACCGTCGCGACCGCGATCACCAGGAACGCCGCCACCGCTGGCAGCACACGGCCGCGCGAGACGACGATGTATACGAGCGCCGCGGCCGCCAGCGCGATCCAGGCCGAGCGCACGTAGGTGAGCCCGAGCGCCAGGCCACACAAAAGCGCGAGAGGAATCGCCACCGCCGGCCGGCGCCGCAAAGCCAGCGCGGCGAGCAGGCCGGCAGCGAGCAGCGGCGCCAGCGTCCCCGGACTGTTCGCTGTCGAGAAAACTCGCAGCGCGCCCTGTCCCTCGACGATGACGCTCCAGAAATCGCTGACGTCGAGCCACTCCTGATCCCATGCGGGAAGACCAAACAGGCGCTGCCATAGCGCGTACAGCGCGAGCAGCGGCGCCAGCACGACGATCGCGCGGAAGAGCACCCGTGTGGCGCCGTCGCGGCCGAGCGTCCCGCCGATGACGATCGCCCCGGCTAGCCCGGCAACGTAAGCGCCGAAAGCGAACATCGCCGGCAGCGGTGCCGCGGCGAAACCGAGCGGCAGCCCGAAGGCGAAACCGGCCGCGACGGCGGCGGCCGCCAGAAGTGCGCTGCGCGGAACGCTGGCGCGTGCCAGCTCGACCAGCGCCGCGCCCGCGGTTGCCGCGAAGGGAAGGAGCGACAGCGGATCGTTGGCGACTTGCTCGGTTACGTAGCCGAGCACGCGACGCACACCCGGTACGACAAACCACAGCGCGAGCAGAACCGCCACCCCCCAGCGCCGGTCGCCGATGTACACCGCGAGCACGGCGACCAGCAGCGCCGCCGCCAGCCCCAACTGGGGAAGCAGGGGAACGCTGACGGCGAGCGCGACGGCGAGCGGCAGCACCACGAAGACGACGAACCGCCGCTCGGAGACGCTGCCGGCGAGCGCCGACCAGGAGTCGGTAAGAGCTGCACCGAACTCGTGGATCCGTCGCGACATCGCCCTCAGCTGGTCGCCGACGACGCTGAAGTTCACGTGCCCACCTCCCGCGCAGCGACCTCCCGAAGCAGGCGACCGATCGCGTCGGCGTAGCGCCGCCGGTCGAAGCGCTCGGCCGCCACCCGGGCGCGCTCACCGATGCGCAACCGGAGCTCGCGATCGCGGAGAAGGGTTTCGGCCGCAGCCACCCACGCGGTCGGATCGCGGGGCGGCAGGAGGACTCCGCTATCGCCGTCGGCGACGAGCTCGGGGCCGGCGCCTTCTCGCGACACGAGGGGCGGGGTTGCGCACGCCATGCTTTCCACCGTAACCAGACCGAACGGTTCGCACCAGGAGGGGACCAGAACGAGATCGGCGGCCGTCAGCCAGGCTGGCACATCGGCGCGTTCGCCGACAAAGCGCACGTGATCGGCGACACCGAGCGTGCACGCGAGCCGACGCAGTTCGCGGGCGAAGGAGCGGTTGTCGTAGCGAACGCTGGCACCCGAGAACGCAACGTCGCCCACTAGCGCCAGCGTCGCTGGCATGCCGCGTGCGCGCAGCCCGGCGAGCGTGCGAACAGCGATGTCCTGGCCTTTCCACGGAGTTATCTGCGCGACCTGGACCAGCAGCGGGGCGTCGGCAGTGAGCTCCAGTTCGCGTCGCACGCGCGCCGCCCCATCGGGATCGGGACGGAAGCGGCCGAGGTCGATGCCGTTGTGGATCGCCCCCAGTTGGGCTCGCGCGTGGCCGCCCGCAGCCTCCCTAAAGCGGGCGAGCGTGTCGTGCGAGACGCAGCTGACAGCATCGACCGCACCGGCTAGCAGCCGTGCGACGAGCCGTCCTGCGCCGCGTGCGGGAAGGTTGTCGTGCACCCGCACGACGAGCGGGACGCCTTGCAAGCGCCGCGCAAGTAGCGCCATGAGGCCGGCGCGTGGTGTGTTAGCGAAGACGACAGCGGGACGCACACGCCCGACCTGGCCAGCGATCGCTAGCTGCGCGCGCGCCAGAGACAGCAGCCCGAGCGGGGTGCGCGCCGGGTCGAAGCGCAGACTCGCCTCGAAGGGCACGATTGGCGCGACCTCTACGCCGCGCTCGCGCAGCGCACCAGCGAGCCGACCGGGTGGCACGGCGGCGAACAGCTCGCAGCGCTCGCCAAGACATTCGACGAGGTCGAGGAGAGCGCGCTCTGCACCGCTCGTACGCGCCGTGTGGTTGACAAGGAGAACTCGCACGGACGCCGTGGTCGACCAGCGCCAAGGAGGTGCGTGACGCCTGCGACAGGGGGCTTACGCCCCACCTTAACCGCCCGCACCCGGGGCAACCACCAGCAGCGGGTGGTCCCCGACCTCGACAACGAGTCGACCGTCCCTGGTCGCCACCGGCCGGCCCGTGGTGCTCTCGCGTGGATCGACTACGCTCGCCGTCCCGCTCGCTCCTTGCAGCTGGACGGTCACGGTGCTCACGGCGCGTGGGTAGTAGGGCGCAGAGCGCCACAACGCCAGCAGCGATCGCCCGCGGCCGCGCGGGACGATCAATAGAGCACGTACGCCGGGATCGGCGCGGATCGCAGCCTTCCGCACAGGGAGGGAGCGCGCTCTCGCCGCCCGCGCGACCGTGCGGAGCAGGTTTCGGACCGCTACGAACGCCGGCTTGCGACTGAGGTCGGAGCGCAACAGGCCGTAGTGGAGCTCGGGGTCGCGCCGGCCAGGCTCGGGCAGCTGGTCGACCAGCTCGTAGATGTAGGTGCGTTCGATGCCCGAGCGGAAGTGCTCGAGCAGCAGAGCGGGAAGGAACGCTGCCGCTTGCTCCTCGCTGACCGCGGGCTGGCTCGCGCCACGCGCAGCGAGCGCGTTGTGGTATCCGGCCTCGGTCGCCCAGACCCGCCGCACGCCACCGCACACGGGCCGCATACGGGCGATCTCGAGCGCGATCCGCGCCGGCGTGGGCACCCGGCCGCCCGGGTACGGATGGATGTTGCAGATGTCGATGTGGCGTGAGAGCGCGCCGACGGTCGACGGCGACTCCCAGCGAGCGAAGGAGGGTCCGACGAGCGGCACTCGCGCCAGAACGTTGTGGGCGCGCTTGCGGCGAGCGAGTTCGAGCGTGTAGCGGTACAGGCGGTTCTGCCACCCGCGCGTGCCGTCGAAATGGTCGAGCTCGTTCGGCGCCTCGACGGCTTCGGTCGCAGCCCGCAGCGGTCCCGCCACCGCTGCGATCAGCTGGCGCGCACCTCCGCCCGGGTTCATGCCAGGCTTGCCGAGGATGAAGAGAAAGCGCATGCCAGCCCGCCGTGCCCGGGCGACGGCCGCACGGTAGCGGGCGTTCCAGCCGTCCCAAGAGGGGGATGGGTTGGCGTACGCCTCGTCGCGTAGGTGGCGCACCCCGAGCTCGCGTAGGCGCTCGACGAGTTCGGCCCAGCGCGCGTACGTCGTGTCGAAGTAGGCGAGGTGGGTGACGACTCCCACCGAATCGAGAAAACGCTCAGCGCCGGCGGCGGGCACCGGCACCCTGGCAGCGAGGCGATCATCGCCTGCGCGCGCACTGGCGGCGCCGGCCGTCGACTCGATCCCCGCCTTCCCCGCAGCGATCGCAACGGCGGCGATCGTCGCCGCCGCCACTAGGCGCCAGGATCGCCAGCGACCGCGCGCAAGGACGACTCGCGCTGGACGCCTCATCCCCTGCACGCGTTCGGAGTCGGCGCTCCGGAACGGCACCCGCAGGCTCGACGGCGGTGGTGGACGTTTCGTCGATGGTCGACCGGCCCGAGAGCGCAAGACCCGGGCGCGGAGCCGCGGCAGGTCGTAGGGTTCTGCCAGCCCCCGAGCGACTTCCTCGGCGTACCGCACGTGCAGCTACACGACCGTGCCGACAGGCGTGCGCGCAGCGCTCCGGCGCTGCGGTCGACAGTCCGCCGCTTGACGAGCGGAGAGTTCGCACGCGCCGGCTTCGTCACCTACGTGTTCGCCGCTGGCGGCCTCCTGGCCAACCTCGTCACGGGCGTCATGACCGCCCGTCTGCTCGGACCGGAAGGTCGCGGCATCGTCGTGGCCCTCGCGTCCGGGGTGCAGCTGTGCGGGTTCGTGTTCGCCGCCGGCGTGGCGCAAAGCCTCGCCTATTTCGCGGTCCGCGAACCGCCGCTCGCAGCGCGCCTGCTGGGCGGTTGGGCGATCGCGCTCGCGCCTTTCGCCCTCCTCGGCGTCGCTTGTGCCGAGCTCCTGTTGCCGCTGATTTTCGCGGGCGAGCCGAGCGCGGTCGCAATCGGCCGCTGGTTCGCGCTCGCGGTCGTGCTGATCGTCGCGCTGGAGCTGTCGTACGGCGTGCTGCTCGCCCGCAACGACTACTTGGGTTTCAACCTGGTGCGACTCGGCCAACCGACCTTGACCGCGCTCGGCTATGTCCTTCTTTGGAGCCTCGGCGCTTTCACCGTCGCGGGCGCGCTCGCGTCGCTAGCCGTCGCGACGGCGATCGTCGCTGCGTTCGGGATCGCGCGCGGCGGGCGGCGGTTGGGAATCGCTCGTCCCGATCTCGGCCTTGTCCGCCGCTCGCTCTGGTTCGGTGTCCGCGCCCAGGGGTCGACAGTCGCTGCGAGCGTGAATGCCCGACTCGACGTCGCGGTGCTGCCAGCTTTCGCGAGCGCTGGAGCGGTGGGTCTCTACTCGGTCGCGACGAACGTGTCGCTGATCGTCTACCAGCTTGCGAGCACGTTCGCAGCCATCGTCCTGCCCGTGGCGGCGAGTGACACCGCCGAGCGTTCACGACGCAAGGTCCTGATTGGAACGTTGGGCACGATCGCGGTGTGCGGGGCGCTTGGTGCGGTTCTGGCGATCGCGGGCGAGCCGCTCTTGGGACTCGTCTACGGCGCGCAGTTTCGGGCGGCGATCGATCCGCTGCGCCTGCTCGTTCCCGGCGCCGTGCTGTTCGCGGCCGCTTCGGTGGTCGCGTCCGGGCTCGCAGGGGCTGGAAGGCCGTTCACCGCGACGTTCGGTTATGGCGTCGGGGCGATCGTGATGGTCGGCGGGCTCGCGCTGTTCGTGCCAGCAGGCGGTACGACCGCGGCTGCGATCGTTTCGAGCGTCTCGTATGCAGTCGTTTTCCTCGCTCTGCTGGCCGCCTATCGCCGCGTAGCGCCGGCGACGGTCGGTGGCGGCGTCTCTCCCCCAAAGCCAGGGGCGGAGAGCCCGTCTGCGCGGGCCCGTAAACCCGCGCACGGTCGCCCGCGCTAGCGGCTACGTGCGCGACCGCGACGAGCGGTGCGCGCGCGACGGCAGCTGCCATCGGTGTTGCGTACGCAGCCCGTCAGCTTGCGAACAAGACGCACGTAAGCCCGCCACACCGGCTTGCGGACGAACGATGCTGGAGGGTTCCAGGCCAGCAAGCCTGCGTAGTCGAAGACGTTCTCGGGATCGCTGAAGCGACTCACCCACGAATACCAGTAGACGCGCCCTACGCGCACCGTGCGATCGCGGGCGGCGCGCGCGAGCAAGGTGTGAACGCGAGCGACGATCGCTGGCGCGCGACGGTCGTCGGTGACGAACGGACGCTGGTAGCTCGGCACGGGCACGCGCCCGCGCGCGGCCGGCCAGCCCGTTTCGGTCACCCACAGCGCGAGATTGCCGTCGCCATGGCGCGCCATGACTGTGCGCACTTTCCGCAACGCGAGGACGAGGTTCTCGGGCCGGCCGGTGTAGGTCTGCACAGCGACGACGTCGAAAAGCCCGCGCGCCCCTGCGCGGTAGAGCCGGGCAAGATCCTCCCACGCCTTGAAAGTGAGACCGGCCAGCACCACACGCGCCCACGAGTCGGCGGAGCGCACCGCTCGGTGCGCTACGCGCAACAGGCGCACATACCCCCCCGGGAAGGCGTACTCGGAGCCGGGCGGGGCTGCCCACTGAAAGGTGAGCGTCGGCTCGTTCCAGATCTGCCAGTAGCGGATCGGGCGCCGCGGCAGCTGCGGATGGTCGCGCCAGAAAGATCCGAAGCGGCCGTACCGCGCTATCAGCGCCTGCAGGAACGCTGCGTATGCCTCGTTGTCGCGCGGTGGGGCAGCGATCTCGCCGCTGCTGCGCGCCCACGCAGGCGCATACATGACGACGGGCAGGATCTCGATGCCGGTGCGCGCTGCGCGCGCCATGACCGCGTCGGTCGCCGTGAAGTCGATCGCACCGGCGCGCTCAGGCTGCATCAACGACCAGTTGAAGAGCACACGAGCGGTCTCGACCCCCGAGCGGCTCATCAGGTTCCAGGCGGCGTCTTGGACGCGAGGTGTCGCACGCTCGATCCCGTCGCCCCAGTACATCCCGAAAAAGGTGCGCGGCACCGCCCGCTTCGCGGCGAGGGTGCTGCCAGGCGCGACGGCGAGCGCGATGGCGAGGGCTAGGAGCGTGGCCGCGCAGGCACACACCGCCACCCATGGCGCAGACACCACGGTTGACGCCGCGCGGTAGGCGCCGCTCACGCGGCGCACCCTCCGTGTCCTGCGAACGCGCAAGATTTCCCTGAGCCCCCGCTCGTCCGTACGTCTAACACGTCGGGACGCGGGAAGTAGTGGAGCGCTGCGAGAAGAACGGGCGAAGCCGCCCCATACGCCTCGCAGAGGGCGAGCGCGTGTACGCCTAGCGGCCGGTGAGCGAGCGTGCAGCTGCGCGGTAGGCGGCAAGCGCCGGCATCGGTTGGAAGCTCCAGCCCGGCCCGATGCGGAGCAGGCCGCCGTAGTCGAAGATCCAGTTCTTGCTCGCGTAAGGGCTGGCCCACTCGTACCAGTACACGCGCCCCAGGCGTACGTTCTTGTCGCGCGCAGCTTTGCGCGCCATCGCGAAGAGATCCTTGACCTTCCGCGCCATCCCCGCATCGGTCGTGGCAAAAGGTCGCTGCCCGCGCGGGAACTTCGCACGCCCGAGGGCCGCAGGCCACGAGGTCTCGGTGATCCAAAGCCCCTTGCGCTGGTCGTGGTACTTGCGCATCACGCGGCGCAGGTACCGCAGGGTCTTGTACAGGTTCGAAGTCTTGCCGGTGAAGGTCTGGCTGGCGACAACGTCGAAGCTGCCGCGTCCGCCGGCGCGGTAGATCTGCTCGAGGTAGCGCCAGGAGTCGGTGGTCAAGCCGGCGAGAACAACCTTTGCCCCCTTGTCCGCCTGCTTCACCGCCTTGTAGGCGGCGCGGAGCACGCGCACGTAGTGCGCGGGGAAGCGGTACTTGCGCTCCTTGCGGCTGCGCGAGACGTCCCAGCCCCACCACGCGTGCGGCTCGTTCCAGATCTGCCAGGCGCGAATCGGGCGCCGCGGCAGGTCGGGGTGGTCGCGCCAAAACTGACCCTCGGGGCCGTAGCGCTGGACGAGGAGGCGCATGAAGCGCGCGAGGTCGGCCGGGTCGCGGGGAGGTGCTGCCGGCCGCTTGGCGATCCGCGCCCAGCTCGGTGTGCCGAAAACCACCGGCAGCAGATCGAGACCGGTGCGCGCGGCACGGGAGACGAGCGCGTCGAGCGTGCTCCAGTTCGGTGCCTCACTGCGCTGGGGTTGAGTCTCGGCCCAGTTGAAAACGGTGCGCACGCTCTCGACGCCGCTCGCGGCCATCGTCTGCCACTGGGCGTCCTGGATCGGCGGCGGCGCCTCGGCCGCTTGGTTACCCCAGTAGACGCCCATGAAATTGGCAGGAACGGCGCGCTTGGCGGACGCGGGCGCTGCGCCGGATGCCAAGACGAGGGACGCGGTCAGCGCCACCAACCATGGCGCGCGGCCCCGGAGGGAGCGCCGCTGACCGCGGGGGCAAGCAATCGGGGGCTGGGGGTGGAAAAGAAGCATCCCTGCTGCGAACACGAGCCGGTTGCGATCGTTGCGGGGAGGGCGCTCGCCAACCGATGCCTCTATCTGTTGAGCGAACGAGACCGCGTGTCCCTTTCTACCAGGCTGGCACCGCTCGCGCCACGGCGCACCCCACCGATGGCACGCCGTGTCTAGTTAGGGATGAAGTAGAACGGGTTCGGGTATTTGAACGCCCGATCGGCGTGGCCGCCGGCGAGGTCGGACTCCTGGTCGCCGACGTTCGCGATGACGTCGTATCCGTGTTGCTCCAGCGTCGCGCGCGCTTCCGCCTTGAAGCGCGCCGTGGGCGCGTCGGTCGGCTTGTAGAAGGCGCCGTCCCAATCGCGGTAGCCGACGCGACGCAGGTTGTCTTCGCGTACCTGACGCAGTTGCGGTGGTGTGCCGGTGATGAAGAACACGGCCATGCCGAGCCGCTTGGCGAAGTTGAACAGCTCGAGGGTAGGCGCGATCGCGTCGCCCCCGAGCACCGCACCCTGAGCGACACCGACCTGCGAGAACCCGGTAGCGGCGAGGTAGCGGTAGTTCGAGAGGCTCGTCTCGTCGATATCGAGAACCAGCGTCGGCTTGCCTTTGAAGCGCCGCGGCTCGATCCGGCGCTGGCGGCACGTCCGCACCCGCCGGTACAGCGGCTCGCGCACCCTCCGGTACACCGTGCGCCCCCGCGCGCCGCCACGCGTCGCTGTGCGCACGCGCGTGTAGTAGGTACGGGTGGCCCGTCGGAACTCCGTGGCGCACACGCGTTCGACGCGCACCGGCCGAGCCGCCTCCGCCATCCGTGACGCGATGTACTCGCGCGCCGCGCGGGCGACGGCCGCGATGTCGCGCTCGTACTGACCGGAGTCGTGGTACTCACGCAGCCGCGGCAGGAACTCCGCGGGAGCAGCCCCGAAAGTGCCGCTGGCAGGCACCACCGGCAGGCCGAGCGCGGTCGGGCGGGCGCCGAAGATCGTGCCGCCGCCGAGCTGATACGGCACGACGGGCTCGCTCGCGCGTGCCGGCTCGACGCCAATCGCAGCGTGGCCCGCGGCGAACAGCACCGCTGCGACAGCGGCGACGAAAAGCGAGACACCGGGCGACGACCGGCGCTGAACCACGCGCCGCGCTCTCATCGCTTGCCTCCTGCGAGCAGGGGACCGACCGCGTCGGGTAACGGCGCCTGCGAGCGTCGCGAGGTCGACGTGCGCAACCGGTCGGCAAGCTTCTTGGGCTCGCGGAACATCTCGTCGAACGCAGCAGGTCGGTAGTCGAAGCCGACACGCTCGAGCCACCCCGAGCGCACCAGCTTCATCACCGGGTGCCGCTGCTCGGCACCCGCGGCGAGCGCCGTCGACATGGCACAGGGGCGGGACACCACGTGCGGCGGATCGGGAAGCGGTGGCACGTCGACCCGCGGCTTGCGCTGCCAGTCGAACGCCGTCGCGATGTTGTTAGCCCGTGCGTCGCGCACCGTCAGCGCGGGCAGCCGGAAGCGGTAGCGGATCATCCGCAGGATCGATTCGAAGCCGAAGACGGTGTGCGAAACGTGCCGCCGCCGCACCCACGGCGAGACGATCACCGCCGGAATGCGGATCCCCATCTGTCCGAAATCCGCCATCGGATCGCGTGAAGCACGGGCGTCCGGCACGCGCGGCGGCGGCACGTGGTCGAAGAAGCCGCCCCACTCGTCGTAGACGATGAACAGCGCCCCGCGGCGCCACTGGGGCGAAGACATGAAGGCATGAACGACATCCGCCATGAACGCTTGGCCAGTGCGGACGTCGCCGTGCGGGTGCTCGTCACCCGAAACGCCGAGCCCGGCGCCTGCTCCAGCCCCACCGAAGTTGGGGTCGACGAACGACACGTGCGGCAACGTCCCCGTCGCGCAACGCGCGTAGTACTCGCTGATCGGCGCCGAGATCGCGAGTCCGCGCGCTCCCCACAGAGCCGTGACCGGGACGTCGCAGTAGAAGTAGCGGTGCGACACGCCGGCCCGCGCGAGCTGGTGCCAGATCGTCGTCTCCCACGGGAAGCCAGTCGGGTAGCCGGCCTGCGGTGGAAGGCTGTTGTCCTTGAGTCCGTAGGACTGCGCTGCGTGCATGTACTCGCGGTTCGGGAACGTCGGCCCAAGCAGCGAGCAGAAGAAGCGATCGCAGACGGTGAACGTCTTGGCTGCGTCGTGGATGAATCCGAGGTCGCCTTCGCGGTAGTAGGAGATCGCGAAGACATCGTTCTCCCCCGAGCGCAAGAACCCGTCCATGCGCCCGCCGTTCACCTGGACGCGCCCGCCCTCCCAGGAGTGATCGGGATCGGGATGCCCGCACCCCTGCCAGTCGGGCGCGAGCGGTCGCGTCGCAACCAGCCGCCCGTCGTCGTCGCGGTAGCGCAAACCCGCTTGCCGGCCGTCGGCGTAGGGAAGCCAGCCAAGATAGTGGTCGAACGAGCGGTTCTCCATCATCAGCACGACGAACGTGTCGACGGGCATGTTGCGCGGCGACGGCAGGCTTTTGCGCCGCTCGCGACGGGCCGCCTCAGCGACGAGCTGGTTCGGCGTCAGCGTTAGCGCCGCCGAAGCGGCGACACCGGCGGCAAAGGCTGTGCGAACGAGAAACTCGCGCCGGCGCAAGTACTCCTGCGGATGCTCCGAGAGCAAGCGCTCGTCACGCTCGTCGCGCGGACGCTCGAACTGGTTCACGCTTCACCCCCTGCCCTTCGCTGCCGTCCGTGAATGCGCAAGCGCTCATCTTGCGGCGGTCGGCGCCAGCGATTGTAAACCGGCAGTTACGTTGCGCGCGGAGCTTCGTTCCGCGGCTGTTAGCGCCCTCGGCAGCGGCAACAGCTTCTAGCGGCGCACGACGAACGGGCCGCAAGCCGCCCGCTCTCCTCGCGCAGCGGCCGGCCATCCTCGCCTTTGGGAACGATCCGCAGTTCCCTTCCTGTCACGGTGACCTGCCCGTAGGAGAAGCGGTCGATCACCGAGCAGCGCATCCCCACCCCAGCCGGCGGTGCTGGTTCGAAGAAGACGTCGTCGACCAGCCGTCCTGCTCCCGACCGGCCGACCGCGGTGTCGATCTCGAGACCGAAGTTGGCCGTTGCCGCCGGCCCGACCGTCACCTCGAGTACTCCGCTGGGCTGCGACCCGCCCGCCTCGAGGGTTCGCAGGCGAACATCGTTGACGAGCGTCGCGTGGACGTCGGTGGTGATGACCACCGTGCCCGGTACGCGCGCGATCGCTCGCACCAGCGTGCGCCGCTCGGCCTCGTAGCCCTCCCAACGGTCGTACGGGAGGGCGTAGAACTGCTGCATCGGCACCTCGTTGACGACGACCTTGAAGCGCGCACGCGAGCGGCGCAGATCGCTGAGGAAGCGCTCGCGCTGGGCACGCCCGAGCATCGTCCGTGCCGGCGAGCGAATCGTCTCGAGGCAGCGCTGCGCCACCGGCGCGGCGAGCGAGGGAACCAGCGCCGCGAAAAGCGCGCGCTTGTCGGGAGGGGCTGTGGGCGCGAGATCCGGTTCGCCCGTAATGGGGTTGTCGCACACCCAGCCCGCCGAGGCCTTGGACGAACGGAAGGAGCGCTCGTCGAGGAAGAAAAGCTCGAGGTTGCGTCCCCAGCGCACCGACCGGTAGATGCCGAGGCGCCGCGAATACGCGACCGGCGCGTAGTCGCGGAAGGCGCGCACGCCGCGCTCGTAGAGCGTGCGGCCGTCGATCCGCACACCGTTCGAAAACTCCCTCTCGAACGGCGAGAAGTCGTTGACGAACTCGTGGTCGTCCCAGTGCGAGAAGAGCGCCGCGCTGGCACGCAGTTGGCGCAGCGGCCGCTGCTCGAGGTTGCGGCGGTACTTGGCCCACTTGGCTGCGACCGTAAGGGCGATCGGGCGTAAGGCGCCGGGTACCTCGCTGTCCGAGTAGATCGTGTCGCCGAGCAGGATGTTGAAGTCGTTGCGCTCGCGCGCCATCGCCGCGAAGATGCGGAAGTCGTTCCAGTAGGGGCGCTGCGCCCCGGGTGCGGGGGTGGCGTCGAAATCGCCCGTCCAGGCGAAACGCACGGTGACGCTTTTGCGACTGGCGGGCGCTGTGCGGAAGGTGCCGAGCGGGCTGCGCGCCCGCCCGCTGCGGAAGCGGTACCAGTAGCGCGTTCCCGGCGCGAGGCCGCGCACCGTCACGCGGACCGTGAAGTCGTGGGCAGCGCTAGTGCGCACGACGCGCGTGCGCCGGGCACGCCGCAGGCGGCGGTCGCGCGCGACGACGAGCTCGACCCGTGCGGCTCGGTCGAGGCGCGTCCAGAGCGTCACTTGGTCACTCCGTGGCTCGCCAGCCGCAACACCCGAGGTGAAGCGGACGCTCGCGGCGGCCGTAGCTCGCGACGTCTCGCGCCCCGCGGCGGCAAGCGCCAGTGCCGCGCAAACGGTGACGACGAGCAGAGCCGCAACGCTGAACGGTCCAACCGACGCTGCGGTCGAAGAGCGAGCGCCGCGCACGGCCCGAAGCTACCGCCGCCGCGCGCCCCTTGCAACAAGCTGTGAACCATGGTTCACTACTTATTGACGGTGGCCTACAGGCGTACCGCAGAAGACGTGGCACGCTCGGCGCGCACACGTGCGCGCATCGTCGCGGCGGCGCTCGCGGCGGTGCGGGAAGGCGGCTTCGCCGCGGCGAGCGTGCGTGCCGTCGCGCTGCGCGCGGGCGTGTCGGTCGGCTGCGTCTACCGCCACTTCCAGTCCAAGGGGCACCTGCTCGAAGAGGTCTTTCGAACAGCCTCGGAACGCGAGCTCGCTGTGATGGCCGAGACCGCGCGCGCACACGCGAGCTCCCCGGTCGCGGAGCGACTCGCGGCGTGCGGCGAGGCCTTCGCCCGGCGCGCGCTTGCGGCACCGCGTCTCGCCTACGCGCTGATCGCCGAGCCTGCCGGGCCAGAGGTGGACGCAGCACGGCTCGAGCTTCGCCGCGGCTACCGCGACGTGATCGCCAGCGTGCTGCGCGAAGGGGTCGCGCGCGGCGAGCTCGCTCCGCACGATTGCGAGGTGATGGCGGCAGCGCTCGTCGGCGCGATCGCCGAGGCGCTCGTCGGGCCGCTTGCCGCCGAGACGGTGCGCGCTTCGGGGCGCGAGGCGCTCGTCGCGGCGCTGGTCGGGATCTGGGTGCGCTCGCTGCCGCTGCGCGACCGCCACCGACGACGACCACCGCGGAGCGCCGCGAAGAGCAGAGACTTAGACCATCGAGGACGGGTACTGACACCAGCCAGGACGGGCACAGGGGATGGACACGACCAACAACACGACGACCGCGGTCGCTAGCGCGCCGCAAGCCGCTAGCGAACCACCATCGAAAGGCCGCATGCAACCGCCCAAGCGGGACACGCACGAGGTTCGCAACCAACCGCCGCCGCTGCGGCCGTACAACGTCTACACCGCCGACGAGGCGCTACGCGCAGCGGTCGAACGGGAGGGCGCGAGCTGGGCGCAGGCGGCGCTCGTCGAGTGCGGCGCGCTCGCCGGCTCTCGCGAAGCGTGGGAGCACGCCGAACGCGCCGAGCGCAACGAGCCGCGGCTCGTCACCCACGACCGCTACGGCCACCGCGTCGACCGCGTCGAATGCGACCCCTCCTGGCACTGGCTCCTGCGCGAGGCGATCGATCGCGGGATGGCGGGAATGCCCTGGCGCGAGCCGCGCCCGGGCGCGCACGTGGCGCGAGCGGCCCTGTTTTTCCTCTGGACCCAGGTGAGCTCAGGGGTGATGTGCCCGGTGTCGATGACCTACGCGGCGGTGCCGGCACTGCGTGTCGATCGCGATCTGGCCGCACAGTGGGAACCGCTCCTCACCGCCTGCGACTACGAACGCGGTGCGCTCTGCGGTATGGCTATGACCGAAAAGCAGGGCGGCTCCGACGTGCGCGCCAACACCACGCGCGCCGAGCCGATCGGCGACGGCTGGTGGGAGCTGTGGGGCCACAAGTGGTTTTGCTCCTATCCGCCGTGCGACATCTTCCTCACCCTCGCGCACACCGATCGCGGGCTTTCGTGCTTCGTCTTCGAGTCGAGCGACCCGGGCTTCCGCCTCGTTCGGCTCAAGGACAAGCTCGGCACCCGCTCGCTGCCGTCAGCCGAGGTCGAGTACTGGGGCGTGCGGGCGCGCCTGCTCGGTCCCGAGGGCGAGGGCGTGAAAACGATCATCCGCATGGTCAACCACACGCGCCTCGACTGCATGATCGGATCGGCGGGTGCGATGCGTTTCGGGCTGGTCGAAGCGGTTCACCACGCCCGTCACCGCGCGACGTTCGGGCGGCGGTTGGTCGAGTGGCCGGCGATGCAGAACGTCCTCGCCGATCTCGCGATCGAGTCCGAGGCAGCGACGGTCGCGACGCTGCGCGTCGCCCGCGCCTACGACGAGGACGACGCGCCCCTGCGGCGCTTCGCGACTGCCGTGATGAAGTACTGGATCTGCAAGCGCGCGCCGATCCACGCCGCAGAAGCGCTCGAGTGCCTGGGCGGCAACGGCTACGTCGAGGAGTCGGCGATGCCGCGCCTCTACCGCGACGCGCCGATCAACTCGATCTGGGAGGGATCGGGCAACGTCGCCGCCCTCGACGTGCTGCGCGCCATGGCGAAGGAACCCGACGGTGTCGAAGCGTTCCTCGCCGAGTGCGAGATCGCCCGTGGCGCCGACCGCCACCTCGACGATCACCTCACGCGCGTGCGCGCGCAGCTCGCCGAGCTCGCGGCCGGCAAGATCGACCCGCAGTGGGCTGCGCGTCGCACGGTCGAGGATCTCGCTTTGGCGTTCCAAGCCGCGCTGCTCGTTCGCCACGCGCCCGCGCCGGTCGCGGACGCGTTCTGTGCCGGGCGGCTCGGCACCGAGCGGGGACGCGTCTTCGGCACGTTGCCAGCCAACATCGACAGCGCGGCGATCGTCGAGCGCGCGCTGGCCAGCTAACCACCTAAATCTCTCTCGCGCGCGACGCGAGCGGTTAGGCTGGAAACGACAGCCGCCGTTTTCGGGACGGAGTCGTGCGGATCGCCAGGGAGGGATCGTTGCGGGTACACACCGGTCGCCGTCGCGTTCGCGGCGGCGGACTTCGCAAGACGACCGTCGCCATTGCCGTGGCGCTCGCTGCCGCTGCCGGAGTGGCGAGCGGCGCAGCTGACGCCGCTCGCACCTCGCAGCGCGCCGCGACGCTCTCGGTGATGACCCGCAACATCTACCTCGGCGGCGATATCGCGAAACCGATCCCAGCGCGCACACGCGAGGAGTTCGAGGCGAAGGCGACCGAGCTTTGGAACGTCGTTCGCCGCACCGATTTCCCGACGCGGGCACGGCTGTTAGCGCGTGAGGTGCGCCGCCACCGTCCCGACGTGATCGGGCTCCAAGAGGTGGCCCTCTGGCGACGTGGCCCCACAGGGGTCAAGGACGGCTCGGCGACACCGGCGCGAACCGTCGTCTACGACTATTTGGCGCTGTTGTTGCGCGAGCTAGCGCGTGCCAAGCTGCGCTACCGGGTAGCCGCTGTCCAGCGCGAAGCCGACATCGAAGCTCCCACCTCGCTCGGTTACGACGTGCGCCTGACGATGCGCGACGTGGTGCTCGTGCGCCGCCGCACCGGGCTGCGCGTGGTGCGCAAGTTCGGTCGCAACTACAAGGCGCGGCTCGTGGTGCCGACCGTGGTCGGAACTTTCACGGCGCTCCGCGGATACGCCGGCGTCGACCTCGCGCTCGGCCGCCAGCGGGTGCGCGTCGTGAACACGCACCTCGAGGCTTTCCTCGACCAGACGCGCGTCGCGCAGGCCCAGGAGCTAGTTGCCCGGGGCGGGCCGCTGCGAACACCGCTGCCGCTGATCGTGGTCGGCGACCTCAACTCCGATCCCCGTGGCGAAAATCCGGGCGCGTACCGCGTTCTCCAGAGCTTCGGGCTGCGCGACACCTGGGTGTTGCGCCACCGGTCGAAGCCCGCTAACTCGTGCTGCCTGGCGCGCGAGGATTTGAGCGACCCGACGCCCGCCGCTTTCGACCATCACATCGACCACATCCTCGTCAAGCCGCGGATGCGCGTGCTCGCCCAAGTTGTGGTCGGCACCGATCCGCGCAACCGTTCGCGCAGCGGCCTGTGGCCGTCCGACCACGGCGGACACGTCGCGGTCGTGCAGCTACCGCGGCGTTAGTACGGCCACGCGGCGCGGCGCGACCTGCGACGCAGCGGCGAGAGGCGGCCCAAAGCGAGGTCGAACGCCGCGCGGGCGATGCATGTTCCCTTCGTGAGCAGCGAAGTGCGAGCCCGTCCTGGCGCGTAGTCGCGTCGCTCGATCGCGTCGGCGATCGCCAGGTACGCGAGAGCCGCGACAGCGACACCGAAACGCCCGCGGCGCAATGCAGGGATGCCGTCGTAGCCGATAGCGAAGAGCGCTCGCGCGCGCTCGAGGGGCGGCGCCAGCACGCTTCTGCGTGGCGAGCTTGCCTTCCGACCGGCCGGCGCGCGGCGACCGCAACCGAGGTAGTCGCGTCCGGCGGCCAGGTCCTCGTCGAGATCGCGGGCGATGTTCACGAGCTGCAGAGCCGATCCGAGCGCGGCGGCCCGGGCGCGCGCGTGCGCCGGTGCGCCGAGGATCGCCGCCACGAGGATCCCCACCGAGCCGGCAACCCTCAGGCAGTAGAGGTCGAGGTCGGCGTCGTTGCTCGGAGCGGCACCAGCGAGGTCGTACTCCAGGCCGTCGAGGAACATCGCGAGCGCCGCTCTCGGCAGCGGTCGCTCCGCCGCCACGACCGCGAGAGCATGCGTCTCGGGTGTGGAGGGAGCGGCACCTGCTAGCCACGCTCTGGCCTGCGCGAGGCGCTCGGCGGCTGTCGGGTCGCGCTCGTCGACGAGATCGTCGAGGGTGCGCAATGCGAAGTAGAGGAGGCGCACCAGGTCACGCTCCGGCTGCGGCAGCAACCTCGCGCCGAGAGCGAACGTGCGCGACGCTCGCGCGATCGTGGCGCGCGCCACGCGCACAAGCGCCGCCTTCGTGATGCCGTCACCCGGCGGGCGTGTCGGCCGAGGCACGGGCGCTGCCTGCGGCTGGTGCGCGGGGGCCGCTTGCGGCGGGCGTGCGATCGTCCGCGAGGTGCGATCGCGCCGCGTGACCGGCGGCCGTGCGACATCTTCGCTCACGGTCAGGG
Organism: Thermoleophilum album; assembly: GCF_028867705.1. Classification (GTDB taxonomy): domain Bacteria; phylum Actinomycetota; class Thermoleophilia; order Solirubrobacterales; family Thermoleophilaceae; genus Thermoleophilum. The sequence goes on along the minus strand of NZ_CP066171.1, from coordinate 495,030 downwards.
GGTGCGAACGGGTCACCGTCTCGCTCCCTCGGCAGCGTTCTTCCCAGCGCCCGTCGGGCCCAGAAGACCGCGTTGCCTTAGGTCCGCTGTCAGCAAGCGAGCGGTCAGCCGCGCACCGAGGAGGACACCTGGAATCCCCGCGCCGGGATGCGCCCCCGCACCGACGTGGTACAGACCGGGCACCCGCCGGTCTCGGTTATGGCGACGAAACCATCCGGAACCGAAAAGCGTCGGCTCGAGTGCGAAGGCGTTCCCGGCGTACGCGTCGTAGCGGTCGCGGAAGTCGAACGGCGTGAAAACCTCCTCGACCTCGAGCCACTCCCGCAGGTCCGACAGCCCGCTGATCCGCTCGAGCGCCGCGAGCACCTGCTCGCGCAGCTCGCCGATGCTGTAACCGAACCTGGCGGCCGCTCCGAGGTTCGGTACCGGCACCAGGACAGCCAGCGCGTCGCCGCCGGGCGGCGCTACCGAGGGGTCGCTGCGCGCTGGCGCGTGCACGTACATCGCGATCGCGGGCGACGGGCGGCGACGCCCGCGATCGCTACGGGGGCGCCTGGCGCTCTGCCTGGCCGTGGCCCAACTGACGAACGGTCGCAACTCGCCGCCGACCCAGAGGTGGTGGTGAGCAAGCCTCGGTAGACGCCGCGCGAAACCGAAGTAGAACAGCAGGCACGACATCGACGGACGCGCCAGACGACTGCGTCCGCGCCGCTCGCGACGCCGACCTAGAGCGCGCTCGACCGCGTAGGGATCGCCGTTCCAGACGACCGCGTCACAAGCTATGCGGCCGCCGCCGTCGAGCTCGACCGCGCGCACCGCCCCGCTCGACGCGCGCACGATCCGCGCGCAGCGCGCGCCGAACTCGATCTCGAGCGGTGCGGCGAGCGTGCCGACGAGGCTCCACACGCCACCGTCGGGGTACCAGCCGCCGCTCTCGAGCTGCAGCGGCACGAGCCCGCCGTACACCGCCGGCACGCGAAACGGGTCGCCGCCGATGAACAGCGGATGGAAGGCGAGAGCGTCGCGCAAGTGCCGATCCCTCACGTGCTTCGCGACCAGCGACCAGAGCGGGACGAGGCCGGCATGCCGCGCGAGGCGCGGCACCAGCGCGAGCTGGTCGAAGACGCTTGCGAACGGACGGTCGGCGACTTCTAGCAAGAGGCGGTAGAGCGGCTCGAGCTTGTCGAGCAAGCGCGCGACCCCGGCGACCTCCGCCGGCCAGCTGCGCTCGACCTCGGCGAGTAGGTTCTCGCGGCCCCGAGGGAACGACAGGCGGGCGCCGTCGGCCCACTCGATCGTGTAGATCGGGTCGACTGGGAGCATCCCGAGCGCGTCGGGATCGACACCCCCGGCAGCGAGCGTCTCGCGCACCAGCTCGGGCATCGTCACAAGCGTCGGTCCGGTGTCCCAGCGATAAGCCCCAGCGCGTGCCACCCCGGCGCGCCCACCAGGCCGGTCGAGGCGTTCGACGACGGTCACCTCGCAGCCTGCACTTTGCAAGCGGAGCGCGACCGCAAGACCGCCGAGCCCCGCACCGACCACCACTACACGCGCGCGGCGCGGTGCTCGGGCGCGCGGCGACGGCCGCTCCCCGGACGCGCTCCGCCTGCCGACCGCGCTGGACCCCACGCCCTGACTACGGCCGCGCGAGGCTCGCGGTTCAGCTGCGCACACCGATCTTCCAGCAGACCGCCGTCAAGACCGGGGGCGCCGTTGCCGCCGCGGCGCGCTCGAGCTCGACCGCGGGCCCGACCGTTCACGCTGCCAGAAGCGTGCATCGGCGCGCCCCAGCTCGTCGACGGGTTCGGCGTCGAGCACGTACTCGGCGACGATCCCTCCCCAGTCGGCGGTCGCACGGAGATCGCCAAGCACGCTCAGCAAGAGCCCCTCCATGCGTCGCATCAAAAGCGACGGCGCCGGCACCGTTTGGCGTCGCATCTGCGCGAAGAATGGTGACCGCGGCGAGCCGCCTTCTTCGAGCACGCGCAACACGAATTCGGGGTCGATGCGCTGCCGCCCGCGCGTGAACATCCAGCCCGCCGCGGCACGGATCTGCGCCAGCAGTAGATCGGGATCGAACTGCGCGGGGTCGGGGAGGTAACCAAGATCGGCCATCGCCCGGTGCACGGCGCGAGCGTCGCCGGCGATCGCGGCGCGCGCCAGCGCCTTCTCACGCTCGAGGTGCGCACGCGGAATCGCGCGGACGAGACCGAAGTCGAGGAAAGCGACGCGTCCGTCGGGCATAAGCAGGTAGTTGCCGGGATGGGGATCGCCCAGCGCGAGGCCGAGCCGGGCGAGATTGGCGAAGAAGAAGCGCGCGACGATCGCGCCGAAGCGGTCGCGCTCCGCGGCGCGAAGCTCGCGGACGTCTTCGAACGTGCTGCCGCGCACCAGCTCGGTGACCAGCACGCGGCGGCTCGACAGCTCGGAGAAAACGGCCGGAACAGCAGCGAAGGGGTGGCCGCGCCACGCGCGCCACACGCGGCGCTGGTTCTGCGCCTCGAGCTCGTAGTCCAGCTCGTCGCCGATCCGCTCGCGAATCTCACGCAGCACTGCGCGCACGTCGAGCCCGGGCGCTATGCGTCGTACCAACGGCGCCAACAGACCGAGGTTGCGCAGATCGGCTTCGACGGCCTCCGCAACGCCGGGGTACTGAACTTTGACGGCCACCACGTCGCCGCCGCGCGTTACCGCGCGGTGCACTTGGCCGATCGACGCCGCGGCGAGCGGCTCGCGATCGAAATCGCGAAAGTGCCGCGACAGCGGCCCGCCGAGCTCGTCCGCGACTACTCGCTCGACGGACGCGAACGGGACCGACCGGGCCGAGTCACGCAGCTGGGCGAACGCCCGGCGAACCTCCTCGCGCGCTTCGGGCGGAAGGCCGAGCGGCTCGAGCGTCGATAGGGCCTGGCCGATCTTCATCGCGGCCCCGCGCATCCGCGACAGCTGCCGAGCCAGCTCGCGCGCTGCCTCGACAGTGGCCGCGGCGCGTGTGTCGTCGCCGCGCGCGGCGCGGCCGATCGCCGCGAAACGGGCACTGGCGAGCCGCACGCCTTGGCGCGCGAGCGTGCCTCCGAGAGCGGCTCCGCGTCGCAGCCGGCCGGCGGGCGGAGAGTCGTCCGAGCGTTTCACCTCTCACACGATTTACGTGGTTCGAAGTCGAACTGTGCACCGCACGGACGCCTGCTCCGTACTACGTGCGGAATGATCGAGCGCGCGGTGCGCAGCGACCACGGAGCCGCAAGCGGCGAGCGGAACCGTCCGCGCGTCGGCATTTCGGCGTGTCTCGTCGGCGAGCGTGTGCGTTACGACGGAGTGCCCTTGCGCGACCGTTTCGTCTGCGAGACGCTTGCGCGCTTCGTCGAGTACGTGCCTGTCTGCCCGGAAGTGGAGCTCGGGCTGGGTGTGCCGCGCGAGACGATCCGCCTGGTCCGTGACGGGGCCTCCGGCACACGTCTGGTCGCGCCGCGCAGCGGCCGCGACCTGACCGCTGCGATGCGCCAGCTAGCCGAAACGATATGCCGACGCCTCGACGAGCTCGCCGTCGACGGTTTCGTGCTCAAAAAGAACTCGCCTACGTGCGGTCTCTACCGCGTGCGCGTGTACAAGCCGGACGGCGAGCTCGCGGGGCGAGACGGTAGCGGCGTGTTCGCGCAGGTTCTGCGCGAACGCCTACCCTCGCTTCCGCTCGAGGAGGAGGGTCGGCTCAACGATCCGCTTCTGCGCGAAACGTTCGTCGCACAAGTATTCGCACACGCGCGGCTGCGCGAGTTTTTCGCCGGCGCCTGGACGCTCGCCGATCTTGTCGCGTTGCACGCGCGCGAAAAGGTCTTCCTCCACGCGCACGATCCCGCTAGAGCAAGGGAGTTGGGCCGGTTGGTGGCGCGGGCGGCGGAGCTGCCGAGGCAGGATGTCGAGCTCCGCTATCGGCGTCTGCACGCCGAGGCGCTCCGTCGTCCCGCCACCCGCGGCCGCAACGTCGACGCGATGCTCCATCTGCTCGGCCACCTCTCGGACGCGGTCGATCGCTCCGACCGGGTGGAACTACTGGACGCGATCGCGGACTACCGTGCCGGCATCGTGCCGCTCGAGGTGCCGCTCGCCCTGCTCCGCCACCACCTGCGCCGCCACGGCAGCGAGTGGGCGCGCGAGCAGGTGTACCTCGAACCTTTCCCGCGCGACCTCGGTTTGCGCTCGCGCCCCTAGCCTCCGTCTAGCAGCCGCTCTGGCGTCTCCTCTGGCCCGCGTCTATCCGCGCTTCAAAAGTCGCGCCACCGCCGCCATCATCTCGCTGGTGCGCTCCTCCGCTGTACCCGGGCCCTTGCCGCCGACAACGCAGTGCCGAGCATGGTCGTCGAGGAGCGAGAGCGCGACACGGTGGAGCGCCGCTTGGACGGCCGAGATCTGCGTCAGCACGTCGATGCAGTAGCGCTCCTCCTCGACCATCCGTTGGATCCCTCGCACCTGCCCTTCGATGCGGCGAAGGCGCTTGAGGACTCTTTCCTTGTCCTCGCTGTAACCGGGTGCACTCATTAGCGCTAGCATACCCCCTATGGGTACTAGCGAGCACGCCGCGGGGACGCAGCCGGGCACCATCGATCTCGAGCTGGAAGGCTTGCACTGCGCCTCGTGCGTGAAACGCGTGGAAAGCGCGCTCGCTGCGGTCGAGGGCGTGCGGAAAGCCCGGGTCAACCTCGCAACAAACAAGGCGCACATCGAGCTCACCGACGCCGCTAGCCCACAAGCAGCAGCGAAACTCGTCGAAGCGGTCAGATCAGTGGGCTACGACGCGCGAACTCCCGCTCGATCGCAGCGGGCGGCTGCGCCCGCCACACGATACGAGCTGCACGCACCGGAGGCGCAACGCGCGTCCGCCGAACACCACGACCACGCCCATCACCACGCCGCCGACGCCAATCTGGGCAAACGCGCCAAGGTAGCGCTGGCACTGACGGCGCCCGTCGTTTTGGTCTCGATGGTGCCAGCTCTGCAGTTCCGCTATTGGCAGTGGGTTGCCTTCGCCCTCGCGACACCCGTGGTGTGGTGGGCAGCATGGCCGATCCATAGGGCGGCGCTGCGCGCGGCTCGTCACCGCGCGGTCAACATGGACACACTGATCACGCTGGGTGTCGCCGCGGCGTGGACCTATTCAGTCGCGGCGCTTCTCTTCGGGGAAGCCGGCGACCCCGATACGCACATGCAGTTCACGCTCGTGCCTCGGCGATCAGCGGGTGGCGAGGAGGTGTACTTCGAGATCGCTGCTGCCGTCGCTGCCGCCACGCTGGCCGGAAGGTGGATAGAAACGCGGGCTCGGCGGGCCGCCGGCAGCGCGGTGCGCAAACTCCTCGAACTGGCCCCGTCCGAGGCCACGCTGCTAACCGACGACGGCCGCGAGCTTCGCATCCCCGCGGCGGAGCTCGCTGTCGGCCAGCTGTTCGTCGTTCGGCCCGGTGAACGCGTCGCCACCGACGGCGTAGTAGCGAGCGGCCAAGCAGCGCTCGATCTCGCGCTGGTCACCGGAGAATCGCTGCCGGTCGCTGTCGGTCCCGGCGACGAGGTAGTCGGTGGCGCAATCGCCACCGACGGCCGGCTAGTAGTGCGTGCTACACGCGTCGGGGCCGATACCACACTTGCGCAGATCACGCGCCTGGTGGAAAACGCGCAAGCCGGCAAGGCGCGCATCGAGCGCCTCGCCGATCGCGTCGCCGGGGTGTTCGTACCGGTCGTTCTCGCGCTGAGCGCCACCACATTGCTGTCTTGGCTCGCTGTCGGTGAGCCCTTCACCTTCGCACTCACTGCGGCCGTAGCGGTGCTCGTCGTCGCGTGCCCCTGTGCGCTCGGGCTGGCGACGCCGACAGCCGTCGTCGCCGCCACAGGGCGCGGGGCCGAGCTTGGCATCCTCATCAAGGGGCCAGAGGTGCTCGAGCGGGCGCGTCGGCTTCGCCGCGCACTTCTCGACAAGACCGGCACCGTGACGCGCGGCGAGATGACACTCGTCGGAGTCGAGACCTTCGACGGTTTCGATACTGAACGCGCCCTGCAACTGGCGGGCGCTGTCGAGCGCGCGTCGGAACACCCGATCGCGCGCGCGATCGTGACCGCCGCGGCGAAACGGTGCGGAGAGTTGCCGACGGTCAGCGGCTTCCGCGCACACGCCGGTCGCGGCGTCGAGGGAGAGGTAGCGGGACACGAGGTCGTGGTGGCTCGTCCCGCTCTGATCGCCCAACGCGGCATCGACCTCTCCGCAGCGGTGCGAGATGCGCTCGATCGCGCCGCGAGGGAAGGACGGACGACGGTCGTGCTCGCCGTCGACGGTCGCGTCGCAGCAGTGCTGGCAGTCTCCGACGAGCCACGGCCAGAAGCAGCGGAAGCGATTGCCGAGCTACGCCGACAGGGGATCGAGCCCGTGCTCGTAACTGGTGACGAGCAGCGTGTCGCCTCGGCAGTCGCCGAGCGCGTCGGGATCTCGGAGGTGGTCGCCGGGGTCCTACCGCACGAAAAGGCAGCGATCGTCGAGCAACTGCGCGCGCGCGGTTTCGCGGTGGCCATGGTGGGCGACGGGATCAACGACGCTCCCGCCCTAGCGAGCGCCGATGTCGGCATCGCCGTCGGCAGTGGCACCGACGTCGCCATTGAGGCTTCGGACATCACGCTCGTCGGTAGCGACCTGCGCCTCGTACCGCGCGCTATCGCACTGTCGCGCCGTGCGCTGCGAACGATCCGTCAGAACCTCGCGTGGGCGTTCGCCTACAACCTCGTCGCGCTGCCGGTAGCGGCCGCAGGTCTACTCAACCCTGCCATCGCCGGTATCGCGATGGCACTCTCGAGCATCTCGGTGGTCACGAACTCGTTGCGTCTGCGGCGCTTTCGCTAGCGTCCCGAGGGCTCTCTCTATCGATGCGCCGAAATCCTGCCGACCCACTGCTCGAACTGCGCCATGCCGTCGCCGACGCCTCGCGGACACTCGCGGCCGAGGGGTTAGTGACGCGCACGCAGGGCAACGTCAGCGCTCGCGACGGCGACCATATCGCGATCACCCCGGCCGGCTCGAACCTGGGTGAGCTGCGTGCGGGACAGGTGACGATCGTCGATTGCTCGGGCGAACTCGTCGCCGGGCGCCTGGCACCATCGTCCGAGCTTCCACTCCACCTCGCTGTCTACGAGCACCACAGCGTCGGCGCGGTCGTCCACACGCACTCGCCCTCCGCAACCGCCGTGGCCTGCACGCTCGAGGGCGAGCTGCCGTGCATCCACTACGAGATGGTCTTGCTCGGCGGGCCGGTACGAGTTGCACCGTACCGGCGGTTCGGCAGCCCAGAGCTGGCCGAAGTCGCGATCGAGGCCCTGCGCGACCGTCGCGCCGCGCTCCTGGCGAACCACGGGGCCGTCGCCGTCGGCGAGACGTTAGATGAAGCGGTTGGAGCCGCGCGCCTACTCGAATGGCTTTGTGACCTGCTCGTGCGCGCTCACGCCGTCGGCACGCCTCGACCGCTCAGCCCAGAAGAGGTCGAAGAGGCGCGAGCGCAGTTCGAACGGCGCGGCTACAGCCGCTGAGCTTCCGTGCCCCGTGCCTCCTCGATTCAACCAGCGAGCTCGTTCAGCTTGCGTTCGAGTTCGGCGATCCGTCGTTCGAGCGCAGCGACCCGCTCGGCAAGTGTCGGCGCTGCAACGTCGGCGCCCTCCACCGCACCGAGACCGGTTGACGACCGCGGCTCGCCGTGCGGGCCCGGCACCGATGCCGCGCCGTCGTCGTCGCGCGCGGAGCGGCCGGCTGCAAGGTCAGCCCCGTCGGCGAACTGAGCGCTGAGCAGATGCACGTAGCGCCGGCCCCTTTCTCCGGCACGGCGCGGAAGCTGCGCGACGAGATCGCGCGCCGCCAGCTCGGCGAGCACCTGCTCGACCTCTTCTGGTGATGCGAAGCGGTACAAGCGCTCGCTTCGCTGGCGGAGCTCGGCCGCCGTTTGGGGTCCGCGCAGCATCAGCACGGCAAGCAGAGCGAGCGAGCGCTCGTCGAGGTTCAGCTGCTGGTCGAGCAGGTGCCGGTACTTCATCGCCCGGCTGCCCGCCCAGCTCGCGTTGCGTACCCAGCCGCGGTGTATGAGACGCTCGAGCGCGCGGCGAATCGTGTCCTCGCTGTAGTCGACGACCGGATCGCGGTTGGTCGTCTGGTTGCAGGCGTTACGAAGCGCGTTGAGCGTCAGCGGATACTGATCGGGTGTCGTCCGCTGCTTCTCGATCAAGCAGCCGAGTACGCGGACCTCCTCTGCGGTGAGATCACGCATGCCCGTCTCTGACGACCACCCCGAGCGGCGCCACCCACTCAGGCCGTAACGACTTCGAGAAACGCCTCGAGACGCCGTACCGCCCGCTGCGCGCGCCGTTGCTCCTCGCTGCCGTCGGCTGCCTGTTCGTAGCGTTCACGCGCTTCGCGCAACCGCTGCTCGAGCTCGGAGCGATCGAGGTCCTCGGGACGGTGCGCCTCCTCGACGAGGATCAGCGCCTCGCCCTCGGCGACCTGCAGATACCCCTCGGCCTGGGCGAAGCGCTCGATCTCGCTCTCTGTGCGGTAGAGGCGCAGCTCGGTCGGCTCGAGGATCGCGAGCAGCGGCTGGTGACGGGCGAGGATGCCGACTACGCCGGTCGCGGTACGTGTCGACACCATCTCGACTTCGCCAGCGAAGGCCTCTCCCTCGGGAGTCAGAACGCGCGCCCTGAACTTCTGGTGGGCCACCTGCTACACCGCCCTTCCCACGTTGTCGCCCGTGCTTTTAACAGCGGTGGTCGCTGCGCCCTCAGGCATCTTCGCCGCGCTTGCGCCGCTCCGCCTCCTCGCGCTCGCGGGCGTCGCGGGCGTCGGCGATCACTTCCTCGATCGTCCCCTTCATGTAGAAGGCACGCTCGGGGATCTCGTCGTGCTTGCCCTCGATGATCTCCTTGAACGAGCGCACGGTGTCCTCGATCTTGACGTAGCGGCCGGGTGTGCCGGTGAACTGCTCGGCGACGAAGAACGGCTGCGAGAGGAAGCGCTCGATCTTGCGCGCCCGCTGCACCGTGAGCTTGTCTTCGTCGGAGAGCTCGTCGATACCGAGGATCGCGATGATGTCCTGCAGCTCCTTGTAGCGCTGCAGAATCTGGCGCACCTGGTTGGCGACCCGGAAGTGTTCTTCGCCGACGATCTCGGGCTTGAGGATCGTCGAGGTCGAGTCGAGCGGGTCGACCGCCGGGTAGATGCCCTTCTCGGCGATCGAGCGCGACAACACCGTCGTCGCGTTGAGGTGCGCGAACACCGAGGCCGGTGCGGGGTCGGTTAGGTCGTCGGCGGGCACGTAGATCGCCTGCACCGAGGTCACCGATCCCTTGCGGGTCGAGGTGATGCGCTCCTGGAGCTGACCCATCTCGGTCTCGAGCGTCGGCTGGTAGCCGACCTGCGAGGGCATCCGTCCGAGCAGCGCCGAGACCTCGGAACCGGCCTGGACGAAGCGGAAGATGTTGTCGATGAACAGCAGCACGTCCTGGCCGGTGGTCTCACGGAAGTACTCGGCCATCGTCAGACCGGAGAGGGCGACGCGCATGCGCGCGCCAGGCGGCTCGTTCATCTGCCCGAAGACGAGGATCGTCTTGTCGAGCACGCCCGACTCCTTCATCTCGAGCCAGAGGTCGTTGCCCTCGCGCGTGCGCTCGCCGACACCGCAGAAAGCCGACAGACCCTCGTGCTCTTCGGCGATGTTGCGGATCAGCTCCTGGATCAGGACGGTCTTACCGACGCCGGCGCCGCCGAAGAGACCGACCTTTCCGCCCTTGGCGTAGGGCGCGAGCAGGTCGATGACCTTGATGCCCGTCTCGAACACCTCGCGCGTCGGCGTGAGGTTCTCGACGCTCGGCGCCGGGCGGTGGATCGGCCAGCGCTCCTCGGCCTCCACCGGCGGACCCTCGTCGATCGGCTCGCCGAGGAGGTTGAAGATCCGGCCGAGGGTGGCCTTTCCAACTGGGACGGTGATCGGCCCGCCCGTGTCGCGCACTTCGGCACCGCGGGACAGGCCGTCGGTAGAGTCCATTGCCACGGCGCGTACGCGATCGTCACCGACGTGCTGCTGCACCTCGGCGACGAGCCGCCGCTTCTCGCCCTCGACCTCGATCTCGAGCTCGAGCGCGTTGTAGATCTCGGGCAGACGCTCGGGGAAGACGGCCTCGATCACCACGCCGCGCACCTCCTCGACGCGGCCGACGTTCTCCCCGGCGTTCTGCGTGCCGTTCGACTGCCGTTCTGCCACCGTCTTCTCGATACCTGCTTCCACCTGACGTCTCCCCTTGCTTACTCGAGCGCCTCGGCGCCCGCGACGACCTCCATGATCTCCTGCGTGATCTCCGCCTGCCGCTGGCGGTTGGCTTGCAGCGTGAGCTTGTCGATCAACTCCGCGGCGTTCTCGGACGCGTTGCGCATCGCTGTCATCCGCGCCCCGTGCTCGGAGGCTGCGGACTCGAGCAGCGCCCGGAAGATCGAAACCTCGACGTAGTCGGGCACAAGCCGCGCAAGGATCTCCTCGGGCTCGGGCTGGTACAACCACAGCGGCTTGACTCCAGTCACTGCCTCGCCGTCGGCTTGGTCGGCGCCCTCACCAGAGCTGCCGTCGAACGCCCCAACGACCTCGGCCTGCTGGAGCGGGAGCAGCGTGTCGCGGCGCACGAGCTGGCGCAGCGGCGAGATGTAGTGGTTGTAGATCACCTCGACGCGATCGACGCGACCGTCGACGAAAGCAGCCGTGAGCTCGTCGGCGATGTTACGGGCGTCGGCGTACGACGGGCGGTCAGTGAAGCCCGTGTACTCGCCCGCCAGTTCGACACCGCGAAAGCGCAGCGACGAGGCACCGCGGCGGCCGACGACGTGCCACTCGACAGCAGCGCCCTCGCTCCGCCACTCGCGCGCACGCACCTGGCCGGCACGGAGAATCTGCGAGTTGAAGGGACCAGCCAGGCCACGGTCGCCGGTGACGAGCAGAAGCGCGACACGCTCGACCCGTTCGCGCGGCTCAAGGATCGGCAGCGACGGCAGCCGCTCGGCGGCCTCGGCAGCGCGACGCGTCATCGTCCGCAGCGCGTCGGCGTAGGGTCGCAGTGCGGCGATGCGCTGCTCGGCACGGCGCAGACGCGCGGCCGCCACCATCTCCATCGCGCGCGTGATCTTGCGCACGTTGCGCACCGACTGGATGCGGCGCCGGATGTCACGTAGCGATGCCACTTGCCGTCTTCGTCAGCGCTTGCTCCCTAAATCCCGTACCGCTTAATCAGGCAGCCTCGGTCGCCGCTTGCGCCTCGGCGGTGCGACCCGGCCGCGCGCGCTCCTCCTCGGAGCGGATGCGATCGGACTCGCCTTCTGCCAGCGGGTTGCCCTCGGCGTCGAAGTCGGGGCCGAAATCGTCGATCGCGTCGGCGATCGCACGCCCGAGCTGCGCCTCGATCTCGTCGTCCCACTGGCCGGCGGCGATGCGCTCCATGAGGTCCTTGTTCTCGGCGTGGAGCCGCGCCAACAGGAAGCGGTGGAACTCCTGCACCCGCTCGGTCTTGATGCGGTCGAGCCAGCCGCCGGTACCGGAATAAATCGCTGCGACCTGGTCCTCAACCGCCCACGGCTCGCGCTCGCCCTGTTTGAGCGTCTCGACCAGGCGCTCGCCGCGCGCCAGCGTGCGCTGTGTTTCGGGGTCGAGCTCGGACCCGAACTGGGCGAAGGCTTCGAGCTCGCGGTACTGCGACAGCTCGAGACGCAGGCGACCGGCGACCTTCTTCATCGGCAAGGTCTGTGCCGAACCGCCGACGCGCGACACCGAAATTCCAACGTTGATCGCCGGGCGAACACCGGCGCGGAACAGGTCGGCCTCGAGGTAGATCTGGCCGTCGGTGATCGAGATGACGTTGGTCGGGATGTACGCCGACACGTCGCCAGCCTGCGTTTCGATGATCGGCAGAGCAGTGAGCGAACCGCCGCCCAGCTCGTCGGAGAGCTTCACCGCCCGCTCGAGCAGCCGCGAGTGCAGATAGAAGACGTCGCCGGGGTACGCCTCGCGGCCGGGCGGACGGCGCAGTAGCAGCGACATCTGCCGGTAGGCGTAGGCGTGCTTGGTGAGGTCGTCGTAGATGACGAGCGCGTGACGGCCGGAGTAGAGGTAGTGCTCGGCCATCGCGCAGCCGGCGTACGGCGCGAGGTACTTGATCGGCGCCGCCTCGTCGGCCGGGGCGGCGACGATGATCGTGTGCTCGAGCGCGCCGTGCTCCTCGAGCTGCTGTGCCACATCGACGACCGTCGCCATCCGCTGCCCGATCGCGACGTAAACGCAGATCAGGTCCTTGTCCTTGTTGTTGATGATCGTGTCGATGCAGATCGACGTCTTGCCGGTCTGGCGGTCGCCGATGATCAGCTCGCGCTGGCCGCGGCCGACGTTCGTCATCGCGTCGATCGCCTTGATGCCGGTGAGCATCGGCTCCTTGACCGGCTGGCGCTGAACGACGCCTGGCGCTTTGAACTCGGCCGGTCGCGTTTCGGTGGTGTGGACATCGCCTTTGCCGTCGAGGGGACGACCGAGCGGGTCGACGATGCGGCCGAGCAGTGCGTCACCCACCGGCACCTCGAGCAGCCGGCGGGTGCGCTTGACCTGGTCGCCCTCCTCGATGCGGTCCCAGGGACCGAAGAGCACGGCACCGACGTTGTCGGACTCGAGGTTCAGCGCCAGACCGGTGACGCCGTGCGGGAGCTCGAGAAGCTCCATCGACATGCAGTCGTCGAGGCCGTGGATACGACAGATGCCGTCGGCGACCGAGATGACCGTACCGACCTCGGCGAGCTCGGCGGCGGAGCCTTCGAGCCCCTCGATACGGCTGCGCAGGATGCTCGTTATCTCGTCGGGTCGGATCTGGATCTGCATCGGCTGGAAGTCCCCTCCTAGGCGGCGGAAGCCACCTCTCGCTTCAGTCTCTCCAAACGGTTGCGGACGCTCGCGTCGAGCACGACGTTGCCGACGCGCACTACGAGTCCCCCGATCAGCTCGGGATCGACGCGGCGCGCCAGACGCACACGCCGTCCCGTCTGCTGCTCGATGCGCTGGCCGATTTCGCGCACAAGCCCCTCGTCGAGTTCGATCGCTGCAGCCACCTCGACGTCGAGCAGGCGGTTGTGCTCGGCCCACAAGCGGTCGAACTCGCGGCGGATGCGGTCGAGCAGCGGGAAGCGGTGGCGCTCGGCGAGCAGCTCGAGGAAGCGCACGAGACGCTCGTCGGCGCCGTGCACGACCTTGCGAACACCGGCACGCTTCTCGTCGCGCGAGAAGTACGGCGAGTTGAAGAAGAGCCGCAGCTCGCGACTCTCGCGCAGCCCGCGCGCCAGCGCTTCGAGCTCGTCGCGGATACGGTCGAGCACGCCCGCGTCGCGCGCCGACTCGAAGAGCGCGCGGGCGTAGTTGCGAGCGAGCTCGTCCACGCCTCCGCTACCTCCCGCTCGCGTTCGTCCCGCCTTCGCCCGCGCTACCGCCCTGCGGGGCCAGGGCCGCGAAGTCGAGCTCGCGCAAAGCGTCCTCGATCATCCGCTTGTGGTCGTCCGGGGTCAGCGAGCGCCGGGTGATCTTCTCGGTCACCTCGACCGTGAGCTCGGCGACCTCGCGGCGGATCTGGTCGAGCGCGCGCCGCGTTTCCGCTTCGATGTCACGGCGCGCCGCAGCGAGCAGCTCCTCGCGCTGTTTGCGGCCTTCCTCGCGCGCGCGGTCGACCTCTTCCTCGGCCGCCCGCTGTGCCCGCACGAGGATGTCCTCGGCCTGTTCGCGCGCCTCGCGCAGACGCGCGCGGTACTCCTCGACGAGGGCGTCGGCCTCGCGCTTGGCCCGCTCGGCGCGCTCGAGCGACTCCTCGATCTCGCGTCGGCGCCGGTCGAGCGCCTGCGCGATCTGCGGAAACGCGTAGCGGTTGAGCAGCCAGAGCGTGACGCCAAAGGCGACGAGCGTCCAGATCATCAGCCCGACGCTGGGCGAGATCAGGAAGCTCGAGTCGCCGCCGCCTTCAGCGGCGAGCGGCAGCGCGAGCGAACTGATGTCGATCGGCCCGATCACCTGCTCACAGGAAGAACGCGATCAATCCGAAGATCGCTGCGTAGAAGACCACCGCCTCGATCAGCGCGAACGCGAGCCACTGGATGCTCGTGATCTCCTGACGCAGCTCGGGCTGGCGCGCGACCGCCTCGATCACGCGGCCGAACATGATGCCGAGACCGATACCGACGCCGAGCGAACCGAGACCGGCGCCGACACCGAGCGCGATCGACTTGAGACCGGAGTCGCTGACCTCGGCCAGGGGCAGAAGCAGATCGGCGATCAAGCTGTCCTCCTTCCTTTCAGTGACCCTCGGCGGTTGCCTCGCCGAAGTAGATGGACGTGAGCGTGGCGAAGATGAACGCCTGCAGCGTCGCCACTAGGACGACCTCGAAGACGAAGAAGAAGACCGCGAGCGGCAGCGTCACCCAGGCGATCGCGGCGACGCCGAGCAGCACCGCCAGACCGCCGGCCATGAACAGGATCATCAGGTGGCCGGCGAGCATGTTCGCGAAGAGCCGGACCGAAAGCGAGATCAACCGCACCGAGTGCGAGATCAGCTCGATCGCGAACATCATCGGGCGCATCGCCGCCGGCGTCCCGGAGGGAATCCAGGAAGACAGGTACGCAGCCAGCCCCTTCTCGCGGATCCCCTCGAGGTGGTACGAGAGCCAAACGACCGCCGCGAGCACCAGCGGCACGGAGAGGTTGGCGGTGGCGGCGTAGATCGCGAACGCCGGGAACTCGATACCGAAGACTGCGACCGTGGCGTGGGTGTTGATCGGCAGCGGGATGTAACCAACGAGGTTCGAAACCCAGATGAAGAAGAAGAGGGCACCGACGAACGGGAACCAGCGCGCAGCCATCTGCGGCGACATGTTCTGGCGCGCGATCGTCGTGTAGGTGAGGTCGTAGAGCGCCTCTACCGCTGCCTGCACACGGTTCGGCCGCGCCTGCATGCGGCGCGCGATCCAGGTCATGAAGGCGACCGTCAAAAGGCACGAGATCACCAGGTAGAGCACCGCCTTGTTGATGCTCAGATCGATGCCGGCGACCTTGATCTCGACCCACGGGTCGAGGCGGAACTCCTCGACCGGTTTAAAGCTTTCGTTCTTGCCCTCGGACGGGAAGAGCAGCAGCAGCGCGACCGTGACGGCGAGGTAGATGCCGAGGCCGAGCATGACCTTGGCGCGCACGCTCATCGCGCGAACCGCCGCGCTCACCGTGCTGCCTCCACTTTCACGCCGCGCAACCGCCTCGGCAGCTCGACCGCCAAACGCGCGTTGACGGCTAGCGCGACGAGCAGCGCCGCGACGAGGCCGGCGCGGCGGTCGATCACGCCCGCCGCGAGCAGACCGAAGGCGACCATCCAGGCGCGCAGCAGAAGTCCTGCGGCGAGAATGCCGAGACCGGCCTTGGCTCGCCCGAGAGCGAGCGCCCGCCGCGCCGTGAGATCGCCGGCGACGCGCTGCGCGACCCACACGCCGCTGCCGATGGCGATGCCGAGCGCGGGAGCGCCGACGAGCGCGGCAACCGACACCGCGGCTGCCAGCACGGCGAGGTCGAGGAGCTCGACGAGGCGACTTGTCGGGGCGGCAGCCATCGGCTCAGAGATCCCTAAAGCGTGCGCGGACAAGCGCTACCCCGACCACCGCGCCTGCGAATAGACCGACGAGCCCGACGAGGACGGGGGCACCGACAATCTCCCCGACGCCCAACCCGAGCGCTGCGAACAGAAGCATCGCACCCACCAGCGTGAGCCCTGCGCCCGCAGGGTTCAGGGGTGATGGGTCGGTCATCGTTGCTGTACCCGTTCTGCATGGCTTCGAGAGATGGCAGCGAACCGCCGGAGCGTGTGGCCTGGTGAGTGCGCGCGCTCGGGCGCTTCGCTTGCGTTCGGAACGCTACCGAACTTCGCGACTTTGTGACTACTTTGTAACAGGTGGCGCGGACCCGTCGCCGGCTGGGGGGTCGGCGACGGCGGTCCTGTCGCCGCCCGCCGCCTTCGCGCCGTAGAGCGCTCCGTCTGCGGCGCGCAGCAGCGCCTCGGCGGTGGCCCGCCCGGCGCTCGCCTCGGCCACCCCGAAACTGATCGTCACCCCCGCGGGCACGAGGGACGAGCCGGCTACCTCCTTGCGCACGCGCTCGGCGAGCGCCCGCGCGCCGTCGGCGTCGGCCTCGGGCAGAACGAGCGCGAACTCGTCGCCGCCGAAGCGTGCCGAGACGTCGATCGTGCGTGTCGCGGCAGCGAGTAGACGTGCGACGGCGACGATCGCGCGGTCGCCGACATGGTGGCCGAGGCTATCGTTGATTGCCTTCAAGCCATCTACGTCGCCGAGCGCAATGCTCAAGGGACGACCACTGCGCTGCGCGCGCTCGAGCTCGCGCTCGAGCACACCGTCGAAGCCCCGGCGGTTGAGCAGCCCGGTAAGGGCGTCGGTGTTGGCAGCGGCGGACAGGTGCGCTGTCGCGGCCAGCGTGCGCTCGCGCAAATGGCCCACCACGAAGCCGGCGACCCCGCTCGTGCCGACGGTCAAAAGCCAGCGCTGCGCCTCGCTACCCGTGTGCGGTGCGAGGGCCAGAGCGAGCGCGTACGCAGCGGCCGTCAGGGTGAAATACGCGAATGCGGCCGTGGGCGGCAGCAGCAGCGCGGCCTCTATCACCAGCCAGACGAAGAAGAGCGCGTAGGCGCTTGCCCCGCTGTCGTTCGCGACCGCCGCTGCGACCAGTGCGCAGCCCGACACGAGCGCGGCGACTGTCACCCATTGCGGGCGCGGTCGCCGCGCCAGCAGCCACAGGTAGAGACCGAGGGCCAGCGCGACCAGTGCCAGCGGGAGCAGCACGTGTGCACGCGACGAGGGGGCGCGCGGGACAAGCAGCGACGCGACACCGAGAAGACCGCCGCAACCGAACGCCAGGGATAGTGTGCGCAAACCGCCAGCGCTGGCGAGCGGGCCCGCGGGCCGTAGCTGAACGAGCGGATCCGCCGGCCGCGGCAACGGCGGCGGATCCGCCGGCGACGACGCGCGCGGATCGAGCGCTCTGCGCCCCCTCCGCAAGCGGTCGCGCACGGCCAGCGCGCGGCGGCGCGGACTCACCCGAGCGCCCTCACCAGCGCCTCGACCACCTCGGTGTCGAAGCGCTGGCCCGCCGCGGAGCGCAGCTCTGCGACAGCCTCGCGGTGAGTGAGCCGCGGCCGATAGGGACGGTCGCTGGTCATAGCCTCGTACGCCTCGGCGACGGCGATGATGCGCGCCTCGAGCGGAACGTCGGCGCCGCTCAGTCCGTCGGGATAGCCGCTCCCGTCGAGGTGCTCGTGGTGCGCGCGTACCCAACGGCTGAGCTCGCGGTGCTCGGTGACCTCGAGCATGCGCGACCCGACGACCGGATGCGCACGCACGAACTCCCACTCCTCGTAGGTGAGCGGCCCCTTCTTGCGCTCGATCTCGTCGGGAATCGCGATCGTGCCGACGTCGTGGAGGAGCGCGGCGAGACGAACCTGTTCGACGCGGTGAGCGGGAAGACCTAGCTCACGCGCCGCGAGCTCGGCGAAGCGCGCCACCCGCCGGCAGTGGCTGGTGTTGCCGATCGTCGCCATATCGACCGCCTCGGCGAGGTCGACAAGCGCGGCCAGCTCGACGCGCCCGCCGCCGGTCACGTCGAGCTCGGCGGCGCGTTCGATCTCGGCACTCGAGATCACGGTGCGGTTGCGGCCGAGCTTCTTGGCTGCGTACATAGCTTCGTCGGCCGCGTGCAGAAGCGCCTCGAGCGTCTGACCGTGAACGGGATGCACGGCCGCGCCAATGCTCACGGTAACCGGCCCCGCCTGGTGGTCGGCGAACGCTCGCTCGACCGCGGTACGTAGGCGCTCGGCGAGCATGTAAGCGCCGTGCTCGTCGCAGTCCGGTGCGAGCAGAACGAACTCCTCGCCGCCGTGCCTTGCCGCCAGGTCGAAGCCGCGCTTCGAAGCTTGCAGCACACGCGCGAGCGTGCGCAGAACCTCGTCGCCGCACCGGTGGCCGCAGCGATCGTTGACGCGTTTGAAGTGGTCGATGTCGACGAGCAGGACGGCGAGCGGACGGCCAGTGCGCCGGGCCCGCTCGAGCTCGATGTCGAACGCATCTTGGAGCGAGCGGCGGTTGGCCAGCCCCGTGAGCGGATCGCGGCCCGCGGCCTCCTCGAGCTGCTGCAGAAGCGCGCTCGCACGGATGCGCGCGAGGGTGACGATCGCACCGGCCCCGGCAAGGGCGGTGACGGTCGCAAACCAAGCGTTCCAGGCGACGCCGCCGCGGTCGAACACCATCGCCAGCGCGTAGACCACCGCTACGCTCGCGACGTGGAGCAGCGACTGCCAGGCGGGGAAGAAGACAAACGCCGCTACGACCACCCACGCGTAGCCGAGCGGGCCGAAGGCATGCTCGCTGCCCCAGCCGAGCACGCCCAACGTGCCGAGCAACGTGCCCACGAACACGGCAGCGTGCAGCCCAGCCTGTCCCGCACGGGCGCGCGCCAGCGCCAACGCCGCGCCCAGCACCGCGGCGCCCGCGGCCGCCGCGAACACCAGCTCCGGGCGCGCGAGCGGCGCACCGGGCAACAGCACCACGATCGCGCCGACTAGCGCGCCAACCCACGCCACGACGGCGCCGACGAGCGCGAGCGCTGGCAGCGGCGCTATCGGCCCGCTGCTGAAGACGTCCCGCCAGTTGGTCGGTCGCGCGATCGTCGAAGGAGTAGCTGCGTTCATGGCAACGTAGGAGCCCGCCCACCCCGCGCTCACGAGGCGCGACGGGGGCACGACTCTCGGCGCACGAACGCCGTGAGCGCCCGCGCCGAGCGATCGCGGCGGCCGCGTGCCAGGGGACAGGTGCCCCCTCCACGATAAAGCCGCAGGCTGTTCGCGGCCACACCCCCCGGTGACGCCACCGCCAGCCGGCTACGGCGACGCCCTCGCTAGCCGGCTAAGTTCGCAGCCATGTGGCTCCAGCGCACACTGCGGTTGCGACCGCGCCCGCGCGGCTTCCATCTCGTCACCGACGAGGTGCTCGCCGCGGTGCCGGAGATCCGCCAGCTGCGGGTCGGAATCGTGCACATCTTCATCCGCCACACCTCGGCTGCGCTGACGCTCAACGAGAACGCCAGTCCCGACGTAAGGCGCGACTTCGCGAGCTGGTTCGACCGCGCCGTCCCCGACGGTGCCGCCTACTTCTCGCACACCCTCGAAGGCCCCGACGACATGCCGGCGCACATAAAGGCGAGCCTGCTCGGCAGCTCGGTGTCGTTCCCGGTCGCCGACGGCGAGCCGCTTTTGGGCACCTGGCAAGGGATCTATCTGTGCGAGCACCGCGACCACGGCGGCACGCGCACGGTGGTGGTGACCGTGTTCGGCGAGTGAACGCCTCGCGCTGCGTGCGCGCGGCGAGGGCTTGGCGCAGACGGCGGGCCGTGGAACGCACGGACGTCGCGGCGGCGCCGTCCGACAGCGATGCGAACATCTGTTCGTGCGCTGGCGCACGCTGACCACCGACCGCCAACCGGCCCTACCCGGCCTCGAGAGCGCCGCCGACTTTCGCCACTTCGATCCGCCGGCGGCCGCCGACGTGCGCTTTCTCGAGGTGCGGGCGCGCTCGCTGCTCAATCGCGTGCCGACGCGTTCGCGGCTTCCGTTTCGCTGGACGATCAACCCGTACCGCGGCTGCACTCACGCTTGCGTCTACTGCTTCGCCCGGCCTTCGCACCGCTACCTCGACCTCGACCCGGGCCGCGACTTCGAGCGTCGCATCGTCGTCAAGGTCAACGCCCCCGAGCTCGCACGCGCCGAGCTGTTGCGGGCCGACTGGTGCCGCGAACCGGTGGCGCTCGGCACCAACACCGACCCCTACCAGTGGGCCGAGGCGCGCTACCGCCTCCTGCCGGGAATCTGGGAAGCGCTGCGCGACTCCGCCACACCTGCCTCCCTGCTAACGAAGTCGCCGCTGCTGCTTCGCGACCTGCGCTTCTTCCGGGAGCTCGCGGCCGGTCCCGGGTTCGAGGCTGGACTTTCGATCCCAACCGTCGACGAGCGCGCCTGGCGGGCAACCGAGCCGCACACTCCCCACCCCCGCGCCCGCCTCGAGGCGGTAGCCGAACTGGCGCGCAACGGCATCCCGACCACCGTCATGGTCGCGCCGCTGATGCCCGGCATCAACGACGCACCCCGCCAGATCGAGGCCGTCGTCGAAGCGGCCCGCGAGGCTGGTGCGACGCGCGTAGTTGGCATTCCGCTCCACCTTCGCGGCGAGCTGCGCGACCTCTTCTTCGCCTGGCTCGGCGAACAGCGACCCGAGCTCGTCGCTCGCTACACCCAGCTGTACGCGCGCGGCGCCTACCTGCCGCGCAACGAGCGGGAGCGGTTGCTGCGCGCGCTCGCCGCTAGCCGCGACCGTTTCCGCCCACCGCCTCGAACTCGCCCGTCTCGATCTCGCGAGCGATCTCGCGCTCGATCTGGTCGGCCGACAGCGGCGGGATCTCCCCTGTCTCGACCTGACGGCGCAGCTGTCGCTCGCGCCAACGACGGAACTTGAGGATCTCGAGGACGTAGACGACATAGACGCTCGCCACCAGCGCCACGAGCGCGAAAACTCCGAGCACCGCCGACCAGCCCGGGTGGAGGCGGCCCGCCTCGTCCGAGTAGGGCACGAAGCGCAAGGCGAGCGCAAGCGCTGCGAGCGACAGCGACCACCCGTACAGGTAGAGCACTGTCCGTCGCTGCGAGAAACCGATGTTCGCGAAGCGGTGGTGGAAGTGCCAGCGGTCGGCGGAGTACACCGGCCGCCGGTACTTGATGCGCTTGGCGATCACGAACGTGGCGTCGGCAGCGGGAACGGCGAGCACCATCAGCGGGAAAAAGAGCGCCACCACCGCCGCTGTCTTGAGCACCCCCTGGATGGCGACACAGGCCAGCAGCAAACCAAGCAGGTTCGAACCGGCGTCGCCCATGAACACCGACGCCGGGTGGAAGTTGTGCCAGAGAAAGCCCGCCGCCGCACCGGCCGTCAGTGCAGCGAGAACACCGGCGGCGTCGCGGTCGAGCGACAGGGCGAGCACGGCGAAGGTCAGGGCAGCGATCAGACACACGCCGGCGGCGAGCCCGTCCACCCCGTCGGTCCAGTTGACGGCGTTCACGACCGCGACAACGCCGATCACCGTCAGCGGCGGACCGGCCGGTCCGAGGTCGAACGCGCCCAGGAACGGCAGCGTCACGTGGTCGACGTACACGCCCGCCGCGACCGGCAGCGTCGCGGCGGCTGTCTGGCCGGCGAGCTTCGCCGCCGGGTGCAGATCGACGCGATCGTCGACCGCACCGAGCAGGGTGATCGCCACGGCACCGGCGAGGATCCCCAGGTATTCCCCCCGCAGCGGCAAGAAAACAGCCGTGGCGACGAGCACCGCAGCGAGGATCGCCAGACCCCCGAGCCCCGGAGTCGGGCGCTCGTGAAGGTCGCGCTCGCGCGGCACGTGGATCACGCCGACGCGTCGCGCGAGCAGGGCGCTCACCGGCGTCGCGAGCCAGGACACGACCGTCGCGACCGCGAATGCCCCAATCGCGTCGCGCACACCCACGCCGCTGCAGGCTAGCCGTGCTGTCGGCGCGCGCCGCTAAGCCGCAGCTGTAGCGGCAGCGTAGAGCGGGAAGCGCTCGGCGAGCTGACGCACGCGCTGGGCGAGCTCCTGTTCGCGTGCCTCGTCGAAACGGTCGCTGAGGGCGCTGGCGATGATGCGACCCACCTCGCGGAACTCGTCGGGACCGAAGCCGCGCGTCGCCAGGGCCGGTGTTCCGATGCGCACACCGGAGGAGACCATCGGCGGGCGCGGATCGAACGGCACGGTGTTGCGGTTGACGGTGATTCCGATGCGGTGGAGACGGTCCTCGGCCTGCTTGCCGTCGAGCTCCGAACGGCGCAGGTCGACCAGCACCAGGTGCACGTCGGTGCCGCCGGTGAGCACGTCGAGCCCGGCGGTAAGCAACTCTTCGGCAAGGATCGCCGCCCCGGCGCGGGTGCGCCGCTGGCGCTCGCGGAACTGCTCGCTCTGAGCGATCCTGAGGGTCACGGCCTTGGCGGCGATGACGTGCATCAGCGGTCCGCCTTGGTTGCCCGGGAAGACCGCGGAGTCGATCTTCTTCGCCAGCTCCCCGCGGCACAGGATCATCCCGCCGCGCGCACCGCCGAGCGTCTTGTGGGTGGTTGTGGTAACGACATCAGCGTAGGGAACCGGGTTCGGGTGCTCGCCGGCGGCGACGAGCCCGGCGAAGTGGGCCATATCGACCATCAGGTAGGCGCCGACCTCGTCGGCGATCGCGCGGAAAGCGGCGAAGTCGAGCTGCCGCGGGTAGGCCGACCATCCGGCGACGATCAGCTTCGGCCGGTGTTCTCGCGCCAAGCGCGCGACCTCGTCCATGTCGATGCGGGAGTCGCTTTCGCGCACGCCGTAGGCGACGACATCGAAGTAGCGACCCGAGAAGTTGAGGCGCATGCCGTGCGTGAGATGGCCGCCGTGGTCGAGTTTCATCCCGAGGATCGTGTCGCCGGGTTCGAGCAGGGCCATGTACACGGCGGTGTTGGCCTGCGCTCCGGCGTGCGGCTGGACGTTGGCGTGCTCGGCCCCGAACAGCTCCTTGGCGCGGTCGATCGCAAGCTGCTCGGCGACGTCGACGTGCTCGCAGCCCCCGTAGTAGCGGCGCCCTGGGTAGCCCTCGGCGTACTTGTTGGTGAGCACCGACCCCTGGCACTCGAGCACGGCGCGCGGCACGAAGTTCTCGGAGGCGATCATCTCGAGCGTCGCCTCCTGGCGGCGCTGCTCGGCGGCGACCGCGGCGGCCAGCTCGGGATCCACCTCCTCCAGCGAGCGGTGGAAGAAGTCGTTCGGAACGTCGCCCATCAACGGCACGGTACCACCGCCGTCCGCCCCTGGAGCTGCGCGCTCAACGGCCGAGGAGCTCGGCGACGCGGGCGGCGTCGACCGCCCCCTCGCGCACTATCCGCCACGCGCCGGTGCGCTCGTAGTCGGTCAGATCGATGACGGTCGACGGCGTGCCCGGCAGCTCGCCACCGTCGAGCAGCAGGTCGACGCTCGCGGCGATCGCCGGTTCGAGCGCGTCTAGCGAGCGAACGTCGCTCGCGCCCGACAGGTTGGCGCTCGACTGCAACACCGCGACGCGCGCGCCAGCGAGCGGCGCGAGCGTGCCCTCGAGGCAGGGCACGCGCACGCCGAGCACCTCTGGTTGCGGACCGCAGGCGAGCGGCCACAGTCGTCGCGGGTTGGGCACGAGCAGCGTCACCCCACCGGGAAGCAGCCGTTCGCAGGCGCGCCGTGTGCGCTCGCCGAGAAAGTCGAGCTCGGCGAGCGCCCGGTCGCGATCGAAGAACATCACCGCCGACGGTTTGGCAGGGGGACGCCCCTTGATCTCGTAAAGCCGCTCGACAGCCGCCCGGTCGGTGGGCGAGCAGGCGAGCCCGTAGACGGTGTCGGCCGGGAACACCGCCACGCCGCCGCCCGCGATCGTGCGTTCGAACTCGCGAACCGCGGCGGCGTCGAGCGCGAGCCGCCGCCCTCGCCTCTCGTTCGCCTCGCTAGTGCTCACAGCTCAGGGCCCCACCGTCGCACTGTCGCTGCAGGTCTGAAGTCGGCCGCTGCGGCACGCGGCCGACGGTGACTCGCTCGTGACCGACTAGGTCGCGCAGCGTGTGTGCCCCCTCGAGCCAGGAGCGCACGGCCGCGGCCTGCCACGGTGCATGTTCGAGCGCTACGCGCTGCCCGGGCGGGCAGCGAGTCAGCAACCGTTCGATCAGCTCGCTCCCGCGCGGCCCGGCCACGAGCGCTGTGCGCGGCTCGTAGCAGCGGATCTCCGGCGCGAGTCGCTCCCATTCGCTCTCGCTCACGTACGGCAGGTTGGCCACCACGAGATCGCAGCCGCCTTCGAGCTGCCGGGGAAGGAGATCGGCCTGCCAGAGCTCGACGGCGATGTCGAGACGCTCGGCGTTCGCGCGCGCCACCGCTAGCGCTGCCGCCGAGACGTCGGAGGCCGTCACACGCAGATCGGGCCGTTCGCTGGCGATCGCTAGCGCGATCGCGCCGGAACCGCAGCCGACCTCGTGAACGTGGGCACCCGCCGGCTCGGCCACGGCGACGTCGACGAGCAACTCGCTCTCCGGCCGCGGAATCAGCACCCGACGGTCGACCGCCAGCTCGAGGCGGCGGAACGCCTTGCGTCCGAGGATGTAGGCGAGCGGTTCGCGCCGCGCGCGCCGCGCGAGCAGCGTCCAGGCACGTTCGGCGATCGCTGTCGGCAGGGGACGCCGTGGGTCGGCTACGACAGCCATTCGGTCGAGGCCGGCGGCGGCGGCGACGAGCAGCTCGGCGTCGAGACGCGGCGTGTCGCACCCGACGCCGGCAAGAAGCGCTGTGCCCGTGGCCACCAGCTCGCCGGCTGTCGCTAGCGCCCGGCGGCGCGCGCGCCGACCTGTCGCCTGCCCCAGCGCGCTCACTTGACGACAAGCTCGCCAGCTGCCAGCTTGCGCTGCTTCTCGGCGGCCTCGAGCGCGGCGGTGAACTCCTCGAGCTCGCCGTCGAGCACCCGCGCCAGATCGTTGCGGGTGAGTTTGATGCGGTGGTCGGTGACGCGGTCCTGCGGGAAGTTGTAGGTGCGGATCTTCTCGGAGCGCTCGCCGCTCCCGATCTGCGCGCGCCGCTCGGCCGCGAGGCGCTCCTGCTGCAGGCGTCGTTCGCGCTCGAGCAGCCGTGCGCGCAGTACGCGCAGCGCCTTTTCGCGGTTCTGTAGCTGCGACTTCTCGTCTTGCATCGAGACGACGATGCCGGTGGGCTTGTGCGTGATCCGCACCGCCGAGTCGGTGGTGTTGACGTGTTGACCGCCCGGGCCAGAGGCGCGGAAAACATCGATTTGAAGGTCGTTCGGGTCGATCTCGACCTCGACCTCCTCGGCTTCGGGGAGGACGGCGACGGTGGCGGTCGAGGTGTGGATCCGCCCCTGCGACTCGGTAACCGGCACACGCTGGACGCGATGGGTGCCGGCCTCGTGCTTGAACACGCCGTAGGCGCCCTCGCCCTTGATCGCGAAGGTGTAGTGCCCGTCGCCGGCTTCGAGCGGCTCGACGCGGAAACCGCGCCGCTCGGCGTAGCGAGCAAGCATGCGGTAGAGGTCGCCGGCGAACAGGCCAGCTTCTTCGCCGCCGGCTCCCGGTCTGATCTCGACGATCGCGTCCTTGCTGTCGTCGGGATCGGGCTCCACCGCCGCCAGGCGGATCTGGTCGGCGAGTTCGGCCATCTCCGCCTCGGCCTGCTCGGCGAGTGCACGGAGTTCGGGATCGTCTCCCTCGCCGAGCATCTCGCGTGCCCCCTCGAGGTCGGAGCGCGCACGCAACCACGCCTGCGCGAGCCGGTGCGCTTCCTCGAGCGCCCGCCACGAGCGCGCCACCTCGGCGTAGCGGCGGCTATCGGCGAGCACCTCGGGGTCGGCGAGCTGTCCTTCGAGCTCGGCGTAGCGGCGCTCGATCTGTTCGACGAGCTGCTCGATCATCGGCGCTCAGCTTAGGCGCCGCGGCGCTCCGCGCCGCGTGCCGGTCACCGCTCCTTTCAGCTGCCGGATCCGCGGCGGCTACGCAGCGACCTCGATACCGACGGCGCCCGCGCGCATCCGCGCCGCGGCGCGGCGCGGGTTCTCGCGCGCTAGCACGGCGCCGAGCGCTGCGATCGCCACCTCGAGCTGGTGGTCGTCGGGTTCCCGGGTCGTAAGGCGCTGCAGCTGCAGGCCAGGCCACATCAGAACGCGGGCGAGCGGCCGGTGGCGGTTGCGCCCCATCCAGCGGATCGCCTCGAACGCCAGTCCCGCCACCAGCGGAATACCGACGATCCGCGAAGCGAGCAACCAGTGCCAGTCGAGGTTGCCGAGCGGAGCGAAGACCACGATCGCCACGATCACGACCAGCAACAGGAAGCTCGTGCCGCAGCGCGGGTGGAGTCGCGAGAAGCGGCGCGCTGTCGCCGGCTCGAGCGGACAGCCGGCTTCGTAGCAGGCGATCACCTTGTGCTCGGCGCCGTGGTAAGCGAAGACGCGTTGCAGGTCGGGAAGCAGCGATATCGCCCACAGGTAGGCGACGAGGATCGCAACGCGCACGAGCTTTTCGACCACGACGAACGCAAGGCCGCTGCCGAGCCCGCCGCCGAGCGCCTTCGTCAGCGTCGCCGGCAGAAGAAAGAAGAGGCCGACGGCGAGCGCGAGCGAGAAGGCGACGGTCGCAGCCCACGCCCCCCTGGAGATAGCCCGCTGGCCGTCGCCTGCTCCGTCGGACGACGGCGGCGTGCGGCCGTCCGCGACGGCGGCCTGCGCCTCGGCCGAGATCCCGAGCGCGCGGAGTCCGAGCGACAGCGACTGGACGAGCGCCACGACCCCGCGCACCACCGGCAAGCGCAACCAGCGACGCCGAGCCGCCGGGTGTTCGAGCTCGTAGCACCACACCTCGATCGGTCCGCTGTCGGCGCTGTCGGGACGCTGGGGGTCAGCCAGACGAACGGCCACCGCCCAGTGGTTGACGCCGCGCATCATCACGCCCTCGAGCACCGCCTGACCGCCGACGGGCGCGTCGCCCGATGCTTCGCCGCCGGGCGGGCACGCACGAGCCACCCCCTCGTCGCTAGCCGACTTCCCCGTCCCGTCGATCGCTGCCGCCCGCTCGTTCACGCTCGCCTCGCTTGCTCTCCGACCATCGTAGAGCCCGCTCGCCCCCTGCTCGGCGACGGTGCATCATTAGCCCTGCATGGCGAAGTGGGACGAAGCCAGCGCAGCGGTCGAGGACTACGTCAAGTCGATCTACGTGCTGCAGTCGCGTGCCGAAGACGGCACGGTGACTACGACCGCGCTCGCCGAGCGGATGGGCGTCACGCCGGGTTCGGCGTCGGCGATGGTCCGACGCCTCGCCGAGCAGGGTCTCGCGCGCCACGAGCGCTACCGGGGGGTGCAACTGACCGCCGAGGGCGAGCGCCTGGCACTCGAGGTGCTGCGCCACCACCGCCTCCTCGAGCTCTATTTGGTCGAGAAGCTGGGTATCCCGTGGGACAAGGTGCACGCCGAAGCTGAGGTGCTCGAGCACGTCCTCTCGGACGAGCTCGAGGAGGCAATCGCGCGCAAGCTCGGCCACCCCACGCACGATCCGCACGGCGACCCGATCCCCACGCCCGACGGCCACATCGACGAGCCGCCGACGCTCAGTCTTGAGCGCCTCGAACCGGGTGCGCGGGGACGGTTCGTGCGCATCTCCGATTCCGACCCGGCGATGCTCCGCTACCTCGCCGAGCGGGGGATCAAGCCCGGCGACGAGTTCGAGGTCGTCGACCGCCAGCCGTTCGGCGGACCGCTGTTCGTGCGCTTCGGATCGACCGTCCACGCTCTCGGCGGCGATCTGGCGCGCTCGATGCGCGTGCTGTTGCACCGCGCGGACGCTCAGTCGCAAAACGAAGTCAGCGACTGACGGGCGGCGGACACACCTTCGCGAGCGTGTTGTCGCCCTCGTTCAGCTCACGCACGACACGCCCGGGGTCGACGGTGGCAGTGACGACGCTGCCCGCCGGGCACGGCGGCCCGAACGTCGCGAGCTCGTAGACCGCCCCTGGTCGCAGTGCCGGTACCGCGACCGTTCCTTGCCACGGTCCGGCGACGATCGTCGCAGTGGTCGGGGCCGATGGAGCACTCCCCGCGTTCCTCACGACCACCGTGTAGAGCCCACCACGCCGGATAGCCAGGGACACGGGGCGCAGGTTGGGCAGCGCGGGTGGCACCCTGCACACCGGCGAGAGCCGCTTCGCGCTCGCGAGTGGGTCCCCGCGACGGTCGCGCCAGACGACGTCGACCCGCACCCGGTATTTGCGCCCGGGGCGAAGGCGCCTGTACTTGCGGTCGACGACTAAAGCGCTCGCCCCAGGCGTCGACCACAGCCAGCGCGCCGGCCGCACACCTACCGCTCGCCACGGTTTGCCGTCGCGGCGCTCGAGCAGCGCCACGCGCACGCCGACGCGCACGCTTCCCGCGAGCCGCTGCGCCCGCACCTCGAACGTCGCCGCGCGTTTGCGCGGCAAGCACTCGCGCAGCGCGACCGTCGCGCGCGCGTCGTCGGGAGCGAGGACCGCGACCGACGACTCTGCGCGGGCGCCGCGTTGCTCCGCGTCCGCGGCGCCGGCGTCCGCGAAACTCACAGCCGACCCAACGACGACGCCCAGGGCCGCCAGCGCTCCGACGAGCCGGCCGCCACGGTTTAGCTGCGCTTCCATGCGCCTAAAAGAACAACGGCAGCGCCGCGCAGTTGCGCTGGTCGCCCGCGCCGCGCAACTAGGGACGGCCAGCCTTACCGACATCCCTGCCGGCACCGCGCGCCGCGCCCACCCGGCGCAACACCGGCATGGGTACGCCGCTCAGCGCGACTTCGCTTGGGCGGCGCGGCTGCGCGCGACCTTGCGCCGGAACCGCTCGACACGGCCACCCGTGTCGACGAGCTTCTGCTTGCCCGTGTAGAAGGGATGGCAGTTCGAGCAGATCTCGACGTGGATCTCGCTCTTCGTTGAGCGCGTCCAGAACTCGTTGCCACACGTGCAACGGACGTGCGCCGGGCCGTACTCCGGGTGGATCCCCGCCTTCATTGCGTCAGCGAGTGTACCGCGCCGGACGCTCCCGCCGCACGGCGCGCATCCGCCGCGCGAGATAGCGCAGCCGCAGCAACCAAGAACGAGGCCGACGGAAGCTCGCCGGCGGCTGCTGTTGGGCGCGTACAAGCGCCACCCAGCGGTCGAGCGGCAACGTGCCTTCGATCAAGCGCGCGAGCGCCGATGTGACGGGGGCCTCGAGTCCCTCGCGCTCGATCGCCCGCGCGAGCAGGCGAACCGTGTCGAGCGCCTCGACCGCCTGCCCCACCCGCTCGGGTATCTCGCTCGCCGGCACGCCACGGGCGAGCAGCTCGCCGGCGGTGCGGTTGCGCGAGCTCGGTGCGAGCGCCGTGGCGACGAGATCGCCGGTGCCGGCGCGACCGACGAAGGTGCGCGCATCGGCACCGCGGCGCTCGGCGAGGGCGAGCACCTCGCGGAAGATGTCGGCGGCAGCCATCCCGGCGGCGTTCAAACCCTGCTCGCGTGTCGCGCCGACGGCGACCGCAGCGGCGTTTTTGGCGACGCCGGCGAGCTCGACCCCCGCCGGGTCGGCCGAGACCTCGCAAACGACACCGGCAGCCTGGAAGACCGCCGCCACCGAGTGGGCGAGCGAAGCCGACCACGCCGCGCAGACAAGCCCGGCGCCCGCTTCGACCATCTCGCGCGCGTGGGCCGGACCGCCGACACAGGCGATGCGGTCGCGGCCGAAGTGCTCGGCGAGCACACTGGTGGGTGGCGTGCCGTCGGGCGGCACGAGCCCTTTGACGAGCGAGACCACACCCGCATGGCCGGGCACCTCGCTGCCTGCGAGCGCGCGTGCGACCTCGCCGACGGCGCGCGACGGCACGGCGAGAAAGACCAGGTCGGAGCGGGCGAGAGCCTCCTGCCAACCGCCCTCCAAAGCGGCCACGCGCACGCCCTGGGGCAGCGCCACGCCAGGCAGGTAGCGGCTGTTCTCGCGCTTCTCCTTAAGCTCGGCGGCCTGCGCGAAGCTGCGCGCCACGAGCGTGGCGCGCAGCCCGGCACGGGCCAACAGGACCGCCACGGCGGTGCCGAACGAGCCGGCCCCGACGACCGCCGCACGCCGGAAGTTGTCACCGCGTAGACGAATGGCGCGAGGCTACCGATCGAACCGCGGCGTGAGCTTCGCGCGCGGCGGGTAAAAGCAGCTCGAGAGACAGCCGCGAGCTGCTGGCCACAACGGAGGGAGGTACGGCATGCGACTGCGAGACCTGATGACACGTGAGCTGCCCAGCGCAGCTCCCGACGACACCATCGGCGAGGCCGCTCGCAAGATGGTCGCCGGCGACGTCAAGGCGCTTCCGGTGTGTGCCGAGGGGCGGCTCGTGGGGATCCTCACCGACTGGGACGTCACGCGGGCGGTGGCCGCCAGTCCGTCGCCGACCGCGGAGCCCGTCGCACGCTGGATGAGCGAGCAGCCGATAGCGGCACCGCCCGACGCGCTCCTCACCGACGCGTCCGAGTTGATGGCGCAGTACCAGATCCACCATCTGCCGGTGGTGCGCGACGGCGTGGTCGAGGGAATGGTGCACCTCGACGTCGACTGGAACCGACTCGGCGAGGCCGGGATGCCCGCGCCGAGCTTCCAGAGCCGGATCTAGCGCGGCCTGATCAGGTGACCTGGTAGTTCGGCCCGTCGCCGCCCTCGGGCGGTGTGAGGCGTCCGCCCTTGGCGGTGATCGCGCCGCACTGCACGCAGTTCGACGGCGTCACCTTGACGTTCACGAGCTTCTTGCCGTCGAGCTTGCCGTCGACGCGTGCCGCCTCGAGCTCCTCCTCGGGCACCTCGTAGACCTGCGCCGGGCACATGTTCTGCCACATCAGCGCCACCTCGAGCGGCACCGGGTTGGCGATGCGGATGTGGTTCGGTGCGTCGTCGCGGGTCGCGTTGCCCGAGAGGAAGACCGAGTCCAGCTTGTTGAAGGTGAGTTGGTTGTCGGGCTTCGGGTAGACCTTGTCGCGATCGCCGATGAAGACCGGGACGGTGGCGTCGTCGTGGGTCTCCCAGTGACCGCCGGGGATCCGGCCCTTGGTGATGAGCATCGCGTTTGAGATCGCGCCGCCGATGAAGAACCCTTTGGTGAAGGGCTGGCGCATGTTGCGCACCTCGTAGAGGTCCTTCTCGATCTCGGACTCGCGCACGCGCCGCTCGTACCCCGAGAGGTCGCGCGCCGACCCGCTCTGCTTGAGCGCTTCGTAGATCGCCTCGGCAGCGAGGATGCCCGAGAGCATCGCGTAGTGGATGCCTTTGAGGCGCGGAACGTTGACCATTCCGGCCGAGTCACCGGTGATGCACATGCCGGGCGCCCACAGCCGCTTGGGCATCGCCCAGTAGCCGCCCGACGGGATCGTCTTGGCACCCCAGGCGATGCGCTTGCCGCCCTCGATGATGCCGCGCACGAGCGGGTGGGTCTTGAGCAGCTGGAGCGTGTCGTGCACCGAGAAGGTGGCGTCCTTGTAGTCGAGACCGGCCACGAAGCCCAGCGACACCTTGTCCTCGCCCATCGGGTAGATGAACGAGCCGCCGAACTCGCCGAACTTCGCCCGGTAGCGGAGCGGCCAGCCCATGGTGTGGATGACGCGGTCGAGCGGCTGCTTGACCTCCCACACCTCCTTGACGCCGAGCTCCCACTGCTGGGGGTCGTCGGAGCCAAGCCCGAAGTAACGGATCGCCGCGCCCGCCAAGTGGCCTTGCGTGCCCTCGCAGAGCACCGTGGCTTTGGCGACGACGTCGGAACCCGGCTCGAAGTTGCTGAGCTCCTTGCCCTCGCGATCACGCCCCTTGTCGCCGGTGCGCACACCGACAACTTGGCCATCCTCGACGAGCAGCTTGACGGCAGCTGTCTCGGGGAGGATGTAGGCGCCGAGCTCTTCCGCCTTCTCCGCCAACCAGCGGCCGAGCTGAGCAACCGAGGTGACGTGGTTACCGTGGTTGCGGAACGGCGGCGGCGTTGGCTTCAGCGGCAGCGCCCGCTTCGGCGTGAGCAGGTAGACGGCGTCCTTGTCGACAGGCCCGTAGGTCGGCCACTCCGACTCGGGCAGGTCGGGGAACAGACGCCGCATCGCCGTGGGACGCATCATCGCGCCGGAGAGCAGGTGCGAACCGCAGGTCTTGCCCTTCTCGATGATCGCGATCGGCACCTCGCCGAGCGACTCCAGCAGCTTCTCGTCCTCGGCGAGCAGCTGGCCGAGTCGGATCGCGCACGAGAGCCCGGCGGGACCGCCGCCGACGATCGCGACCCCGACCTCGATCCGCTCGTCGGGAGAGTCGGTCGGCGGCCCGACGAACTCCTTCGCCGGGTCGACCTTGGGAGGGAACTCTGCCGGCGCGCTAGCCATGACGCTACGCCCCGCCGTTCTTGCGTGCCCGCACCGCCTCGATCAGCTTGGGCACGATCTTGTGCAGGTCGCCGACGACACCGAGGTCGCAGAACTCGAAGATCGGCGCGTTGGGGTCCTTGTTGATCGCGACGATGTTCTCGGAGTTCTGCATGCCGACCTTGTGCTGGATCGCGCCGGAGATACCCGCCGCCAGGTAGAGCTTCGGCGCCACCGTCTTGCCGGTCTGACCGATCTGGGCGGCGTACGGGTACCAGCCCGCGTCGACCACCGCACGCGTCGCGGCAACGGCTCCGCCCATCAGCTCGGCCAGCTCCTCGAGCATGCGGAACTTCTCGGCCTCGCCGAGGCCGCGGCCGCCGGCGACGATGATCTCGGCGTCCTCGATGTTGACGTCGGCACCGCGCTGCTCGCCGCGCTTCACCATGCGCGCCTTCTGCGAGTGCGCCTCGAACTGGACGTCGACGTCGATCACCTCGGCCGGGCCGCCGTCACGCTCGACGGCGTCGAAGGCATTCAGACGCCCGATCACGATGCCCGGCGACCCGACGTAACCGGAGTCGACGAGCGCCGAGTCCTGGAGCACAGGACGGGTGGCGATCAGGCGACCATCCTGCACCTTGACCTCGGTGACCTCCATCACGACGCCGGCGCGCAGACGCGCCGACAGCCCGGCACCGACCTCGAAACCGAGCAGACCGCCACCGAAGAGGGCGTAGTCGTAGCCCTGCTCGGTGATCACCTTGGCCATCGCGTCGACCACCGGCTGGGCAAGCCCCTCGGGGCCGCGTACGCGGTAGACCTTCTTAGCGCCGTAGCGGCCGAGCGAAGCGCAGAGCTCGTCGGTGAGGTCGTCGCCGCCGACGACCACCGCGGCCGCCTCACCGCCAAGCTCGGCGGCGAGCTTCGCGCCCTCCGAGACCGCTCCGAGCGAGTTCTTGTTGAAGGCGCCCTGGTAGTGGAGTGCGTAGGTGAGGATCCCGCTCATGCCAACAGCTTCCTTTCCTCGAGCCAGGCGATGATCTTTTGGACGGTCTCGTCGGTGTCCTCGTCCTCGATGATCTCGCCGGCCTCCTTCTGGGGCGGCGGGTTGATCGCGAGGACCTCGGTGCGCGAGCCCTTCTCCCCGACGTATTCAGGGTCGATGCCGGCGTCGGCCGCCGAGAGCTTCTCGAGCGGCTTCTTCTTGGCACCCATGATCGCCTTGAGCGACGGGTAGCGCGGCTCGTTGATCGCGTCGCCAACCGAGATCACCGCCGGCAGCTCGACCTCGACCGTGTCGTAGCCGTACTCGGCCTGGCGCTCGCAGATCAACTTGCCGTCCTGCACCTCGATCGCGATCACCTGGGTGAGCGACGGCATCTTCAGGTGCTCGGCAACGACCGCGCCGACCGTGTAGCACTCGCCGTCGTCGGACTGCTGCCCGAGCAGCACGAGATCGGGCTGCTCGCGCTCGAGCACCTTCGCTAGCGCGTAGCCGGTTGCGCAGACGTCGGAACCGGCGAGCGCCGGATCGGTGAGGTGGATCGAGCGATCGGCACCGAGCGAGACGGCCTTGTGGAGCGTGCGGAAGGCGCCCTCCGGGCCCATCGTCACGGCGACGATCTCGTCGACCTGGACCTTGCCACCCTCGCGCAGCTGCATCGCAGCCTCGATCGCGTGGGTGTCGAAGGGGTTGAGCTGGGTCTCGCCGGAGCGGTCGAGGCGCTTGGTTTGCGGGTCGATGCGCTTCTCGACCGCCGCGTCGGGTACCTCCTTGACGAGGACGCAGATCTTCACGGGCGATCTCCTTCGGGTCGCTGTCGCAAATCAGGTTCGTGTTGCGGCGGCGCAGTGAGCGCGCGGAATCTTACCGCGCTCTTGACTGACGAGTCAGTCGCCCCCCAGCTCGGTCTCGGGCGCGGCTTTTCCACCACGCTCGCAGGGCGGGGTCGCGACCGTCGGCGGGCGCCCCGGCAGGGGTGGGCGAGCAGCCGCTCAGCGGCGCACGCTAGCCGCCGGCCCGATCAACCCCAGCCGCGAGCGCGCGGCGACCCGAACGGTGAGGCGGTCGCCGGGAGCGAGGATGCGTGTGCGCACCCGCCGCTGCCGCGCCGAGAGCACCTTGAGCTCGCGGCGCCCATGGCTCCCGCGGATCCAGACCAGGTACTGCACAGCTCCGCGGGCGCGTCCGAACGTCACCGTGAGCGTTCTGCCGCGGCGCTTGATGCGCAGGTGCGGCACCCGGCTGGGGCGCGCGGGGCGCGGCGCGCGGAAGCTGCCCACTACCCGCTCGTCGTGCACGAGTCCCTCGCGCCGTACCTGCGCCACCACAGTGCGCCTGGTCCCGCGCGCTTCGAAGGGAGTGAAGCGGATCGTGCCCCGCGACTTGCGCGTGCGAGCGATGATCCGACTACCGAACGCCCCGCGCTCGAGGAAAACGATCTCTTGGCCGCTGCCGGCATTGGCGACGCGGTAGGCGATCGTGCGCTTGCCGCCCCGGCGGCCGAGCGGCGCGCGCACCTGCGCCGGCCGGTACCCGGCGCCGACCGACACCTCCGCGATCGCCGGCGACCCCGGTTGGGGCGTGACGGTGTAGGCGCCCGCGGCCGGCTTCGGGATCACCACGTACGTCGCCGGCACGGCGGCCGCATTGACGCTGAAACCCACCGCCTTGCCGCCCGGTCCGGTGACGCTCACCCGGGGCGCGCCGCCCTGGCCGACCACAGCGAGTGTCGCGCTGGGAAGAGCGCGGCCAATCCGGACCGCCACGGACCCCGGCGCGGCCGCCTTCGAGACAGCAGCAGGCGGCGGCTTTCGGTACGGGCCGGTGTTGCAGGGGAACCGCAGATGGGCGAGCAAAAGCGCGCTCGTCGTGGCCGGATTGGCGAGCAGCGCCGGCTCGAGGTCGCGAGCCGGCACCTCGATACCCCCGGTGACGCGCTTGCCGGTGAAGGTGCTGAACGGCGGCGGTACGTTCACCCCCGCGCAGGCGGCGAAACCGGCCGTGGAGATCGCTGCGTCGGTGCCGACGCCAACGCACCCGGCGTCGAACGTGCCGACCGGCGTCGACAGCTTCAAGGCGATGCACGTCTCGCCGCTCAGCGAAGCGCCGAACTCGCCGCGGCGCGCGTCGACGAAGCCGTCGGCGTCGGCCCGCACCCGGAGAGGGCCGAGATCGAGCCCGACGTGCCCGCCGAAGGCCGCTGTGCCGTCGCCCGTGAAGCGCAGAAAACCGCGCCCAATCTCGAATATGAAGAACGTGACACGGCCGTTCATCTCGAAGGTGACGGGCCGCGGCGGCGAGGGGAAGGTCATGTCGAACGTACCGACGACGTTTATCGGCGACACCCCGCCCACCGCTGGCGTGCCGGCGCCCACGCGCGCGCTCGCCTGGATATGTGTGGGGTCGAGGTCGAGACGGCCGCCGATGCGGTTGAGATAGACGAACGGGCCGATCACGATGCCGGGAGGCGGCGGTTCGTAGGCGAAGCCTCCCCGCTTGTAAGCCCCGCCCTGGAACTCGACGTCGCCGCCGAGGCTGCCGCCGAGCGCGGGGGGCGGGAACTGCACCGTCGCAGCACCGCGCCACAACTCCTGGCTGCCCGCGTACTCGATGTCGATCCTCTTGATGAGCAGCGGACCGAGGAAGGCGTTGCCGACGTTGATCGCCAGCGAGTCGAGGCGCAACCCGCGGCCGCGCTCGCCGACAAGCTGGGCCGCGCCGCGCACGTCGCCGAAGATCTTCGGCAGCTGCAGCGACACCGGAACGCGCACGCTGTCTTGGGCAAGCAGCACGTCGATGCGCCCCCGTGCGGCGAAGCCCAGCACGTCGACGCCGAACGCACCGGTGTCGAAACTGAAAAGCGTGCTGCCCGGTCCTGCGCTGGGCAGCTTGGCGTGGATCGCGCCGCGCCAGAGCGTGATCGACGTCGAGCCGTGCTCCAGCAGCACGCGCACCGCGCCCGTCGCGGGCGCCGTGTCGATGGTGCGGGCCCGGGGATCGATCACGATCTTCGTGCCTGCTTCCGGCACGACGCGGAGCCCGTTCAAGTCGAGCTCGCCGCTGGTCACGACGCTTCCCCGCGCCGCGCCGCTGCCGGCCAGAAAGCACCCGAACTTGGTGTCGAACCGCGCGAGACCGAAACGGATTGTCTGGCAGCTGGTGACAGCGTCGGTGCCGCCGCCGGGCAGACCAGCCAAGCCGCGCTTGCCGGTGGGGTTCCGGGGGCCGAAACCGAGCGCGTACAGGGTCCCGTACTGGTTGATCCCGCCGGTGTGGTTGAGGACAGCGAAGCCGCCCCCATCGGCGGCCGCGCCGATCCGGATCTGACCGTTGGCGCTCCCGGTGACGAGCGGTTGCGGGTCGCCCCACGAGCGCCCGTCGGCCGAGCTGCGCAACTGGACCTTGGCGCCCGTTCCGCCGGCGCCCTCTTGCCAAGCGGCGAACAGGCGGCCCGAGGGGCTCGCGTAGAAGGAGCGCAGGCTGGCGTTGGCGGGCGAAACCGCGACCGAGCGTCCGACCTGACCGCCCGCGATCCTGCGCACAGCGTACGGCGCTCCCGGCTGCGGCCGGTTGAGGAGGAACAACCCGTTGGGTCCGCCAGCCAGCTGCGGCTCGTCGCCTGCGACCGTCAGCGGCGGGCCCCAGGTCGCGGGGTCGGCGGGCGAGCCGTTGCCCGACCAGCGACGCACGTACGTGGTGTTGTTTAGATCGGCGAACGCCGCCACTGGAACACCGCCGTCGACGGCGAGGCTGCCGGAGTAGGCGCGGTCGGGACCGCCGCTGCCGAGGTTGCCGCTCGCGCTCGTGAACTGTCCCGGCTGGATCGCCTGCACGAAGGTGCCGCCGGTGACGGTGTCGGTGGTGGTGAGGATCGTCGGATCGTTCTCGGGACCGAACACGAGCGCACCACCGCTGATCTCCTGGTTGCCGACGATCGCCGGCCCGCTGAAACTCTGGCCGCCGTCGTAGCTGACCCACATCAGCACGGTCCGCGAGGGGTCCGAACCGTCGGGCTTCGGGTAGGTGGTCGGGTAGCGGAAGTCGATGATCACGAGTTGCTGGCCAAGGCGCAGGATGCGGGCACCGTTCTGACTGACGTTGAACTCGGGGTCGTCACCGGGCTCGTAGGCCTTGTTCGGAACTAGCGTGAGCTTCGAGTCGCAGGTGGTAGCGGCGCGTTTGAGGCGGCAGTAGTGCACGGAGTCGGCCTGGGCGCCGTCGTCTTCTGTCCAGACGATGTGCGCGGTGCCGGCGTCGTCGACAAGGACGTCCGGGTAGCGACCGCTGCTGGTGAGCTGCACCGGGCGCGGCAGCGGTGCCGGCCTGGTGCGCGGCACTTTGGTCGACCCCCTGTAGCCGGGGGTGCGGTAGACGGGGAGCTTCGCTCGAGCCGCCTGCACCTGTTTCGCCCCGGTCGCGTAGGCGTGCTTCGTCTCGTCGGTCGCGCTCGCGGCGCTCCCCGCAGCAGCCACCACGGCCAGCGCAGCGCCTAACGCGACACAGCGCTCACCGAGACTCACTGGAGCAGCCCCATTTCGCGGACGCTAGGGGCGCCGCTGGCCGTTGTCAACGGGCTATCTCGCGCGTTCGACTGCGACCCGACTAACTTGCACGCGCGGACACCGCGTGGACGCCGCGCGACGCGCTCCGCCGCCGCTCGAGCGACCGGCCACCAACGAGAGCAGGAGGACCAACCCCGAAATGACCTCATCGCGCTCCGACCAGACGCTGCTCCTCGCCTACGACGGTTCGGAGACGGCTCGCCACGCGATCGCGAGCGCTGCAACGCTGCTCGCGCCGCGCCGGGCCCGTGTCGTGTTCGTGTGGGAACCAATCGCCGAGGCGCTGCTGCGCCATCAAGCCCAGCATTTCGCGCCGGCCTCGGAGGTGAGCAGCGAGTTCCAGGCGCTCGAGGCAAGCGAATCGCAGCGGCTCGCGAACGCGGGCGCGGAGTTCGCCCGTCGATGCGGCTTCGAAGCAGAGGGAGAGGCCGTGCGCGGGAGCGCCAAGGGCTGGCCCACGCTCTGTGAGCTCGCCGAACGGGAACACGCTGCGGCGATCGTTATCGGCACACGCGGGCTCGGTCGCGCCGCGTCGGCCTTGCTCGGAAGCGTCGCCGCCGGTGTGATCGGACACGCGAAGGTGCCCGTCCTCGTTGTGCCACCTGACCCCCACGGCGTCGAGACACAACAAGAGGACGTGGAGACGCTGATCGCGTTCGACGGTTCCGAACACGCCGAGCGAGCCGTGCAAGCGGTGGCGGGACTCGCGCGCTCACGCCGCGTGACCGTCGCGACGGTCTGGGTCGAGTATGCAGCCCAACTCGCGACGCGGATCGCCGGTGTCGGTCCTGAGCTTCTGGCCACGGACTTCGAACAGATGGACTCGGCGCTGCGAGCCGGTGCCCAACAGTGCGCCGAAGTCGGGGCCGCGCGGGCACGCGAACAAGGTCTGGAAGCACAACCGCTCGCCGTGCGTGCGACGACGAGTGTGCCGGAGGCGCTCGTTGCGACCGCCCAAGAGCGAAGCGCGGGCATGATCGCGCTCGGTCGCCACGGTCACTCGCGGATCGGCGAGTTCCTGTTCGGCTCGGTGACACGCAAGCTCTTGCACGCCACCGACCGCCCCTTGCTCGTGGTACCCGCACCGCGCTAGAGACACCGTCGGTAGGGAGCGAGACAGCGGTCCGCTAAGCAGGCGGCTAGCGGTGACGCTGTCCCGCCCCGATCCAAGGCCGAACACGGTGTGCGCGTGCGTAGGCGTCGAATACGGCAGCGGTTCCCAACCCTGCGACCCGGAGATGCGTGGCGATGGTGGCGGCGAGATCGTCCAGCGCTTCTCCGAGCACTCGCACATGCTCTCTCACCTCGGCGGGGCCTGTCCTGCCCCGCTCGAGCCGCGTTCGCGCGCGCTCGAGCGCGGGAAGTGCGGCAGCCAGGGAGAAACGTTCGTCGGAGACCGCAAAGTAGAAGGTGACGGGAAACGCGACGAGGTCGCGTTCGACGACGACCAGGCGCGGCACTAGCTCGCGCACCAGCATTGCGACATCGTTTGCGAACGCAGCCTCGTCGAAGCCGGCAGTCCGCATCGCGAGGTACAGCTCGTAGGCGAGCTCGCGCCGTCGTGCCAGCACCGGCTGGGCTGTCAAGAGCCAGGAAATGCTCGCGCTCAAGAGGCCGAACCCGATCAGCGCCTCGAAGGGCGCAAGGATCCGCAGCCATGGCGCTTCCGGCACGAGGTCCGAAAAACCGAGTGTCGTGAGGACTTGCAACGAAAACGCGACAGCTTCGGCACAGCGGCTACCCAACCCGCGAGGCAGCCCCCCACCAGGCGCCTCGAACGCATTAGCGACGTGTGGTAGGTAGATCAGGGCGAAGGCGAGTACGAACAGAAGAGCCCAAGCTCCGATGACCGCGAAAACCGCGAGCGGGCCGGCGACGGCCAGGCCCTGTCGTGTCCGCGTGAGGCTCGAAACGGCACCCCAGGTCCGGCGCGCGATGAAGCGCGAGAGGCGGCTGTTCCCCTCCGGGTGGAAGAGCGAATCGAAGATGTCTCGTAGGGCGAGCGCGAGCAGCGCCGCTCCGATGAGCGTGCAGGCTAAGGTCGCAAGCACGCTGCCGCTCTCGGCGTTCGCCTAGAGGGCGCGGCGCTCGGCGACGGCCGAGCGCAAAAACTCGACGATCGCCTGCACCGACGAGCCGGGCGTGAACACCTCGGCGACGCCGAGCTTCTTGAGCTCGGGAATGTCGTCCTTGGGAATGGTTCCGCCCACGACGACCACGACGTCGTCGACACCTTGCTCCTCGAGCAGCTTCACGACGCGCGGCACGAGAGTCATGTGCGCACCGGAGAGGATCGACAGACCGACAGCGTCGGCGTCCTCCTGAATCACGGTCTCCACGATCTGTTCAGGCGTCTGGTGGAGACCGGTGTAGATGACCTCCATGCCAGCGTCGCGCAACGCGCGCGCGATGATCTTCGCGCCGCGGTCGTGACCGTCGAGTCCGGGCTTAGCGACGACGACGCGGATCTTCCGCGTCGCGGTCGACGTCGCCTGCCCGCCGCTGTCGGTGGCTTGCGCCATCGCGAGCGCCGCAGTTTACCCGAGGCAGGTTGCGCCGCGGTCGCGACGCTAGCTGTGCTCGGCAAGCCGCCGCGCCGCTCGGCGGACGAGCGCGCCGCCAGCGACGAAACCGGCGCCGAGCAGCGCCAGCAAGCCCGCTGCCGCACCGGTCGCCGGCAGGGAGGGCGAGTTCGCAGCGGCGCCCTGCTGGCCGCTGCCTCCGCCGCTCCCGGCACCACCGGCGTTCCCCGCCGAACCCGTGGCGCCCCCGGCCTTGCCGCCAGCGGCGGCACCGGATCCGCTGCCGCCGCCCTGCGCAGCCACGACCACGACCGTGCCGCGCATGAAGGGGTGGGGATCGCAGTGGTAGCGGTAGGTGCCCGGGCGGGTGAAGGTGTAGGAGGCGCTTTGCCCGCGCTCGAGCAACGGTGTGCGGAAGCCGTTCCCCGCCGCGTTGTGGACAACCGAGTCGGCGTTCGTCCAGGTGACGGTCTCGCCCACCCGCACCGTGACGGTCGCCGGGCTGAACGCGAAGTTACGGATCGTCACGCTCGCCGCCGCCTTGCGGACCCGGGCGGCACGCTCGCCGTTGGCACCAGCGCCGGTCGCACCCGCGGTCGCCGGGGCGTCGCCGCCCGAAGACTGCCCGCCGAGTGCTTGCTGCGTGGTGCTCGAGCTGCCGTCACCGGCGGGAGCTGGCGGCGTGGTGGCGCCGGACGTGGTGGTCGCTGTAGTGGACACGCCCGCCGCGGGCCGAGAGCCGGTCGCGGCCACAGTCGGCGAGACGTCTTCGGAGGCGGGCGCAGCACTGCTCGACGCGTTCGCCGGCCCGCTTGCCGCAGCGCTGCCCAGCGCCTGCGCGGTCGGCAGCGCGGCGGCGACGACCAAAGCCGCCGTCCCGGCGGCGAGCCGCCGACCGCGGGCCCTGCCGCGCGCGCCAGCGGGCACCGGGTGGGCGCCGGTTCGCGCGCCAAAACCACGGTGATCGGCGCATGCGGGCTGACGAGGCGTCTGCTCTTCCATCGGGGCACCTCCTGGTCTCGGGGGCAGGTACGAACGGACGGCGTCAGAACACCGGTGTCTCGACGTAGCGTCCGAAGACGGTTTGCAGCGACTCGACGATCTCGCCCTCGGTGCAGTGGGCACGCGCGCAGTCGAGCAGCGGCCACATCAGGTTCTCGTCTTCGCTGCGAGCCGCCTCGCGTAGCCGCTCCAGCGCGTGTTCTGCACGCCGCGCGTCGCGCTCGGCGCGCACCCGCCGAACACGCTCGATCTGCTTGCGCTCGACCTCGTAGGGAATGCGCAGGATCTCAACCTCTTCCTCTTCCGGCACCTGGTAGCGGTTGACGCCAACCACGACGCGCTCGCCGCGCTCGACCTCCTGCTGGTAGCGGAACGCCGCTTCGGCGATCTCGCGCTGGGGGAAGTTCTGCTTGATCGCCTCGACCATCCCCCCGAGTTCGTCGATGCGCCGGAAGTAGTCGTAGGCGGCCTGCTCCATGCGGTCGGTCAGCGCCTCGACGAAGTAGGAACCGCCCAGCGGGTCGATCGTGTTCGTCACGCCGGTCTCGTGGGCGATGATCTGTTGGGTGCGCAAGGCAACGCGCACCGCCTCTTCGGTCGGCAGCGCGAGCGCTTCGTCGTAGGAGTTGGTGTGCAGCGACTGCGTGCCGCCGAGCACGGCCGCGAGCGCCTCGATCGTCGTGCGCACGATGTTGTTGAGCGGCTGCTGGGCGGTCAACGAGCAGCCCGCCGTCTGGGTGTGGAAGCGCATCAGAAGCGAGCGCTCGTCGCGGGCACCGTAGGTGTCGCGCAGCTCCCGCGCCCAGATTCTCCGGGCGGCGCGGAACTTGGCGATCTCCTCGAAAAAGTCGATGTGAGCGTTGAAGAAGAAGGAGAAGCGGGGCGCGAAGGAGTCGATGTCGAGGCCGCGCTCGAGCGCGTACTCGACGTAGGTGAAGCCGTCCTTGAGCGTGAAGGCGAGCTCCTGCTGAGCGGTCGACCCCGCCTCGCGGATGTGGTAGCCGGACACCGAGATCGGGTGCCAGAGCGGCATCTCGCGCGCGCAGAACTCGACCATGTCGGTCACGAGCCGCATCGCCGGCTCGATCGGGAAACACCACTCCTTCTGCGCGATGTACTCCTTGAGGATGTCGGTCTGGATCGTGCCGCGCAGCTTGTCGGGCGGCACGCCTTGCCGCTCGGCAGCGACCACGAAAAACGCGAGCATCACCGCTGCCGGGGCGTTGATCGTCATCGACACTGAAACCTGGTCGAGCGGGATGCCGCGGAAGAGCCGCTC
Organism: Thermoleophilum album; assembly: GCF_028867705.1. Lineage (GTDB taxonomy): Bacteria > Actinomycetota > Thermoleophilia > Solirubrobacterales > Thermoleophilaceae > Thermoleophilum. The sequence continues at coordinate 452,569 of NZ_CP066171.1, read as the reverse complement.
CATGTCGACGACCGAGTCGATCGCCACACCCTCGCGCCCAACCTCGCCCTCGGAGCGCGGGTGGTCGGAGTCGTGGCCCATCAAGCTCGGCATGTCGAACGCGGTCGAGAGACCGGTCTGCCCCTGCTCGAGCAGGTACAGGAAGCGCTCGTTCGTCTCCTCGGCCGTGCCGAAACCGGCGAACTGGCGCATCGTCCAGAGGCGCCCGCGGTACATCGACGGGTAGACGCCGCGCGTGTAGGGGAACTCGCCCGGGTAGCCGATCTCCGAGAACGGGGGCAGGTCCTCGGGGCCGTAGAGGGGCTTGATCGGCTCGCCGGAGATCGTGGTGAACAGCGCTTCGCGTTCGCGGGCGCGGCTATAGCGCTCGCGCAACCAGCGCTCTGTCCCGCCGCGTGCGGGCTCCTCCACCCCCATCGTTGCGTAAAGAGTACGGCACCGCAGGTCTCGAACGCGTACTGGGAACGGGGCGCCCGGGACGGCGCATCAAGCAAGCCCGCGCTTGTGCCGACAGATACTTCGAGGAGGATCGCTGGGGGAGGCAGCGATCCGCCCGGTCACGCCATGCGGCTGGAACACCTGGATCCGCTCGGAGGGCACAAGCGGGGTTGACAGGAGGTTCAAAAACCGCCGCGCCCGAGCACCCCGAGGGCGCCAACCTGACTCTCGCCGACCAGCTGCGTCGCGAGCGGCTGCTCGATATCGAAGAGCGGATTAGCCGCTACCGACGGATGACGTTCGCCGTCCTTGCGTTTTCGCTGCTCCTCGCAACCCCCGAGCTGGGCGCGTGGTGGTTGTTCCCGTTCTTCGCGACAGTGGTCGCGTTCCCGGTCTGCGAGCGCTTGATGCGGCGAGCGGCGAACCCCTTCCCCTGGGCCGCGGCGGGCTGGGCCGTGAGCCCGCTCGCGATCTCCGTCGCCGTCGTGCTCACCGGCGGACCCGAGAGTCCCGGCGTCCCCTGGTTGGCTCTCCCGGCGATCACGCTCGCCGCACGTTTCGAGCGCCAGGGCGTGTTGATCGGCAGCGCCTACATCTACGCGCTGCTGTTCGCGAGCACCGTCGCGATCGATCCCGCCGCCGTCGCCGAGCGGCCATCGCGGGTGATCTTCCCGATGGCACTGGTGTTGGGAGCGATCCTGCTCTCGACTGCGACCGTCGAATCCGACCGCAAGCACCGGCGCGAGGCGCTCGTCGACCCCCTGACCGGGCTGCTCAACCGGGCCGCCCTCAGACTGCGGCTCGACCAGCTTTTGCGTGATCCTGCGCAGGCGCAGGCGCCGCGAGCGCTCGCGTTCGCGATCGGCGACATCGACCGGTTCAAAGAGATCAACGACACCTACGGTCATCTCGTCGGCGACGAGGTGTTGCGCACGGTCGCGCGCGCGATGCGCAAGTCGCTGCGCGGCGGCGACCAGCTGTTCCGCATCGGCGGCGAAGAGTTCGTGGCTCTTTTGCCACTCGCCGACAGGGAGCGCGCGGTGGCGGTGTGCGAGCGGTTGCGACAGGCCGTCGCCGCAGCTCGCTCGCCGTCGGGTTTGACGGTGACGATCAGCTTCGGCGTGACGATCGCGCGTGGCGCCGACGTCACGCTCGAGCAGCTCGTCGCCGAAGCCGACGAAGCTCTCTACCGGGCCAAGCGCGCCGGCCGCGATCGTGTCGAGCTAGCCGCCAGGCAGCTCGACGATCCGGCGCTGGCTGCGCAAGCGCCGCGTTGAGCCCATCCGCGTCGCCGTTCGGCGAGCGCGCTCAGCGTCCAGCAAGCGTGCTCAAGGCGAGAGCGGCCGTCCAAGCGAAGTCGCGAGCCCCGAGACCGCGTCCCGAAGCGGGCACGAAGTACTCGCGGATCCCACCATCGCGCACGCACTCGACGAGGCGCAAGCGCAGAAGCTCGGCTTCGCTGCGAAAACCGTGCTCGGACAGCGCGAATGCGCACAGCCACGTCACGTTCACCCACACGGGGCCGCGCCAGTAGCGACGCGGCTCGTTGCGCGGGTCGTCGCGAGCGAGCGAACGAACGCCGACCGGACTGGCAAGCGCCCCGGCAGTCACCAGCTTGGCGACTGCCGCGACCGCCCTGTCGGGTAGGTCTGGCGCTACCGCCGCGAGCGCGCTCGCACACGACAGTGCGTCGGTCTCTTCCTCGGTCACGAGATCGACCGCGCGCAACAGGCCGTCGCTACCAAGCCGTGCCCGTAGCGCAGCACCGACACGTTCGCCACGCTCTGCTTCGGCTTCGGCGAGCCGGGTTTCGCCGAGTTCGGAACACAGCCAGGCGAGGTCCGCGGCGGCGCGCGCGAGGATCGCACTGAAAGCGGGGTCGAGAACGCGAAAGGGGCCGCTCGCGGCGAGCTCGCGCTGCGGCCAGCCGCGGCGCGTCCCCTCGCGAACGAGCGTCATGAAGCGCCGGTAGTGGTCGTCGCTCGGCCGTTCGGCAGCGTCGACGTAGCGCCGATCGGGACGCGGCACCACGCGCACCGCGGGACGTATGCGCGCGAGCGGTGCGTCCCATTCGACGGCGTTGTCGCGCCCCGACTCCCAAGGATGGATCAGGACCGGCTCGCCGAGCCCGCAGGGGTCGCGCGCGCCGAGCAGAAACGCGTGCCAGCGACTGAGCGGCGCGAGCAGACGCCGTGCAGCGAGCTCGTCGCCGGTGGATTCGAAAAGCAGCCGCGCGGCGGTTGCGGCTACCGGCGGCTGGGTTATCGCCGTGCGTAAGCGCCCGTCACGGCCGCGCAGCCACCCCCACCAGCCCGGCGATGGCGAGTAGCGCGAGCGGACGAGAGCGGGCAGAAAACGTGCGAGGCTCGGGATGCGGTGAAGGAGTGGGGCCAGGCGTTCGAGCGGACGGGGGGAGGCGTAAGCGATGTGGGGTACGAGACCGTCGCGGGCTTGCGCACCCGTGAGCGTTTCGAGCTCTTGCCACGCCCGTCGAGGATCGACACACAGCCAGCCGAGCGCAGCGAACGCCGAGTCCCAGTTCCACTGGTGCGGGTAGGTGAGCGGCGAGGGCACCGTGTAGGTGCCGCGATCGCAGCGGGCAAGCGTCCCTAGGCAGGCCGCCCGCAAGCCGCCGTCGCTGCTCGCCGCGCGATCAGACACGCGCGAGCACCCGCCACCGCCGACGCGGTCGTGCCCGCCGCACGACGAGTGCGGCGCACGCCCCGCCCGCGGCCGCCGTGGCGAGCGCAGCGCCCAGGCGCAATTTGAGCGCGAGCCTGTCGAAACGCATGATCCGCCAACCCTCGGCGCGGGCGATGCGCTCGAGCTCCTTGTCGGGGTTCACCGCCACTGGATTGCCTACCGCTCTGAGCATCGGCAGATCCGACTCGGAGTCCGAGTAGGCGAACGAGCGTTCGAGGTCGAAGCCCTCGCGCGCGGCGAGCTCCCGGATCGCTTCCGCCTTGCCTTCGCGGTATGTGAAGGGGCCGGCGAGGCGCCCGGTGTAGACACCCCCCTCGACCTCCGCGCGCATGCCAACGGCACCGTCGAAACCGAGAACGTGGGCGAGCGCGTCAGCGAGCTCCTGCGCGGCGGCGGTGACGATGTAGACCTTGCGGCCGGCTTCTTGATGGCTCCACGCCTCCTCGAGCATCTGCGGGTAGAGGCGCGGCAAGACGCTGCTCAACACGCGCGGGCCGAGACGCATCAGGTCGCGCTGGCGCTGACCGGCGATCGCGTCGAGGACACGCCGCTTGACGGCTTCGGTCTGTTCGTCGGTCGATCCGCGCAGACGGAAGGCGAGGTTGGCGACGAGATCGCGTGCCAGCTGGCGGCGCGAGAGCATGCCGCTCTCGAACGCCGCCCGTGCGAAATAGAAGGCGCTGGAGCCTTCGAGCAGCGTTTTGTCGAGATCGAAGAAGGCGGCAGCGCGGTCGCTCGACACCGAGCCGCAGCTAGGCGCCGTCGACCTCGATCACGATCGCGTCGCCCTGGCCGCCGCCCGAGCAGATAGCTGCGACACCGATGCCGCCACCGCGGCGGCGGAGCTCGTAGGCGAGCGTCATCAGGATGCGCGCACCGCTCGCGCCGATCGGGTGACCGAGCGCGATCGCCCCGCCGTTGACGTTCACCTTCGCCTCGTCGATGCCGAGCATGCGCACCGAGTTGATCGCGACCGATGCGAACGCCTCGTTGATCTCGAAGAGGTCGACGTCGTCGACGGCGATACCGACCTTGTCGAGCGCTTTCTTCGCCGCTTTCGCCGGTGTGCGCGCCAGGTACGGGAAGTCGTCGGCGATCGCCGCCTGGGAAACGATCGTCGCGAGCGGCTTACGGCCGTTGCGCTTGGCCCACTCGTCCGACGCGAGCACGAGGGCCCCCGCCCCGTCGTTCACACCCGGGGCGTTGCCGGCCGTGTGGGCACCGTCCTTGTGGAAAGCGCCGGGCAGCTTGGCGAGTTTCTCGAGCGAGGTGTCGCGCCGCGGCGCCTCGTCGATCGCGACGGTCGTCTCGGCCTTCTTGGAGCGGACGGTCACGGGGACGATCTCTTCGGGGAGACGTCCCTCGTCGATCGCGCGGATCGCGAGCTCGTGCGAACGCAGGGCGAAGCGGTCCATGTCGGCGCGCGTGATCTCGAGCTCCTCGCCAACCTCGTCGGCCTCCTCGCCCATGTGCTTGCCGGTGAAGGGGTTGCGCAAGCCGTCGTTGATCATCGCGTCGAGCAGCTTGGCGTCGCCCATCCGGTAGCCGAACCGCGCCTGCTTAAGTAGGTAGGGGGCGTTGGACATCGACTCCATCCCGCCGGCCACCGCCACCTCGATCTCGCCGGCGCGGATCGCCTGGTCGACGATGCCGGCGGCGCGCAGCCCCGAGGCACACACCTTGTTGATCGTTTCGGAGGGCACCTCGCGGGGAATGCCAGCCTTGATCTGCGCCTGGCGCGAGGGGATTTGACCCTGCCCTGCCTGGAGCACCTGGCCGAAAACGACCTGCTCGACCTGTTCCGGTGCCACATCGGCGCGCTCTAGCGCAGCAGCGATCGCATGACCACCGAGGTCGGTCGCGTCGAGAGAAGCGAGCGCGCCGCCGAGCTTGCCGAACGGGGTGCGGGCGGCTCCGAGGATGACGGTCTTGGGCATCGGTCGGCTTCTCCCTCCTTCGCGTGCTGGAAGCTGCGGTTGCTGGCGCTGGCGGGGCCGCGGGCCCGCGAGCCGGCGGCGACGGCCGCTCGCGAGCAAAGCGACGCGGGAACGATACCCCCTTGGCCCGGTACCCGCTGCGCACACCACCGATCGCGCTCGCCACCACCGGGGCCGTACACTGCCCGAGCCGTGGCCCCGGTCGAGGTGCTGACGAGCGACAACTCTCCTGCCGACAGCGGCGCTAGCGCGCGCGTCGTCCCCCTATTCGAAGACGAGCAGGCGCCTGCCGACAAGGTCGCAGCGCAACTCCTTGAGCTCGGCGAGGCGCGAGCGCGCTACAGGCACCTGGCCCACGGCCACGACGCGAGCGGCCAGCGGGTGATCGTCGTCGGGCTCGGCAAGCGCAGCGAGCTCGATCACGAACGGCTGCGGGCGGCGGCGGCGGCGGTCGCCCAGCGCGCTGCGCAGCTTGCGGTGCGCAGCGTCGCCTGGCCGCTCCCCACGTCGACGAGCTCCGAAACTACTGCGGCGAGCGCCGGGCAGCTCGCTGCCGCGCTCGTCGAGGGGACGCTGCTGCGTGCGTACCGCTTCGACCGGTTCAAGAGCGGGGGCGGTGGCGACGGCGACGACAGCGGCCTTGAACGGCTGATCGTCTGCGCCACGGGTTGCGAAGCGGCGATCGAGCGGGCACGGATCGCGACGCTCGCGGCGAACCGCGCGCGCGATCTCCAGAACTTGCCGGGCAACGTCGCGACGCCGACGTTCCTCGCCGAGCGCGCTGGCGAAATCGCCGACCAGCACGCGTCGCTCGAGGTCGAGCTCCTCGACCGCGAGGGGATCGAGCGGCTCGGCATGGGCGCGTTCGCTGCGGTGGCGCGCGGCTCGGTGAGCGAACCGCGCCTGATCGTGCTCCGCTACGCGCCGAGCGCGGCGCGCGGACCGCACCTCGGGCTGGTCGGCAAGGCGGTGACCTTCGACAGCGGCGGTATCTCGATCAAACCCGCCCAGCGCATGCACGAGATGAAGTTCGACATGTCCGGCGGCGCCGCTGTGATCGAGGCGGTCGGCGCGATCGCCGAGCTCGCCCTGCCGCTACGCGTCACCGCTGTCGTCCCGGCCTGCGAGAACATGCCCGACGGCGGCGCGTTCAAACCGGGCGACATCGTCACCGCGCTGAACGGCCGCACGATCGAGATCACCAACACCGACGCCGAAGGCCGGCTGCTGCTCGCCGACGCCCTCACCTACGCGGTCCGCGAGGGTGCCGAGCGGCTCGTCGACCTCGCGACCCTCACGGGCGCGATCATCGTCGCGCTCGGTTCGACCTACGCCGGTCTTTTCGCCAACGACGACGAGTGGGCCGCAACAGTCGCGGCGGCGTTCGCCGCCACCGGCGAGGACACCTGGCGGATGCCCCTCCACAGCGACTTCGCCGAGATGGTCCGCGGAGAGCACGCTGACCTCGTAAACGCCAGTCTCGAGCGCAAAGCGCTGTCGTGCTACGCCGCACAGTTCCTGGCCGAGTTCGTAGATGGGCGGCCGTGGGCGCACCTCGACATCGCCGGCACGGCGTGGGCCCGTGGCCGCGAGTACGTCGGCAAGGGCGCGTCGGGGTTCGGCGTGCGCGCGCTCGTCGAGCTCGCCCGCCGGCTGGTCGCGTAGGCGCGCCGACGCGCAGCGCCTAGGAGGAAGCGACGGCCCTACCCGTGGCCGGCTGCGCGCTCTGCTCGTAGCGTTCGCGCAGCACTCGCTTCAGCACCTTGCCGGTGGCGTTGCGCGGCAGCTCGTCGAGGAAGATCACCTCGCGCGGCACCTTGTAACGGGCGAGGTTGCTGCGCACCCAGTCCTTGAGGTCGTCTTCGCTCGCTGTGCTACCCGCCTCGAGCGCGACGAAGGCGACCAGGCGCTGGCCCCACTCTTCGTCGTCTACGCCAATGCAGGCCGCTTCGCGCACCGCCGGATGCACGGCGAGCGCGTCCTCGACCTCCTGCGGGAAGACGTTCTCGCCGCCCGAGACGATCATCTCGTCGTCACGCCCTTCGACGAACAGGCGCCCAGCGGAGTCGAAGCGACCGACGTCGCCGGTGGCCATGAGCCCGTCGATCACCTCTTTCGAGTTGCCGTCGGTGTAGCCCTCGAAGAGCATCCGGTTGCCGACGAAGATGCGGCCAGTCCGGCCAGCGGGTACCGGGCGACCCTCCTCGTCGTAGAGCCGCACGACCGTGCCGCGCGGCGGCGTGCCCGCGGTGCCGGGAGCGGCGCGCAACTCGGCGGGCGTGGCGATCGTCGCCCAGGCGACCTCGGTCGAGCCGTAGAGGTTGTAGAGGTTGTCGCCGAACTCGTCCATCCAGCGCAGCGCGAGATCGCCGGGCAGCGCCGAGCCCGACAACGCCACGACCTTGAGACATGAGAGGTCGTAGCGGCGGCGCACCTCCTCGGGGAGCTCGAGGATCCGCTTCAGCATCACCGGCACGGCCGCCAACGAGTAGCAGCGATGCTGGGCGACGACAGCGAGACACTCCTCGGGTTGGAAGCGGCGCCGCAGCACGTACGTCGAGCCGATCAGAAGACCGATCTGGAAGTGCGCCAAGCCCCAGGAGTGGAACAGCGGCGACGCGATGTGCGTGCGCTGGCGCGCCTGCAAGGGGATCTTCGAGAGGAAGCTGACGGCGGGGTCGATCGAATCGGGCGTCGATCGCCGCGCGCCTTTGGGCGTGCCGGTGGTACCGGACGTGAGGATCGTCACGCGCGGGGTGCGTCCGGGCGGATCGGGGTTGCGCGGCGACCCCTCGTCGATCAGCTCCTGGAGGGTGGGATCGGCCGGGCGCAAACTGTCCTGCCAGGCGACAAACCGCTTGCGCCGCCGCGCGGCCGGCCGCACGATCTCGGCGAACTCTTCGTCGTAGACGACCGCGTCGGGACCCTCGCGCTTGATGACGTCGGCGAGCTGCGGCCCGGCGAACATCGTGTTCAGAAACAGAGAGTCGGCCCCGAGCTTCGACGCGGCCAGCACGGTCTCGATGAAGCCGCGGTGGTTGCGGCACATGATCGCGATCTGCGAGCCGGGACCGAGACCACGCGCTCTAAGGGCGTCCGCCAAGCGATTGGTGCGTTCGTTGACCTCGCGGAAGGTGAGCGTGCCGATCTCGTCGATGATCTGGGGCTCGTCGGGGAAACGCGCCGCGAGGCCGATCGAGGCCGCACCCGGCGACGGCCCCCAGCGCAGCAGCGTGCGCGCGAAAGCGAGCGCGCGGTCGGGTCGCATCGGTCGGATGACGCCGCGCTCGGCGAGGATCTTGACCGTACCGAGCTGGTACAAGACGCGGTCGGCAACCTGGAGCAGGCTGTCACTCACCTCTTTGTCTCCTTGGCTGGCCTGGGGTTGAGCGGGGCGCGCTGGCGAAGTCGGTGTAGGTGGCAAAGGTTCGGCGCGCACGCGAGAGGGTCACGATCCCTTGCATCGGCACACGCCGACCGGAGTTTGAATCCGCGTGCAGGAAGTAGCACGCAGGTTCGGGAAGGTACCGCACGCGGCGCTTCGCGGCTAGCGAGTAGGTGCCGCCTGCTGCTGCTCGCCGGTGCCACCTTGCACCGCTGACCGCGATTCGCGAGCTAGGAGTCGGGCGCTTCCGGTTCGCGGAAGACGTCCTTCTGCCAGGGCGGCCGCACATCGCCGAGTTCGCGGTAGCCGGATCGGGCGTGGCTGTCGAGCGGGATCAACACGAGGTCGGCCGGCGCGACGTAGATCCCGTCGCGGACGTGGGTCGGGTGCGAATCGGGCATCGCCAGCGAGTTGGCGTGGCTACCCGGGTCGACGCGCACCCAGCGGCTCGCGGCCAGCCACTCGACGCACGTGCGGCGCACTGGTGGTATGCCCCGCGCTGCACCGCGCAGCGGGTCGATGGGCACGAGGCGGGGCAGCTCCTCGCGGACGACACGCAGCGCGCTCTTGAGCGCGCCGAGACGGCACGGGAACCAGTCGCCGTGGTTAGAGGCGCGGGAGAGGACGCTCCCGTCGGGCTCGATCCGGATCTCGTAGGCCTCCCAGTCGTCGCGGTGGTACCCGGGCGTCGGCCGACCGAGGAGGCGAAACAGCCCGTCGGCGATTGTGCGGGTGCGCGAGTCGGGGTAGTAGAACCAGTACTGCACGTAGGTGCGCCCGCCGCGGCGCACAACGTGCACGAACGCCGCCGCCGGCACACCCCGCGCGCTGGCGGCGAGAGTGGTGCCGGCCGTCGCGAAAGCGCTGGCGCAGCTTCGCTGGCGGCATCTGCGCCAATCGACGGGAACGTCGACTTCGCCCGTGCTCCGTGCAGCGACCGCCCGCTCGGAGCCGCCCACCTCCGCGCGCTGGTACACGAGACCAGGGGCATGGTCGCGGATCGTCTCGGCCAACCGTGCCCCGTAAGCGCGCTCGAGATCGCCGTCGCCACGCTCGCAGCGATCGCTCGCGAGCACGCACAGGAGCTGCCGCGCGAGGGCGCTGGCGAAGGCGAGCGTGTCGGCCCGTTGCGCGACAGCCGCCGCTCCGGCGAGGACGATCGCGATCGCCAGAACGAGGCCTATCCACTCGACGGTCGCTTGGCCGCGAGTCTCCGACGTGAGGTAGCGTCGAGTGGTAGCGCGAGAACGCACACAGGTCATCGCTCGCGACGGTAGGCGGCGCGCGGTGACGTAATCGCCGCGTTCGTTACGAGACGGTCCCAAGACCTGTGAGCAGGGCGATCGGCGAAGCTGCGGCGCCGCGGATGGCTCGCGAACCCGGCCCGCTCAAGGACCGGCCGGGGATACCGAGTATCTAAATCCGACGGACGTGGTAGAGGTAGACGCGGCCGTGAGCACCCCACCGAAACCCCTTTGGGAACGGCCCCCGGAGCCGCTCGAGCAGCTCCTGGGTCGCTTCGATGGCCGGTTCATCGATCTCCCGCGCGGCGAGGCGCGGATCCGGCTCGAGTTCAGCCGGCAGGGCACGGTCGACTGCCTGGTTGCCGACGGCCGCAAGCCGCGTCTGGATCGTCCGCGCGGACGCCCCGACGCGATCATCACTGCCGACCCCGATGGCTGGCGAGCGCTTGCCGACGACCTTCGCGAAGGTATGGCGATTTTCGCCCGCGGCCGGCTGCGCGTCCGGCGCGACCTGCACCTGGGGATCGGCTTTCTCGCTGCCACCGCGCGGCCCCAGCGCGGGCGCTTGCGATTCGCCCGCGTCGCCACGAGCGTCGGCGAGATCGCCTATTGCGAGGCCGGCTACGGGCCAACGGTCGTCTGTATCCACGGCCTTGGCGGCACGAAGGCCTCCTTCCTGACCACAGTGGCGGCGCTCGCGATCCCGTACCGCGTCGTTGCGCTGGACCTGCCCGGCTTCGGCGACTCGGCCAAGCCGCTGCGCGCCCCCTACGACGCTCCTTGGTTCGCAGCAGTCGTCCGTGAAGCACTCGACGCCCTCGGAATCCGCAGCGCCCACTTCGTCGGCAACAGCATGGGCGGTCGTGTCGCGATCGAAATCGCCCTCTCCGACCCCAAGCGCGTGCGCTCGCTCGGCCTTCTGTGCCCATCGCTCGCTTGGTTGCGGCGCAGACAAGCGACACCACTCGTGCGGGCGCTGCGCCCCGAGCTCGGTCTCCTGCAACCTGCCCCGCGCCCGCTCGCCGAGCTGTTCGTGCGGCGCCTGATCCCGGGCGCCGCCGGCGACGACTGGGTGGCAGCGGGGGTCGACGAGTTCTTGCGCTCGTACTGCAGTGCGCGTGGGCGCGCCGCCTTCTACGCGGCGGCACGCAACATCTATCTCGAGCCCGCCCACGGTGACAGTGGCTTCTGGCGACGGCTCGGTGAGCTCCGGACGCCGGCACTGTTCGTGTGGGGCAAACGCGACACGCTCGTCCCGGCCAGCTTTCACCGCCACGTGCGCAAGGTTCTTCCCAACGTCGAGCAGCTGATCCTGCCTTGCGGGCACGTGCCGCAGGTCGAGGATCCGCAGCGAACACATACCGCGCTCGTGGACCTCTTCCGCAGCGCCTCGCGGGGGGCGGGTAACCGCTCCGACGGGCGCAGCTCGTCCCGTCGCCACGGCACGGGCGCCAGCCGCTCGGACGCCCGCCTGCGCGCCTCGGCGGGTTTGCGGTAGAAGACCGCGCCGTGAAATCGCACCGGTTGCGGCCCGCCAGCCTCGCACGCCCGTCTACTCGCACACGCTCGTCCACCCTTGCGCTCGTGCTGGCCACGCTGGCTGCACTAGCTGCGCTGGCCGGCTGCGGTGGCGGCGAGGACACGCGAACCCCCGAACGCGTCGCGCTCGCCCTCGACTTCACGCCCAACGCCGTGCACGCCCCGCTCTTCATGGCTCGCGAGGACGGTCTCGATCGCAGCCACGGTGTCCGCCTGGCGATCCGCGCCCCCGGCTCCGCACCCGACTCGCTGAAACTGCTCGAAGCCAATCGGGTGCAGCTCGGCGTCCTCGACATCCAGGACCTCGGCCTCGCGCGCGAACGGGGGCTCGACGTGGTCGCTGTCGGGGCACTCGTGCGCGTACCGCTCGCCGCGCTCGTCACGCGTGCCGAGGTGACGCGACCGCGCGATCTCGTAGGACGGCGCGTCGGTGTCTCGGGTTTGCCGTCCGACCCGGCTGTGGTGCGAGCGATCGTCGAGGGCGATGGCGGCGACCCGCGCCGCATCCGCTACGTGACCGTCGGGTTCGCAGCGGTGCGCAGCCTCCTCGCCGGACGGATCGACGCTGCACCGGTGTTCTGGAACGCCGAGGGCGTGGCGCTGCGCTTGCGCGGCGCGCGCGTGCGCGAGTTCCGGCTCGATCGCTTCGGCGCGCCGCGCTTCCCGGAAGTCGTGCTGGTCACCACGCGCACCCAGCTCGCTCGCCGGCGGGCTGCGATCGAACGCACCTTGGCAGCGATCGCCGCCGGCATCGACAGCGTCCGGCGCCGGCCGCAACGCGCTGTCGACCTGATCGTACGCGCGGGCGGCGGCGAGCGCGCGCTCGTCGCGGCCCAGCTCCAGGCGGTGCTGCCGGTGTTCGCGGACGACTTGCGCGTACCGCGCGCGGCGCTCGTCGGCTGGGCACGGTTCGCCGAGCGGTTCGGAATCCTGCGCCGCCGACCTGCCGTGTCCGACGCGTTCGCTCTACGACTGGGCTCGGGCAAGCCGCACTGAGGCGGCAGGGCGGCCCAAGCGGTGCGTTTTCCGGCGCCGCCCTCGCCTCCGACCGTCGGATGCGGGAGAATCGCTGCCGTGTTCGACGAGCGCGACGGTGACGATCCAGCTGCGACGGTCGCGCGCTCGGTGACCGGGTCCCGCGACCTCGCGCGGTTGAGCGACGAGGAGCTGGTCGAGGTCGTGCGCGAGGCGCAGGCAGCCGGGGACGTGGAGCGGGCAAGGCGCGCGCTGGAAGTCTTGCTCGGCGGCTACTTTCCGCACCTCAAGAAGCGTGCCCAGCTGCGGCTCGCCGGCGACCTCGCCTGTCACGCCGAGGACGTTGCCCAGGAAACGCTGAGCGACGCGACGTCCAGCCTGCTCGCGGGCAAGATCGACGCAAGCAGGCCGGGATCGTTTCGCGCCTGGCTACACCGCGTGCTCGACCGTCGGATCGACGACTTTTTCCGACAGCACTACCGCCGCCAGGAGGCGCAGCTTCAGGACACGCCCCTCGACGCTTTCGAGGCAACCCTGTCCGGCGAAGACGGTCGCTTCGCCGATCGCATGCACGAGCGGGAGACGCTCTTCGCGGAACTGCGGGCGCTCAACGAGCATCACCGCGCGGTCGTCGTGGCGGTCGAGCTCCGCGGCGACGCCCCTGCCAGCGTGGCCGCTCGAATCCCGGGAATGACTGTGGACAACGTCTACCAGATCTGTTCGCGCTTTCGCAGACAGTTACAGCAGAGTCTTCGCGGACGAACCGAGGGCGAGTGACAGCGCGATCGGACAGCTCGCAGGTCGACGGGGTGCTCGAGCGCGTCCGCGCCTTCGTCGCCGCCTTCCATGCCGGCGAGGATCCCGACCCGCACGAGTTCTGTGCGGGGCTGACGGGGGCCGAACGGGAAGCGGTGCTCGCGCTGATCGACGTCTATCTAGCCGAAGCGCCGCGCACGCCGCCGCCGGCGGATGCCGATCCACTCGTCGAGCGTGTGGTGGAGCGCGCCGCCCGGTCTTTGCGCGGGCGATCGGGGCTGTGGCCGCTGGTGCTACCGGCGCTGCGCGAGCGTGCCCGCAAGCTGCGACGCGACGTCGCGAACGAGCTGGCGGCGCGACTGGGCGCTGTAGGCCGCGAGCAGAAAGTGGCCGGCTACTACCACCAGATGGAACAAGGCACGCTCGACGCCGATCGCGTCTCCGACACGGTGCTCGACGCGTTGGCCCGGGTGCTGGGGACGACAGCCGCCGATCTGCGTGCGGCGGCACGCTCGCTGGCACCCGCCTCGCCGCTGAGCGAACCTGGGATGGTGTTCGCCCGCGCCGTCGACGGCGAGACCGAGCCGCGCGAGCAGCGACATCCGGGCGGTCGGCAGCACGACGGCGAGCAGTTCGACGAAATCGATCGCCTCTTTCTCGGCGATCCGCCCCACGAACGGTGAGCACCCAGCGCTGCGACGCGGCCTCCGAGCCCAGAAAGCGCGGTCACGCGGGCGCGACCGCGGGCGCGCTGTCAGAACCGTCGCTTCTCGAACGACCCACCGGGCGTAACCGATGTCGTGGGACGCGAGTTCGTGGACTTCGCCGAGCTCTTCATACGCCTCGGCCCCTTCAACGGCGACGACGACGTGGTGCGCAAGCTCGCGGTGCTCGTCGCCCGAGACGAGCACTTGCGCTGTCGCATCGACGAGGTTCTGCGCAGCGCCCCGCGCTGCGACTGCACGTTCGAGCACAGCGTCCCGCCGGGGCGGTGGCCGCGGTCGTTCACAGCGATGAGCGCCAGCCGCAGCGCTGACCAGCACTTCGCCTTCGAGCGCGCCGAGCGCGCCGCGCAAGCGTTGCTCGACTCGGTTCCGGGTTTCGTCTGGGACGGCGTGCGGCTGCCGGTGCCGGTGGAGGACATCGCCGATTCGGTTCTGTGCCTGCGAGTGCGCGACGTCGCTGACCCCTCGGCGGCACCCGGCCTTCCCGGCGAGCTGCGCGGACAACGGATATCGGGACTGCTGTTGCCCGATCGCGGCGAGATTTGGGTAGCGCGAGACGAAGCGCTCCAGTGGCCGGCCCGACGGCGCTTCACGATCGGCCACGAGATCGGCCACTGGGAGCTACACCGCGAACGCCACTTGCCGGTGTTCTGCCGCAGCGAAGCGCTCGCCGAGCTGGCGCCCGGCTCGCACGGACACGCAGCGCCCCCGTTCACGGGCGGCCGAGCCCCCGCTTCCGGCGACCCTGCTGCCGCGGCTACCGGCAAGCCCGCGCACCCTGACACTGGCGGTGGGGGCGGCGGCGAGCTTCATCCGCAGCGCGAACACGAGGCGAACGCGTTCGCGGCCGCGTTGCTGATGCCGGCCGAGCTTCTGCGCCACCACTACGAGCGGCTGCGAACGAGCGAGTCGCCCAGCCTGTTCGCCGACCTCTGCGCGCTGTTCGACGTGTCGGGGAAGGCGCTCGAGCGCCGGCTAGCGGTTCTCGGTCTCGCCAGCGCGAGCGAGTGACTTCACGGCTCGCGTGGAACAGCGCTCAGCGCGTGGCAAAGCACACCCGCGATCTGGATGGTGCCTGCGCGTGCCGCGGGCAGCGCCGTCATGTTCAAGAAGCCGTGCAGGTGCGGGTGACGGTAGGCCGACACGGGAACGCCCGCGGCGCGCAGCCGCCGCGCGTACTCCTCTCCCTCGTCGCGGAGCGGGTCGGCGGCCGCGGTCGCGACATGCGCCGGCGGCAGACCGGCGAGGTCCGGCTCGCGCAAGGGCGAGACGCGGGGATCGCGGCGCAGCTCGCGATCCGGGACGTAGTGATCGGCGAACCAGTTCATCTCCTCCTCGGTGAGGATGAAGCCACGGGCGAACGCGCGCCGCGAAGGGAACTGGTCGAAAAGCTCGGTCGCGGGGTAGATCAGAAGCTGAAAGCAAGGCAGTGGGCCGCCGCGGCGGCGGAGCTCCTGGCAGACGACCGCGGCGAGCGTGCCGCCGGCCGAGTCGCCGCCCACGGCGATGCTACCCGGGTCGGTGGAGAAGAGCTGCGGCTCCGCCGCGACGTGCTCGAACGCAGCGACCGCATCCTCGACGGCGGCCGGGAAACGGTGCTCGGGAGCGAGCCGATAGTCGACGGAGAGGATGCGAACGCCGCTGGCGTGCGCCAAAAGACGCAGCGGAGCGTCGTGCGTGGCGATCGACCCGAGCACGAACCCACCGCCGTGGAAGTAGACGAGCAACGGACCCGTCGACGGTGCCTGCTGCGGGACGTAGAGGCGCGCACGCAGGCGCACGTCGCCCACCGGCAGCGTGTGCTCGAGAGTCGTGACGGGAAGGTGCTCGCGCCGCGTCACCGAGTCGACCTGCGCGTCGAAGAGCGACCGTGCGGCCGCTACCGGCAGCGTCTCGATGCGCGGCAGCGGGCTGCGCTCGGAAAAGCGGGCGAGGAGCTGCGCCTCAGGCTCGAGGTCGGGCGCGGCCGCCGGCGGCGGCCCGGCGAGCTTCGCAAGCGCCGGGCGCGGCAGGCGCCCGAGCGAACGCACCAACGGCTTGGCGAGACGCGCTTGCAGATCTGCGGGCGGCACGTGCGCAACCTACACGACCGCCGCGGCCGCTGGGAGTGGCTGCGAGCGGTGCGCAGGCACACAGCGGCAGCGCGCGTCTCGCGCGGCGGGTGGAGCCACGGCGGCACCGACGGGCGGCACCGGCCGGCGGTCGCGTGAGCGGAGGTTACGGCCTGAGGTCGCGCCCGGAGTCGCCGCTACGCCTTCCGTAGCGCGGTCGCTGGCGGTAGCTTGACTTGTGATGTCCCCCACCCCGCGCCGTGCCCGGAGGGCGCCCAGTTCGAGCGAAGACGGTGGTAGCTGTGGCGTTCCCAACGCGACTGTCGTGAAGCTCGCCGGACGCGGCGCCCTGGTCGCCTTCGCAGTCGGCACAGGGATCGCCTGTGCGGGAGCGACACTGGCGGCACGAGCGCTCGCGAGTGGCGCGCGCGTAGAGACGGCACGGACGAGGTCGAGCCCGGCGCGGATCGAGGTCGCGGTGCGCGCGCGCACGTTCGCGGTCGGCGCGCGCCGCGCGATAACTCTCGGTTGTCCGCGCAACACGCTCGCCGCGTCGGGGTACGCCGTGCGCTTGCGGCAGGTTCGACTGCTCGCGACCCGCCCGGCGGGCCACAACCTGTGGCGCTTCGACCTCGGCCCGACAGCGGTGCAGGGCGGTCGCGCAGTGCTCGCGCTGCGCTGTCTGCGCCTGCGCCTGCCGCCCGGGGCGCGCGTCGAGCTCCAGGCCGCCGAGCGCTACGAGCCCTTCGCGCTGTCCGAGCTGCCGGCGACGGCGACTGCGACGTGCCCATCCGGCTTCGTCGTCACCGCCGCCGGTTACGAGTTGCCGCCACGAGGCGCGCGTGTCGTCGCGGTGCGTGGAAGCCGCTCGCAGGCGAGCGTTGTCTTCGCGCCCGAGCCGGCGGAGCCGGGCGCAGGCGCGAGGGTGGCTGGCTGGGCGCGCTGCCTGCCGGCGCGTTTCCGAGTCGAGCGTGGCGGGCGTCCTAGCAGCGTCGCACTCCGCACCCGGGACGTCGCGATCGAGCGCACCTTGCGGCGCTCCGACACCGTCGTTACGCGATGCCCGTCCCGTTCGACGGCGCTCGCCGCGTTCGCCGAAGGACCCGCGGGCGCCGAGATCGTGCCGCTTTTGCGTTCCCCGCGCAGCGCGGCTGCTACCACGTCAGCACCGGGACGGGTGCGGCTCGTCGTCCGCTGCCTGTAGCGCGGGCTACGATCCGCGCGTGCACTTCGAGCTCACGGACGAGCAACGGGCGATCCGCGCGCTCGCGCGCGAGTTCGCCGAGCAGGAGGTGCGTCCGCTGGCGCCCGAGCTCGACGAACAAAAGCGCTTCCCCTACGAGCTCGTCGCCAAGCTGGCCGACCTCGGGCTGATGGGTGTCCCCTACCCGCAGGAGTGGGGCGGCGGAGGAGCCGACACGCTTTCGTACGCGCTCGTGATCGAGGAGCTCGCGCGCGTCGACGCGTCGCTGGCGATCACGGTCGCTGCGCACACGAGCCTCGGTACCTACCCGATCTATGCCTACGGAACGACCGCGCAGAAGGAGCGCTGGCTTCCCGACCTCTGCTCGGGCCGGCGGCTCGCCGCCTTCGGTCTGACCGAACCGGAAGCCGGCTCGGACGCCGGCAACACACGCACCACGGGGCGGCTCGAGAACGGCGAGTGGGTGATCGACGGTGCCAAGCAGTTCATCACCAACGCCGGCACCGAGATCAGCGCGCTCGTCACGATCACCGCGCGCACCGGGCCAGACGAAATCTCGAACATCGTCGTCCCAAACGGAACGCCCGGCTACACGATCGGTCCGCCCTACCGCAAGATGGGCTGGAACGCCTCCGACACGCGACCGCTCGCCTTCGACGGTGCGCGCGTGCCCGAAGACCACCTGCTCGGTGAGCGTGGCGCGGGCTTCCGTCAGTTCCTAGCGACGCTCGACGGCGGTCGCATCTCGGTGTCGGCGCTGGCGGTCGGTCTCGCCCAGGGGGCGTTCGACGAGGCGCTCGCCTACGCGCGCGAGCGCCAGGCGTTCGGCAAACCGATCTCCAAGTTCCAGGCGATCCAGATGAAGCTCGCCGACATCTCGGCCGAGATCGAAGCCGCCCGGCTCCTCACCTACAAGGCGGCGGTCCTGAAAGACCAAGGCAAGCCGTTCACGCTCGCCGCCGCCCAGGCGAAGCTGAAAAGCGGGCGCGTGGCCGTCCGTGCCTGCGAAGAGGCGGTGCAGATCCACGGCGGCTACGGCTACATCGAGGAGTACCCCGTCTGCCGCTACTACCGCGACGCGAAGATCTTGACGATCGGCGAAGGAACCGACGAGGTCCAGCAGCTCGTGATCGCGCGGGCGCTCGGCTGCTAGCGGCGTGGCGGGCACTAGGCGGTCGCTGCGGCGAAGCTGCTTGCTTTTGTTCCTGCTCTGTTTCGGGGTCTATCTGTCGACGATCGGCCTGAAGGCGTTCGGCACCTCGGAGTTCGGCGGCGACGAGCCGCACTATCTCCTCGCCGCCCACTCGCTCGTCCACGACGGCGACCTAGACGTCTCCGACGAGTACAAGAACCGCGCCTACCGTCCCTTCTACCCCTACGCACTCGACCAGCACGGCGAGCCCGGCGCCGACGGCGCGCTGCTCGAACCGCACGGTGTCGGGATGCCGCTTTTGATCGCCCCCGCCTACGCAGTCGGCGGCGCGCGCGCCGTCGAAGCGTTCCTTGCCCTGCTCGCCGCGCTGTGCGCGCTCGTCGTTTACCAGCTCGCGCGCCGTGTCGTGCCCGATCCGTGGGCGGCCGGCGCGACGGTCGCGGTCTTCCTCTCGCCGCCCCTCCTCGCCTATTCGACCGCGGTCTACCCGGAGCTCCCGGCGGCGCTTCTGCTGGCCGTGGCGGTCACGGTCGCCGTGCGCGCCGCCGAACAGCGACCGCGCGCGCGCGAGGTGCTGGCCGGCGCGCTCGCGATCGCGGCGCTGCCGTGGCTTGGCACCAAGTTCGTGCTCCCCGGTGCGGTCGTCGCGGTGTGGCTGTGGCGCACGCTGGCGCGCTCGCGCCGACCGCGGCTCGCCGCTTTGTTCGTCAACGTGCTCGCTGTCGCTGCCGTTGCGTACGTGCAGGTGAACCGCACCCTCTACGGCGGTCTCAGCCCCTACGCCGCCGACCGTGCCGGCGAGAGCGCCACCGACGCGGCGTTCCCAACCGGCTATCTCGAGCGCGTCTACCGCTTCGCGGCGCTCTTTCTCGACCGTGACTACGGGCTTCTGCGCTGGGCGCCGATCTTCGCGCTCGCCTTTGCCGGCGTGTACCTGTTGCGCGCCTCGCGCCGCCAACGGCTCGCGCGAGCGCTTCCCGAGCAGGCGCGTGCCGACCGCTGCGCGGCTCTCTGCGCCGCCGTTTGCGGCGCGCAGCTCGCCGTCGCGGCGCTGCTCGCCCCGACGATGTTCGGCTTTTGGTTTCCGCCCCGCCATCTCGTCGCCTGTCTGCCGCTCGCCGTACCGCTGGTGGCGTGGGGCACGCGGCGGCTGCCGCGCACGGCGCTGCTGCTCGGCGGGCTCGGAATCGCTGCGAGCGTCGCGGTGTGGTGGCGGGCCCGCAGCGGTGGCGGCCTCGTGATCGGGCGTCCGGAGACGGCGCCGCTCGGCCCGCTCGTCGACGCCCTCCCGCTCTACGGCACCGGGTCGGCCTGGCCCTACCTGCTGGCGCTTGGCTGCGCGCTCGCTCTGGCGGCTTTTCTCGCTGCTAGCGAACTCCGCCACTCTCGCCAGACCGCCGGCAGCACCCGTGCCAAGTACTCGGGGTAGCGCACGAACGAGCGCCCGGTGCTGCGCCGCCGCCAGCCGATCGGCACTTCGAGCGGCTCGATGCCCGCGCCCCACAGCGCGAGCGTCAGCACCTGGGCGTAGTTGTAGTCGTGGCGGATTCGCGCGGCCTGCAGCGCCCGCTTCGAAAAGGCGCGGAAACCGCTCTGCCCGTCGGTCACCACACGCCCGCCCATGAGGCTTCCGAGCACCGCGCTGCCGATGCGGTTGGTGAGCGCGCGATGCCACGTCATCCCTTCGCGCCGCCCGAGGAAGCGACTGCCGACCACGTAGTCGGCGCGCCGGCGCGCGATCGGGTCGAGCAGACGGGGGATCTCGCGCGCGTCGTACTCGCCGTCGGCGTCGAGGTAGACGCAGGCGTCGTAGTCCTCGTCGCGCGCGACAGCCAAGCCGCTGCGCAGCGCCGCGCCCAGGCCGCGGCCGCGGCCGTGGGCGAGGACGCGCGCTCCCGCCTCGCGGGCGATACGGGCGGTGGCGTCGGTCGAGCCATCGTCGACGACGAGCAGGTCGAGCTCGAAACCGCAGGCGCGTTTCGGCACCGCTGCGAGCACCGCACCGATCGTGGTCTCCTCGTTGCGCGCCGGCACCACGGCGAGGGCACGTCCGCGCAGCGACGGTTCGACCGCTCCGGGTGGCTCGAGCTGCGGCACGAGCGGTCGTCCACGTGCCGCGTTTGGGGCTGGAACGCCGAGCAGTGCGGCGACGGTCGCCGCGAGCTCCAGCACCGACCGCTGTCCCCGCACGACGGCGCCCGGTACCGCACCCCTCCCCCAGATCGCGAACGGCACCGGCCGCTCGCCCCAGTCGAGATGGCCGTGGCCGCCGATGCCCCGACCCTGCCCGTGGTCGGCCATGACGATCACCGTGGCCCGATCGAGCTTGCCGAGCGCCGCGAGCTGGGCGAGGAACTCTCCGACCAACGCATCCGACCGCTCGAGCTGCTCGAGGTACTCGCGGTTGCGCACTCCGCGCACGTGCCCGATCTGGTCGGTGGCGAGCAGCTGCAGAACGAGCAGCTCGGGATCCTCTTCGCGCACCACACGCAGGCCCTCGGCGACCAGCGAACGGTCGATCGCCGCGGTCGCTTGCACGGACGTGACGGTGCTCACCTCGCCGCCGGGGAACGGGTCGAGCAGGTGGGCGATACCGACCAGGCGGCCGCGCATGCCCGCGCGCTCGAGGGTGTCGAAAAGCGACTCGCAACGCACGCCAAGACGCGGCGCGAAGTTCGAGCGCATACCGTGCTCGGCGGGGGTGGCCCCGGTCAGCATCGACGAGAAGCAGACGACGGTGCGGGCCGGGTAGGCAGGCTCGACGCCCAGGTACTCGGTACCCGAACGGAAGAGCTGGTCGAGGTGCGGGGCGTGCGCCTGCCAGAAGCGCTCGCGGTTGAGGCCGTCGACAACGATCACGTAGACGCGCTCGGCGAGGCGCGAGCCCGGGGTCGCGCTGGCCGCCATGCGCTCGGGATAGGGCGGCAGCCGGCGCTCGAAACGCCGCTGCCAGAACGCGCCCAGCGCTGCGACAAGCACCGCAGCCAAGCCGATCCGTGGCCCGGCGACCGCGGCCGGCTCGAGCGCCGCGGTCGTGGCGGCACCGAGCGCGAGCACGAGCTTGGGGACCTGCTCGAGCGCGTTGCCGCTCGTCGGGTCCGAGTTCGTGAGGACAAGACGCCAGAAGCGCAAAAAGTTCGTCCAGGGCGCCCCGGTACGCAAGCGGTAGTAGACGGTGCCCCACACGACGACGGTGAAGAAGACGTAGCCGCCAAGCGCCCCGGCGAGCATTCCCGGCGCGCGCCACGGCTTGAGCAGCGCCACTCCTGCGATCGCGGCAAGCCACAAGAGCGCGCGCCCGCGCAAGGGGAACTGGTAGCGGGCGGAGACGAGCGAAAAGACCAGCGCCGCGCCAGATGCGGCTACGTAGGGACCGTCCGGCGCGAGCCCCAGCGGCAGCGCGCAAGCGAGCACGAGCTGCGGATAGACGACGCTGAAGGGACGCCCTTCGTTGAAGACGTTCCAGAGGCGCGCGGCCCAGATCTCGAACAGCCCGGCGTGCACAGCGGCATCGTATTTAGGTGGGCCTAATAGAGGCGGTGAGGTAGTGAGGGCCGAGCGTGCGGCGCCGGCGCCGCGGCGCGGTCGCGCCTCAAGCGTGGCCGATGACGATTCCGACGGCCGCGACGAGCGCACCGCCGAGCGTCACCTGGACGAGAGATAGGGCGAGCGGCACGCGCATGAAGAGGCGGCGAATCAAGGCGATGGCGACCAGCTCGACGCTGACGACGGCGTAAGCGAGCGCCAGCGCGTGGTCGACGTCGGCGATCAAGAACGGCAGAGCGTGGAGCGATCCGCCGATGAAGGTCGCGACGCCAGTGACCGTGCCGCGCACTAGCCCCGATCCGCGGCCGGTGACCGTGCCCGGGTCCGAAAGCCCCTCCGAGAGCCCCATGCTGATGCCGGCGCCGAGCGCCGTCGCCAAGCCGACGAGCAGCGCTTCGCGCGAACCGGCGAGGTAGGCGGCAGCGAAGATCGGCGCGAGCGTCGACACAGTGCCGTCGATCAGCCCGACGAGCGCCGGCTGGACGAAGCGCAGCACGAAGCGTTGTTCGTCGATACCGCGCCCGAGCATGGGGATCTGGACCTCTGCCATTTAACCGTACTTATAGCAACTCAATTAAGATAAGGTGCACCTAAGATACTGAACGTGACCAAAAGAGCGCCGGGGACACAAGACACAGCAGGGGAGCCGCTCGCAGCTGTGCTGCGCAAGCGCGGACTGCGCACCACTCCCCAGCGCGTCCTGATCGAGGATGCGCTCCACAGCATCGGCCGCCACGCCACCGCCGACGAGGTGCGAGCCGCGGTCGCCGAGCGGCTCCCGAACTGCACCACTCCGACGGTCTACGCGACGCTCGAGCTGCTAGTCGAGCTCGGACGGGCGCGCAAGGTGCAGGTAGGCCATGGCCCGGCCCGCTTCGACCCGCGCACCGATAATCACGCTCACTTCCTGTGCACGGAGTGCGGTGGGATCGAGGACGTTCCGCTCCCCGACAGCGACCGCCCAGCTGCGCTCGCGCTGGCCGCGGCGAGCTCGGCAGGGCACGAGCCGCACTCGGCCGAGCTCGTTATCGAGGGCCGCTGTGCCCGCTGTCGCCGCGAGCGGGGTCGTACTGCCAAGGGGCAGGCGACGGCTTCTCGTCGTCGGCGTCGCCCTCGTCGCTGACGATCCTGCGCGCCTCGGGCGTGTCCTCGCCGATCCGGTGGGGTCCCGTTTTGTCGCGGAACAGGTCGACGTCGGCTCGCTCGATCAGCGCCCGCCGATCGCTCTCGACGGCCTGCGCGATACCGCACGAGACGCGGATCGGCCGTCCGTCCGGCGCCTGGCAGGAAGCGGCTACGAGCTTGCGCACGCGGTCGCGCAACCGCTGCGCACCGGCGTGATCGGTCTCGCGCAGGATCACCGCGAACTCGTCCCCGCCCCAGCGGTAGCAGGCGTCGGTCGCGCGCGCAGCTGACGCAAGCGCGACCGCCACTTGGCGCAGACACTCGTCGCCGGCCGGGTGCCCCCAGGTGTCGTTGATCTCCTTGAAGCGATCGACGTCGAGCAGGAGCAGCGACAGCGTCGATCCCGACCGTTCCAGCCGTGACAGCTCGAGGTCGAGCGCCTCCTCGAACGCACGGCGGTTGCCGAGACCGGTGAGCTCGTCGATCCGCGCGAGCCGCCGTGCCTGCGCTTCGTTCTCTCCCGAGATGATCCGCTGCAGGCGTACGTACGTCATCAGGATCAGGAACGCGCCGCTGAGCGCGTACCAGGGCAACATGTGGCTGAGCAGCAAGAGCAGCTTGTCGTAGCTGTAGGGCTCATAGAGCAAGGGGCTCAGGATCCCGAGCGAGATCAGGCCCAGAAGCGGCAGCGCGCGCCGCGCCGGGTGGATGCCGGCGGCGGGGATCAGAGCCAGCAGGTAAGCCTGGTTGAAGGGCGAGGAGGTACCTCCCGACTGCCAGACGAGCAGCGCCAGCATCGGGATCAGCGCGGCGTTCAGCACCCAGAGCTGGCGGAACGTGACCCTGTCGCTGGCGAACAACCAGTAGGCCGCCGCTAGCGAAAAGCCCGCATAGGCGAGCTCGAGCAGGAAGGCACCGAGCTTGAGCCCCTGCGCCGGGATCGCGACCACGAGCAGCATCACGCCCACGACGACACCGATGATCAGCGTGAGCGCCATCATCCGCCGCGCGTTGCGCAGATCGGCGCCGGCGTAAAGGTCGTCGCGCTTGGTTACAAGCTCGCGCAGCGCGGCACGAAACTCGCGGTCCGCGCCCTCTCTCCCGCCGATCATGTTCCCTAGATCGGCGCGGCCAGAGCCGAACTTCAATTCGGCACCGCGGCACTGGCCGCTACGGCCAGGAGCCGCTCGGCAGCGCTCGATGGGTCGAGCCGCCGGGCCGCTACCTCGTCGAGCAAGCGAGCGAGCTCCGGGTCGTCGCGCAGCGCGCCCTCGAGCCGTTTGCGCAGGCGCGCGCTGGCGATCGTGAGCACCTCGCTCACGAGGTTGCGCCGGCGCCGCTCGGCGAGCTCGCCAACCGCCCCGAGGTAGTCGCGGTGTTCGGCGATCTTCGCAGCGAGCTCGTCGATGCCCTCGCCGCGCGCCGCTTCGGTGCGCACGATCGGAACGCGCCACCCGCCCTGCGGACCGAGCGCCAGCACCCCGCGGATCTCGCGCACCATCGTCTCGGTGAGCGGATGATCGGCTTTGTTGACGCAGATCACGTCGGGGATCTCCATCACCCCCGCCTTGAGCGCCTGGATCGAGTCGCCCGACCCGGGGATCAGCACGAG
The DNA here is from genome assembly GCF_028867705.1 of Thermoleophilum album. GTDB lineage: Bacteria > Actinomycetota > Thermoleophilia > Solirubrobacterales > Thermoleophilaceae > Thermoleophilum. Next base: position 428,176 of record NZ_CP066171.1, on the reverse strand, counting down.
CACGACGGTATCGGCGTGGTCGACGATGTCCACCTCCGCCTGACCGACGCCCACCGTCTCGATGAAGATCTCCTCGCGCCCGCTGGCGTCCATCAAGAGCACCGCTTGCAGGGCCGCCTCAGCTAGCCCGCCAAGGGCGCCGCGGTTGGCCATCGAACGGATGAACACACCGGGGTCGAGAAAGTGCTCGGAGAGGCGGATGCGATCGCCCAGCACGGCACCCTGCGTGAACGGCGAAGACGGGTCGACCGATAGCACGCCGACCGACTTGCTTTGTGCCCGCGCGTGTTCGACGAGCCGCCCGATCAGCGTCGACTTACCGGCCCCCGGCGGACCGGTCAAGCCGACCGTGTGCGCCCGCCCGGTGTGCGGGAAGAGCGCGCGCACCAGCTCCCACCCGCGGGGGTCGTCGTTCTCGACCAGCGATATCGCCCGCGCGAGCGCCCGGCGATCGCCGGCGGCGACGCGCTCGGCAAGTTCGTCTACGGTCTGCGTCGAACGAGCCATCGCGAGGACTGCCAGCGTACCTGGCGCGGGTCGGGAACGCTCGAGCGGTCACGACCGGTCGTGGTCAAGGTGAACGGTCGCTGGGCACGCGCGATGCAGCAGCGCCCGCAGCGCGGGCAGGTGTTAACGCAGCTGGGACGAAGACGGGACGGAGCGAGCGATGGGGATGACGAGCAGCATCCGACTCGGCCGTATCGCCGGCATCGAGGTCGGCGTCAACTGGAGCTGGTTGATCGCTGCGGTCCTCTTCACTTGGGTGCTCGCCGACGGCGTCTTTCCGCAAACGAACCCCGGCCTCGACGACGGCGTCTATCTGGCGATGGCGCTGGTGGCGGTGGTCGTGTTCTTCGCGTCGCTGGTCGCGCACGAGTTCGGTCACGCGCTGCAGGCGCGCCGTGAAGGGGTTGCGATCGACGGGATCACGCTCTGGGTGTTCGGCGGCGTGGCGAAGCTCGCCGGCCCCTTCCCGACGCCCGAGGCTGAGCTCCGCATCGCTCTCGCCGGACCGGCGGTCTCGCTCGTGCTCGGCCTCATCTTCTTGGCCGTCGCGGCGCTCCTGCCGCTGCCGGCCGCCGCAGACGGTGTCGTGCACTGGCTCGGTAACACCAACCTCGTGTTGCTGGCGTTCAACATGTTGCCGGCGCTGCCGCTCGACGGGGGGCGGGTTCTTCGCGCTCTTTTGTGGCGCTCGCGCCGCGACTTCCGCGCTGCCACTCGAACCGCCGCGGCGCTCGGCCGCGGCTTCGGACAAGGGCTGATCGCCCTCGGCGTGCTCGCGGTCGTGGCGGGTGGCGGCGCGAGCGGTGTGTGGCTCGCGTTCATCGGCTGGTTTTTGCTCGGCGCGGCCGACGCCGAGGCGCGCGCGGCCGAGCTCGGCGGTCTAGTCAGCGGTCTGCGCGTGGCCGACGCGATGGTGCGCGACCCGGTCGTGGTGGCCCCCGACCTGTCGCTCGAGGACTTTCTCGAGCGCGTCTTCTTCGCCCACCGCCACACCGCCTATCCGGTCGTCGACGACGCCGGGCGAGCGCAGGGAATCGTCTCCTTCCGCGACGCTCTCCGCCTCCCCCGCGACCGCTGGCAGGAGCTGCGCGTGGCCGACGTGATGGTGCCGATCGAGCGCAGCGACATCTTCGCGCCGGATCTCGCTCTCGAGGAGGCCATGCGCCGGCTTGCTGGCTCGCAGCTGCGGCGTGCCCTCGTCGTGCGCGGGCCGGAGCTGATCGGCCTGCTATCGGTCACCGACGTCGTACGGCTGCTCGAGCTCTTCGAAGCCGAGGCGGGCGCAGGCAGCCGCTACTCGTAGGCGATCGCCTCGAGGAGCGCGACGCGCGCAGCGCGGCGCGCCGGCAAGGCTGCCGCGGCGACGCCAGCGAGCGCCGCGACGACAAACATCACGACGAGCTGATCGACGGGCCAGGCGAGCACGAAGCCTTCGCCGGCGAGCGGACCCGACATCGCAGCCGCAAACGCCGCGCCCAGGGCGAGGCCCAGAACGGCACCGACGAGCGCGGTGAGAACCGCCTCGAGAACGACCATCGTTCGCAACTGGCGCCGGCTCATCCCGACTGCGCGCAACAGCCCGAGCTCGCGCGTGCGTTCGAGCACGGAGAGCGCGAGCGTGTTGAGAATGCCAAGCACGGAAACCAAGATCGAGAAAGCCAGGAGCACGTAGACGAGCGCCACGAGCTGGTCGACCTGGCGCTCGATCTTGCGCTTCGCCGCGGCCTGGTCGAGCGCTTGCACCGTCGGGTAGGAACGCCCCAGCGCGCGCCGCAGACGCCGCAGCAGCCTGTCGCTATCGGTGCCCGCGCGGGGGGCGACAAGCAGCAACGCCGGGCGCCGCTCGCCGAAACGGCGCTCGAGCACCTGGCGCGCGAAGAGGGCGTCGCCGATCACGTTGCCGTCGTCGCGCACCGTCGCCGCGACACGAGCACGAACGCGCACCCCTCGCGCCGTGCGGAAGGTGAGGGTTCGGCCGACGGCGATGCCCCGCTGACGCGCGAAGCGATCGTCGATCGCCACCTCGCCTCGCGCGAGCGCAGCCAGCGGCCGGGGCGTGCCGCGCACCACGCGCAGGCGGAAGAGCGTCGCGGGCGCGTCGGCGTCGATCGCGCTCACTTGTCGCGTGCCCGCAACGCCAGCGATCTTCGCTGCCGAGAAGAGAAGGCCGGCGGTAGGGCCGACACCGGGGGTGCGCCGCACGGTCGCTTCGACGCCGCGCGGAAGCACAGTGAAGCCGTCCTGTGACTGGATCTCGATCGGCGCCGGCAGGGTGGTGTCGATCGCCCTCCCCGCCGAGGCGTTGATGCCGGCCGCGAAGATCGCGACGAACACAACGAGCGCGAGCCCGATCGTCAGCGCCGTAGCCGCCGTAGCGGTCCGGCCTGGCTGACGCAGGGCGTTCTCGCGCGCCAGGCGCCCGCTGATCCGCCCGAAGCGCGCCAGCGGCAGTCCCACCGTGCGCGCCACCGCGGGAACGACGAGCGGCCCCGCCGCCGCCACGCCGGCGAGCAAGAGCAGTGCACCGGCCCCGACCACGAGCGCGGCACGACCGCTCGGCAGCGGACCGAGCGCGCCCACGAGCAGGCTGCCGCTGCCCGCTGCGAGTAGGGCCGCGGCGAGCAGGCGGAGCCGCTGGCGCGTCCCGCGCCGGGGGCGTTCGGCCGGCAGCCGCAGCGCGGCGAGCGGCGAGATGCGCGTCGCGCGGCGGGCGGGGACGAGCGCAGCGATGAGCGTGACGGCGATACCGACGACGAGGCCGACGACGATCGAGCGTGGACGCACGACCGTGCCCGTGTTGGGCAGGTCGAGCCCGGCGCTCGCCAGCAGCTCGTTCAGAAGCGGTGCCACCACTAGCCCACCGGCGACGCCCACGGCCGCCCCGAGCGCTCCGAGCGCGAGCGCTTCGGCAGCGACAAGACCGAACAGCTGCCTGCGGCTCGCTCCGAGCGTGCGCAACAGCCCGAACTCGGCGGTGCGCTGGGCGACGGTGATCGCGAAGGTGTTGAAGATCAGAAAACCACCGACCACCACCGCCACGCCCGCGAAGACGAGCAGCGCGGTGCGCAAGAACGAAAGCCCCGAACGCACTTCGCGCGCCTGCCGCTCGGCGCTCTCGGTCGCCGTCTCGACGCGGTAACGCTCGCCGAGCCTGCGCGCCACGCGGTCGCGCAAAACGTCTGCTCCGACACCGGGCGCCGCGGCGACGAGGATCTGGTCGAAACGCCCCTGCTTGTCGGTAACCGCGCGGGCGTCGGCGAGCGTCAGCGTCAGCGCCACCGCCCCGCCGAGCGACGCGCCGCCCGACAAGCGCGTGATCCCCACCAGGCGGAAGCGGCGCACACCGCGTTCGCCGACGACACCGATGCGGCTGCCGAGCCGCAACCCGCCGCGGCGTGCGCTCTGCTCGTCGAGCGCAGCTTCACCAGGGGCGCGCGGCGGGCGCCCGCGCGCGTAGCGCTCGGAGCGGAACGGTGGCGGCAAAACAGAGCCGACGAAGTTCGGTGCAAAGCCGCGCGCGAGCGGTCGATCGCGGGCGTCGACGACCGTAGCGAAACCGGCGATACCGCCGACCGCCGTGCGCACGCCGGGCACCTCGCGAACGGTGGCGAGCACCGACGCCGGCAGCGTCGCCGCCTCGACCGATGGCGCGACGATCTCCTGTCGCGCGGTGACGACGACGTCGGTGCCGGATTGCGACTCGCGAAACAGGCGCTCGAAGGAGCGGTCGATGGTGTCGGTGAGCACGTAGGTGCCGGCGACGAGCGCGACACCGACGACGATCGCCGCGAGCGTGGCGAGCGCCCGCAAGGGGCGCGCCAACAGAGCTCGTGCGGCGAGTTGCAGCACCGCCCGTTCAGCTCGCAGCGGCGAGCAGCTGAGCGACTTGCTCCTGTCCCTCGACGGGACCCTCGAACGCGATCCGTCCGTCGCGCAAAAGCACGAGCCGGTCGGCCCAAGCAGCCGCCGCCGGGTCGTGGGTGACCATCACAACCGTTTGACCGAACTCGTCGACCGCCCGTCGCAAGAGCGCCAGCACCTCCTGCGACGCCCGCGAGTCGAGGTTGCCGGTGGGCTCGTCGGCGAAGACGACCGCCGGCCGAGCGACGAGCGCCCGCGCCACTGCCACACGCTGCTGCTGCCCGCCCGACAGCTCGGAGGGGCGATGGTCGAGCCGGTCGCGCAAACCGACGGTGTCGACGATCGTTTCGAACCACGCGCGGTCCGGCTCGCGTCCCGCGATTTCGAGCGGCAACAGGATGTTCTCGCGCGCGCTCAAGACCGGGACGAGGTTGAAGAACTGAAAGACGAAACCGACGCGGTCGCGTCGCAGACGCGTGAGCTCCTCCTCGTCCAGCGCCGTCAGATCGACGCCGTCTAGGACGATCGATCCCGAGGTTGGGCGGTCGAGACCGGCGAGAAGGTGCATGAGCGTCGACTTGCCCGATCCCGACGGCCCCATGATCGCCGTGAACCGTCCGGCCGGAAGCGCGAGATCGACACCTGCGAGCGCTTCGACGGCAGCATCGCCCTCGCCGTACACACGCCGCAACGCGCGCGCCTCGCACACCGCCCCCGAGCGGGCGCCAGCAGCGGTTCCGTCGCGGCTTAACATCTCGGCACCTTGGAAGCGAGTGGCGGGGCGATCGAGGCGCTCGACGGCGGGGGATTCGACCCGCCGCCCCCGCCGCTGCCGCCAGACTATCCGTTCGTCCGCACACCCCCGCCGCCGCGGCGGGGCGGGCCTTTGGCGCTGCTCGCGTTCATGGCTCGCAACCACATGCTGCGGCCGCGCTACGCGGTGCTGCTCGCGCGGCTCGCCTGGCTCAAGCTCCGTTACCGCGGGCGTCTCGTCACCGACGGCATCGCTTTCGTCGAGCGCGGGGTGGAGTTCGAGATCGGCCGCCACGCCCGCGTCGAGCTAGGACGCTGGTCGTGGATCGGACGGCGGTCGAAGATCCGCTGCCACGAGGGCGTGGTGCGGATCGGCGCGAAGAGCGTGCTCGGCCAGGAGTGCACGATCTCGGCCTACCAGCACGTGTCGATCGGTCGCGAGTGCGTCATCGCCGACCGCGTGATGCTGATCGACTTCGACCACTGCATGGCCGAGGTCGAACGCCCGATCCGCGAGCAGGGCATCTACAAGCGCGACGTGCGCGTCGGCCACAACGTCTGGATGGGGTACGGCGCCTGTGTGCTGCGCGGAGCGACGGTGGGCGACAACTGCGTGCTCGGCACCTACGCGGTGGTCACCCGCGACATTCCCGACAACGCCGTCGCCGTGGGCGTGCCGGCGCGGGTGATCAGGATGCGGCCAGCCCCCGAGCGGCTGCGCTTCGTCGACTAGATGTGCGGCGCTACCCCTTAGGCACTGCGCACGCTTGATCTTCCACACTTCCTACAAAAAAGCCCACCACCTGGCAGCCAAGTCACTTGGCCTTGCATGCCGCTACGAGCGCCTGCAGCACAGGCCTGTCGCCGGCTCGTTCAAGATCGGATCCACCTTGCATGCAACCTCCGCCCTACGCAGCGGCGGATTCTCGTAGCCCTCGCACTGTCACCGCAGGGCTTCTTCAGCTTGGCGCAAGCGAGCCGCTCAGATCACGGTGGCTCGTGCCCGCTTGAGCGTCACCTCGAGATGCACGCGCCGACCACGAGGCTCAGGTTCTTGGCCTTTGGCGACGTCACACACACTTCTGAGGTGACGGCAGAGTCCCCCGTATGGCTCCCACCTCAAATTCTTGCGACATGCGTTGAGGCTCTCTAAGACCCTGCTCCCGTTGGCGGCGTCGCGCTTCTCGGTATCTGAGAACCTCGGCTACGGGCACACGCCGGTGCGACCCGGCTCGTTCGTAGGCAATCCTGGCACCGTCGAGCAGGCGCACCAGGTACGGGCGCGAGACACCCAGCAGGCGCGCGGCTTCTGTCGTCGTGAGCAGGTCCTCTGAGCCGACAACGACGACGCTCGAGCCGCGCAGGAGAGCTTCTATCAGCTGCCGCAAAGGTCCCCGCAAGTCATCGGGCAATGGGATCCGTTCGCCGGTGCTTGTAGCGAAGGCAGGCATCCGGCCGGAGCGCAGCTCGTCGACTAGTCGTTCGAAGACCGCTCTCTCGTCGCTCGACAGCTCGAGGTGAGTCGATGGGCTGCCACCCGTGGTGCGCGCCCCTCCCGTCGGTATCGCTCAGACGCAGAGGTAGATACGGCTACTGCGTCAATCGTCAGGTTGGTCCACAAGTGAAATAACCGCAACAGAGCCAACGCCGACACAGCGACCCGCGATCGCGTGCCTCAACACCCTAACGCTCGACCGGCAAAGCCTCGCCCACCGCCAGCTCGCGGTAGACGGCCGCGACCTGGCGGGCGACGTCGCCCCAGTCGAACGTCAGCACGTGCTCGGACGCCTCGGCGACGAGCCGTTCGCGCAACTCGGCGTCGGTGAGGAGGCGCTCGGCCATCTCGGCGAGCGAGTTCGGGTCGCGCGAGCGGAAACGCAACCCCACCTGTTCGCTCGGCACGACCTCGCGCAGACCGCCCGTGTCGGCCACGAGGCACGGGCAGCCGGACGCCATCGCCTCGAGCGCGACGAGCCCGAACGGCTCGTAGATCGACGGCACCACGCAAAGGTCAGCGATGCGGTAGAGCGAGTGCAGAAGATCGTCGCCGATCCAACCGAGGAAGGTGCCGTGACGGTCGAGGCCGAGCTCGCGCGCCTGGCGACGGAGGTCGTCCTCGGCGGTTCCGGAACCGGCGATAACGAAGCGCACGCCGCCGACCCGCTCGATCACTCTCGGCAGCGCCTCGAGCGCGATCTGGAACCCCTTTTCGTAGACGAGCCGACCGACCAGCAGTACGAGCTTCTCGTCGGGCCGCGCGAACTGTCCGCGCAGCGTCTCGAGATCGGCGACGGGCACTAGTTCGCTGGGATCGATGCCGTTCGGGATCACCGTCACGCGGCGCTCGTCGAGGCCGAAGATGTCTGCCACGTGCTCGCGCATGTACGACGAGCAGGTGATGACGCGGTCGGCACGGTTCGCCATCCAGCGCTCAACGCCGTGGATGTAGGACTGCGGATGACGGTCGACGTGACCCTGGTGGCGCCCGTACTCGGTGGCGTGGATCGTCACCACGAACGGGGCGCGGAAGCGGCGCGCGAGATGGTCGCAAGCGACGGCGACCAGCCAGTCGTGTCCGTGCACGATGTCGAAGCGAAAGCGGTCGCCGAGCTCGACGCCGGCCGCGAGCATGTCGGCGTTCATGTGCTCGACCCAAGCGATGAACTCGGCAAGGTCGCGCGGCCGCCGCGGTTCGCGGACGCGGTGCACGACGAGCCCGGGCAGCACCTCCTCTTCGGCTGGCGACTCCTCGAGCCCGCGCGCCAGCACGTGCACCGCCACACCGTGGTCGACAAGGTTCTCGGCGAGCTTGCGAACGTGGCGGGCGAGCCCACCTTCGATCAGCGGTGGGTACTCCCAGGAGAGGATCAGTGCGCGCATCGCTTCGTGCCCATCTCGTCGAACGGCGCCCGCTCAGGGCGCAAAAAGGTGCTCGACCGCCAGGTCGGGCGCGAGGTTGCCGACCGTCGGCCGCTCGACAGGACGGCAGTGTTCCAGAGCCGCGAGCGCGGCGTCGAACTCGCGCCGGTGAGCACGAACCCGCTCGAGCGGATACGGGCCCGCCGTCCGCTTCGTCGCCATGAACGCCCAGTCGCTCGCCTGCAGAGCCAGAAGCTCGCGAGCGGCGCGCGCCAGTGCCGGCGCATCGCCGCAGCCCGCGCGCGCGGCACGACGCGCTGCAGCAAGTAGACGCAGCTCGGCGATCCGCGCAGCGGCGACGATCTCGTCGGCAGCAGCGCAGTCCCAGGTCGAGAGGTCCTTGCCGCTCCCCCAGCTCGCCTCTTCGAGCCCCGCGACCTCGCGCCGCGCGCGGCTCGCCGCTTCGCCGAGCGTCACCAGCTCGATCCCCACGGTCGGTGCCAGCCGCAAAACGGACCGCAACCACTCGACTCCCTCGGCCCACCAGTGACCGAGCAGTTCGGCGTCGAGCGCGCAACAGACGACGCCGCACCGTCCCGTCGCGCGCTGGTAGTCGCGCAAACGGCTCGCGACGCGCGCGACGAAGTCGCGCGCGTCGCTCTCGGCCTGGGCGAGTGCGCGCCCCCGGCGGTACGGCGAGCCGTCGTTCGCCCACGGGTTGAAGTGGTGTTCGGTGCCGCGGTAGTAGTCGCGGTAGGGAGCTCTCGTGGGGTAGCCGCTGCGCTCGTCCCAAACGAGGCGCACGAGCTCCCAGTCGATCGGCACCGCAACGAGCCCGCCCGGCAAGGCGAGCGGCTCGAGGTGTTCGGCACCGCCGCTCGCGACAGCGCGCGTGCGGTCGACGCAGAAGTAGCGCACGCCGCAACGCGCGAGCGCGTCTTCGAGCCCGGGGCGCCACGCGCACTCGGGCAGCCAGATACCCCCGCCGAAACCGCCGAAGCGCCGACGGTGCGAGGCGATCCCGGTCGCGATCTGGAAGCGGCGCGCGGCGTCGGTGGCGACTATCGGCAGCACCGGGTGGGTCGCTGCCGAAGCGAGCACCTCCACGCCGCGGAGCGCCCGTGCGCGTGCCAGCGGACGCCAACCCGCGGCCAACGCGCTGGCCGCCCGCCGGTACTGCTCCTCTTGGCTCGCCAGCGCCTCGGCAAGAGCGCTCTCGCCGCGCTCGCGTAGCAACCGCCGATCGGACCCCACGAGCCCGATCCGGGTCTCCTCCACGAAGCGCACGAGCCGCTGGCGCTCCGGTCCGTCACCGCTCTCGACAAGTTCGAGCTGGTCGCACAGGACGGGCGTGAGACCGAGCGTGACGGGGAACCCGTCGATGGTTTCGAAAAGCGGGAGGTAGACGCTGGCGATCGCCTCCCACAGCCACTCCTCCCCGAACGGCCAGGTGCCGAAACCGACCACGTAGGGCATGTGCGCGTGCAGGACGAGCGCCAGCGCGCCCACTCCGCCGCTGTGGTCGCCGCGTCCGTTCACCGCTGGCGCCCGTCCCGGCGCCTAGCCGACAACGAGCGGTCGTCCGGCGCGGTCACCGCAACACTGCGAGCAGATCGAGCGCCTCGACGAGCGGCGCGCGAGCGATGCGAAAGTCGCGCGCCGAGATCGCCGGCACGAAGCGGCGGTAGAAGGCGTCGGTGAGACCGAGGCGCGGATGCAGCGCATCCCAGCCGAGTCGCAACGCGAGCTCGTGCAGGCGCAGCTTGCGGGCGTGGAAGACGCCGTAAAGCTCGACGTGATCGAACACCGTACGGCAGAGCGCCTCGAACTCGTCGGGCCGGTACTCGCGCAGGTGGAAGGGGTTGTCGGACCGCTCGGCGCCGGGAGGCGCGAGCGTCAACACGTTCGGCGTCGACACGTACACGGCTCCGCCCGGCCGCAGCAGCGAACGGAAGTGGCGGAGCACAGCCTCGGGGTCGGGAACGTGCTCGATCGTCTGCAGGAACACGATCGCGTCGCAGGGCTCGGCGTAGCGTTCCACCAGCTCCCGAACGAAGCGCACGCCCGGCCGCGTGTACTTGAGGCGAGCGTGCTCGTACGCCTCGGGGTTGGCGTCGACGCCGACCACGGTCGCCGCTCTGCGCGCCAGCACCTCGCAGCCGTAGCCCTCGCCACAGGCCATGTCGACGACGTCGAGGCCGCCGCAGCGCTCGGCGACCCACTCGTACACGACCAGGTGGCGCCGAAACCAGTAGTTCTCCTCGGGAACGTCGGGCAGCGTGCGCTCGCCGGTCAGCTCGAGCGGCGGCACACCGGGCGGTTGGTTGCGCTGGAAGTAGCGCTTCCCGCTCGTTGCCCGCCGCTCGCTGTCGGGATGTCGGATCTCGCCAACCAAAGCCGGGGCAGTGTATTGCCGTACCCTTCCGCCGCCATGCGTGCCGACAGAGCCGAACAGATCAAGGCAGCGAATATCCGCTACCACGACCTCGCTGCCGAACAGTACGACGCCAAATGGGGTATCAGCTTCGACGAGCTCGGCCAGAGCCAGGTGCTGGCGAAGCTGCGTCGTGCCCTGGGACGCAAGGACGTCGGCCGCTTCCCCCGTGCGCTCGAGATCGGTGCCGGCACCGGCTACTTCTCGCTCAACCTGATGCTCGCCGGAGTGATCGACGAACTCGTCGCGACCGACATCTCCCAGGGCATGCTCGACCAGTTGGCACGCACCGCCGAGGCGCTGGGTCTCGGCGACCGTGTTGAGTGCGTGCGTGCCGAGGCGTCCGAGCTGCCGCTCCCGGACGCGAGCTTCGACCTCGTCTGCGGGCACGCGGTGCTCCACCATCTGCCGGATCTCGCCGGCGCGTTCGCCGAGTTCCGTCGTGTCCTCCGCCCGGGCGGGCAGTTCGTGTTCTGCGGTGAGCCGTCGCTGTGGGGCGACCGCATGGCGACCGTCCCCAAGCGGCTGGGCGCACGTCTCGCGCCGCTTTGGCGGACGCTGCTGCGCATACCCGAACGCAGAGAGAACGGGGCTCCGCACGCGCACGAAAAGGAGTTCCTCGAGCAGCTCGTCGACGTCCACGCCTTCACTCCCGGCGACCTGCGCGCGTGCGCGACGCGAGCCGGTTTCCGCGACGTGCGCGTGACCGGCGAGGAGCTCGCTGCCAACTGGTTCGGCTGGACCAACCGCTCGCTCGAGGCGACCGCCGACCCGCAGCGCATTCCGCGCGCCTGGCGGCTCTGGGCCTACCACGGGTATCTGGCGCTGCAGCGAGTCGACCGAGCGCTGCTCGAGCCTTATCTGCCGCCGGCGATCTTCTACAACCTGCTCATCGCCGGTCGTGCCCCTGCGCGGCCGCGCGGGCGGCGCGGTAGCGCTCGAGGGCGCGCAGCCGCGCGGAGCGGTGGTCGACGATCGGCGCGGGGTAGTCGCGCCCGATGACGCACCCCGTCGCCTCTTGCACTCCCCGGGGCATCCGCCACGGCTCGCGCAGCCAGCGGTCGGGAACGCTCGCCAGCTCGGGCACGTAGCGGCGGATGTAGCGTCCCTCGGTGTCGAAACGCTCGGCCTGCAAGATGGGGTTGAGTATCCGTCGCGCGGGCGGGGCGGGGTCGCTGCCGACGGACGCGATCCACTGCCAGTTGCCGTTGTTGGACGCTTCGTCGCCGTCGACGAGCGAGCGCATGTACCAACGCTCGCCGAGTCGCCAGTCGATCCCCAAGTGCTTGGTGAGGAACGACCCAGCCACGAGGCGGGCGCGGTTGTGCACCCAGCCCTCCTCGGCTAGCTGTCGCATCGCGGCGTCGACGAGCGGGTAGCCGGTGCGACCGTCGCGCCAGGCAGCGTACGCATCGGGATCGTCGGCCCAGTCGATCGTGCGGTAGGCGGCTTGCAGCTCGCAGCGAGCCAGCTCGGGACGGCGTGCCATGAGCGCGGCGTAGAAGTCGCGCCAGGCGAGCTGACGCCGGAAGGCGGTGGGGCCGGCACCGGCCGGGAGGCGCTCCTCGACCGCGCGCGGCGAGATGCAGCCGAAGTGGAGGTAGGGCGAGAGGCGCGAGGTCGCGTCGGCCGCTAGATCGTTGCGGCGTTCGTGGTAGCGGCCAACCGAGGTGCCAAGGAACCGCTCGAGCCGCTCCCATGCGGCCCGCTCGCCGCCACGCGGGCGCCGTGGCGCCTCGTTTCCTGCGAGTGGCGGCAGAAGGTCGGCGAGGTTTGGTAGCTCGCCCGGCGCGATCTCGGCCGGGGGTGGCGGCAGTCGGCTAGGGGCGGACAGCGGTCTTCGGCGCGGCGCCGCCTGCCAGCTTCGAAAGAACGGCGTGAAAACGACGGAGCCGCTCACCGCTTCCGGCCTGTCGACGCAGAAAGCCCCGGGGTGGAGAACGAGGCGGCCGCCACGCTCGGCGAGCGCGGCCGCTACCTCCCGCTCGCGCCGCTTGGCGAACGGACCGACGTCGGCGGTGGCGTGGACTTCCGGGTCGGCGGCCGCACCCACTAGCGCAGCGATCTCGCGCGCCGGTTCGCTGTGGCGCACGATCAGCTGCTGGCCGCGCTCGCGCAGTGCGGCACGCAGTTCGGCGAGCGCCTCGAGCAGGAAAGCAGTCCGAGTCGCCGAGGCGTGGCGCCCGCACAGCAGCGCACGGTCGAAGACGAAGACGATCGCAAGCGTGCCGCCACGCTCGCCTGCGCGCTGTGCCGCTGCGTTGAGCGCCGGATGGTCGTGAAGACGCAGATCGCGTCTGAGCCAAAGAACCACCACGCCCTTTCCTTACGAGCGTGCGCTGGTCGCGGCTCACGGGGCGTGCGCTGTCAGGCGAGCGCCACCGCCCCGCCCCGGCGAGGGTCGCCGCCGCCCACCAGAGCGCCGGTCACCGGGTCGCGGCCAACAGCTTGCACACCGCCGAAGTAGAGGTTGCGCTCCGGCCAGCGCACAACATTGAAGCCGCGCGCTTCGATCTCGCGCAGCTCGTCTTCCGGCAGGCCGGGCTCGGCGTCGACGCGCCCCTGTTCGCAGTGCAGACGCGGGCGCTCGACCGCACGGGCGGCATCGAGCCCCTCATCGATGACGGCGAGGATCGTCTGCAGGATCGCCGAGCGAATGCGGTTCGACCCGGCCGAACCGAGCGCCAGCTCGCACTCGCCGGCGCGCAGCACCACGGTCGGCGCCATCATGCTCGGCACGCGGCGCCCGGGACGGTGGCTCGCGACGCCCTCGGGGCTGAGGTCCTCTTCGCCCAGCATGTTGTTGAGGTGAACGCCTGTCCCCGGTACGACGACGCCGCTGCAGGAGCCGTTCGAGCAGGTCATGGAGACGGCATTGCCTTCGCCGTCGATCACCGCGATGTGCGTCGTCGACCCAAGCTGCGGGCTCGACCCGAGCTTCGTGGTCGAACCGAGCTCGCCTCTCGCTCCCGAACTTGGGCCGCATCCCGCGGAGCGCAGCTCGGCCGCTGCCCGCTCGAGCGCCTCGCGCGCGAGGAAGCGCTCGAGATAGCCCTCGCTGTGCAGCCCGATTGTGAACTCGCGCGTGCGCTCGCGGTTGGTGCGCTCCATCACCGCGACGAGATCGACGAGGCGGCGCGGGCGTCCCAGCCGCTCGAGCAGATCGAGCGCGTAGGCGATGAGGATGCCCCCCGCTGACGGCGGCGGGTTGGTGAGAACCACGCGCCCGGCGTAGGCGGCGCGCGCCGGTTCTCGCGCCACGACCTGGTACTCGGCGAGGTCGCTGCGCGTGATCGCGCCACCGTGGTCGAGCACCCACGCCGAGACCGCTTCGCCGACGTCGCCGCGGTACATGAAGTCCGGACCCTCGCCTCCGAGGCGTTCGATCAGGTCGCCAAGCTCGGGCAGCCGGATCCGCTCGCCGGCGCGAAGGATCCGCCCCTCTGGCGCGTACCAGCGCTCACACTCGGCGGTCGAACGCAGGATCGGTTCGAGAATCCGCAACAGGTAGCCCTGGATCGGGCTGATCTCGACGCCCGCACGCGCCGCACGCGCCGCCGGCGCGGCGAGCTCCGCGAGCGGGCGCGTGCCGAACCGTTTCAGCGCCTCCACAAGCCCGAGCGCCGTCCCGTAGACGCCGCACGACGCCGGCCCGACGTTGAAGCGCTGGCGCTGGCCGGCCGTGAACTCGACCCAGAGGGGGATGAGCTCCACGCGCCGGTGATCGGCAGGCAGCCCCTTTCCGGGCGCGGCGACGAAAAAGTCGAAAAGTGTGCTCTCGCCGCCGCTCGTGTGCACCAGCATGAAGCCGCCGGCACCGGGGCCGGTCAGCGGCGACTCGGCGACCCACGACATCAAGCCGGCCGCTACCGCGGCGTCGATCGCGTTGCCGCCCTCGCGAAGAATGCGGGCTCCGGCCTCGGCCGTGAGCGGGTGTCCGGCAGCGACGACGCCCTTCATCTCCCCGGCGAGAGTAGCCGGGGCGAACGACCGCCCACTAGCGGCTGGGTCAGCGCCCCGGCATGAACTCGGGCACGCGAACGTCGGCGAGATCGCTGCTCGCCATCGTGCGTTCGCGCTCGACCCGGCGCACACGCGGCTCGGCGTCGGGCACGTCGACGGTGGCGCGCTTGCGTGACGAGCTCTCGCCGTACCCGGTCGCCACCACGGTCACCCAAACCTGATCGGCGACCTTCTCGTCGACCATCGCGCCGAAGATGATGTTCGCCTCCGGATGGGCCGCCTGCCGCACCGCCTTAGCGGCCTCGTTCACCTCCCACAGCGAGAGGTCGGGTCCGCCGGTCACCGACAGCAGGATCGACCGCGCACCGTCGAGGCGTGTCTCGAGCAGCGGCGAGGCGATCGCATGCTCTACAGCGTCGAGCGCGCGTCGCTCGCCGGCGCCCATACCGATGCCGAGCAACGCCTCGCCGGCGTCGGACATGATCGTCCGGACATCGGCGAAGTCGAGATTGATCAGCCCCGGGAGGGTGATCAGGTCGGAGATGCCCTGCACGCCCTGGCGGAGCACGTCGTCGGCGACACGGAAGGCGTCGAGCATCGACACCCGCCGGTCGAGCACTTCGAGCAGCCGCGCGTTGGGGATGACGATCAGCGTGTCGACCGCGGCCGCCAACTCCTCGATCCCTTGCTCGGCCTGACGGGCGCGGCGCGACCCCTCGAACGGGAACGGCTTGGTGACGATGCCGACGGTGAGCGCACCGACCTCGCGTGCGATGCGAGCGACCACCGGGGCTGCGCCGGTCCCGGTACCGCCGCCCGCACCGGCAGCGATGAACACCATGTCGGCACCCTTGAGCAGCGCTTTGATGCGGTCGTAGTCCTCGATCGCCGCCATCCGCCCGAGCTCGGGGTTGGAGCCCGAGCCGAGCCCGCGCGTGACCTCGGCGCCGATGTGCAGCTTGTGGTGCGCGCGCGAATGCTCGAGCGACTGCAGATCGGTGTTGAGGGCGACGAAGTCGATGCCCTCGACACCCGCCTCGACCATGCGGTTGACAGCGTTGACGCCGGCGCCGCCGACCCCCACGACCTTCAGCACGGGCTCGGCGAGCCGCTCGTCGACGAGCGAGCGCTCGGCCGCAGCAGCGGTTTCCACCGCGGCGACGCGCTGACCGGCGGCAATCGCGTTCTCGGCGGGCGGCTGCGGCGGCGACACGTCGCGCTCGAGCATGTTGAAGGGGATGTCTGCCGAGAAGACGGCCTTCAGGCGCTCCTCGGGCGTTGGCACACCGTCGTTGCGGCGCTCCCAGCCGGCAGCGGTGCTCGGCGGCGTCGCGGCTCCCGGACGCGCTGTCCGCTCGCCGGCGCCGCCCGTGGCGGCCGCGTCGCTGCCGCGCCGCGCGCGCTCTTCGGGGGCCCCAGCGACGGCGGGGCTGTCCGCCTGCGGCGAGCGATCACGGTCCACCGCCGCGCCGTCGGTGCGCCGGAAAAGCTCGGCCAAGGGACCTTCCCGCATGCTCGCTCGCCTACCGCTTCCCATTCCCTAGGACCTCCTCTGCCAGCTCGCGGTACGCGTAGGCGGCCTTGCCGTCCGGGTCGTACTTGAGCACCGACATCCCCTTCACCGGCGCCTCCGCGAACCGGATCGTTTTGTTGATGCGCGAGGCGAAGACGCGATCGCCGAAGTTCTCTTCGAGGATCTCGATCGCCTCCTTGGCATGCACGGTGCGCGTGTCGACCAGCGTCGGCAGGATGCCCTCGATCTCGATCCGGGGGTTGAGCTCCTCCTTGACCATCGAGAGCGTGTTCTGCAGCTGGATCAACCCGCGCATGGAGAGATACTCGCACTGGACGGGGACGATCACTTTGTCCGCCGCGGTCAGCGCATTGATCGTCAACAGCCCAAGGCTCGGCGGCGTGTCGATGAAGATGTAGTCGTACTCGCCCTTGACCGGCTTCAACGCCTTGGCGAGCTGGCGCTCGCGGCCGATCTTGGTCGACATCGCGATCTCGGCGCCGGCAAGGTCGATCGACGCGCAGGCGACGTCCACTTCCCGTCGCCGGATCACGCGCTTGATCGGCAGACCGTGGACGAGCACGTCGTACATCGACACCTCGAGCGAGTCGGGGTCGATTCCCTGGCTCATCGTGAGGTTGGCCTGCGGGTCGAGGTCGATCGCCAGCACGCGCAATCCTCGCTCGGCGAAGGCCGCGGCGAGGTTCACCGTGGTGGTGGTCTTGGCGACCCCGCCCTTTTGGTTGGTGAAGGCGTAGACGAGCGCCTCGTCGCGCCGCTCGCCAGTCGCCGTGGCCGAAGCGGCCACGGTTCCGGTCTCCGGCTGGGAGCGGTTCGGGGCGTCGTCGCCCGCGGGCACTTTCTGCTCGTCGACGGCTGCCATCGCACAAGCCGTATTCGCACCGCGACCTGCGAATCCTGCAGCCGCCTCCGACCGCCGATCGGTCACGCTTTGCGTTATGGCTGGCTCGCCGGGACTAGCAGCGCGCCGACTCGTTTTCGTAACCGGGAAGGGTGGCGTCGGCAAGACGACGGTCGCGGCGGCGTTGGCGCTTGCGGCTGCCGGCCGCGGGCTGCGCACGATCGTTTGCTCGATCGCCGCCGAGGAGCACCTCGGCGCGCTGTTCGGAAGCGACGCGCTCGATCACAGCGAGCGCCCCCTGGCAGAGGGTGTTTGGGGTATCGCCGTCGAGCCGCGCCGCGCCCGTGACGAGTGGCTGCACTACCAGCTGCCGGCTCCGCTCGCAGCGCTGCTCGCCCGCTCGCGTTTGCTCGACCATCTCGGCACGTTGGCGCCGGGGCTGGAGGAACTTTTGGCGATCGGAAAGGTGTGGGAGGTGTCGCAGCCCGAGCGGATCGCCGCCGGTGCAGCGCCCTACGACCTCGCGATCGTCGACGCCCCCGCCACCGGGCACGGCCTCGCCGTGTTGAGCGCCCCGCACACGTTCGCCCAGATCGCCCGCGTCGGCCCGGTGCGCCGCCACGCCGAACACATCGATCGCTTTCTGCGCGACCCCGCCGCGACGGCCGTGATTGCCGTGACGCGTCCCGAGGAACTCCCTCTGCTCGAGACGCTCGAGCTGGCCACACGGCTCGAGAGCGCTCTCGGTCGACGGCTCGACCTCGCCGTGGTGAACGGTGTCGTGCCCTTGCGCCTCACCGCTGCCGAAGCGAAGCGCCTCGCCGCCGCCGAGCTCGACGGCGCCGCACGCAAGGCGGCGACGCTGGCGCTGAGCGAGCGGCGTGTCGCCGTCCGCCACAGCGCGGCAGCGGCGCGGCTGCGCCGGCACGGGGTGCCCGTGTCGACGCTGCCGCAACTGCCCGCTCTCGACGATGACGCCGCGCGGCGTGAAGCGCTCGCCGCCCTCGCGCGCCGACTGGCGCGAGTGCTCTGAGCGATGGTCGCACCGGGCCGAGAGCAGAGCTTGCCGGAGCTCGTCGCGACGCGCCGCGTACTGCTCGTGTGCGGTCTCGGCGGGGTCGGCAAGACGACGGTCGCAGCTGCGATCGCGCTCGCAGCGTCGCGGGCCGGACGGCCGACGGTGGTTTTGACGATCGATCCCGCTCCGCGCCTTGCCGACGCGCTCGGCATCGCGCACGCGTCCGACGACGAACCGACACCCGTCGCGGTGGCTAGCGACGCGCCGCTCTACGCCTTGAAACTCGACCCCGGCCGTGTCTTCGACCGCGCTGTCGCGCGTGCCGTCGCCGATCCCGACGCGCGCGAGCGGATCCTCGCGAACCGCATCTACCGCCAGCTCTCGCGCGTGGTCGCGGGCTCAGAGGAGTTCACGGCGATGGAGCGCCTCAACGAGCTCCTCGACGACGAGCGCTTCGAGCTCGTGATAGTCGACACCCCGCCGAGCGCACACGCGCTCGACTTCCTCGAGGCACCGACGCAGGTGGTGTCGTTCCTGCGCTCGCGCACGCTGGCGATGCTCGCCGGTGGCGGCAGCCTCGGTGCGCGCGTCGCCGGACGCGGCGCCCGCACGGCACTGGCAGCGCTCGCGCGCGCCGCCGGTGTCGAGGTGCTGCGCGAGCTCGGGGAGTTTTTCGACGCGCTGGCCGGTGCTGCCGGACAGTTGGCGGCGCGCTCGCAGCGCACCCACGCCGTGCTCACCGGCGCGCAGACAGCGGTCGTCGCCGTTACGGTGCCGGAGCGCCGCGCTGTCGCCGACACGATCGCGTTCATGGAGCGCGTGCGCGAGCTGGGGATAGCGCTAGGCGCTGTCGTCGCCAACCGCGTCCACGACGCGCACGATCTCGAAGCGACAGCGCTCGCCGATCTGCAGACAGCGCTCGCCGCCGCGGTCGGCGAAAGCCTTGCGCGTAAGGTCGCGGCTGTGGCCGCCGATCACGTGCGCGCCGCGGCACACGACCAGGCTGCGCTTGCGACGCTCGCGCGGTGGCTGGCCGAGCACCTCGAGCAAGACGGCCACCGTCCCGCTTTCGCTCGTTTGCCGTTGCTGGAAAGCGACGTGCGGTCGCTCAGCGAGCTCGAACGCGTCGCCGCGCTGCTCTGCGGTCGCGACCGCGCCTAGACGGGTGCCGACCACTCGTCGGCGTCGGCGAACGGACCCTCGGCGGCGCTCGCCTCGAACCACGTGCGGCGATCGCCGAGCGGCTGCGCGCTTCCCGCTGCCGCAATCGGCACCGCTGCCGTGTCCCTTTCCGCCCCTAGCGCGAGCTGTCCCTGCTCGTCCGGCTCGCCGCGCGACGGTGCGTGATCGCCGTCGCCGCAGCCGGCGCCACGCGCCGGTTCGCTGCCCGCACCGCTGTCACGGTCGACCGCGCTGCTCTCGCTCGCCCGGGCGTCGCGCACACGGATCTCCTCCCTGGCGCTCGCGCGCAGCAGGATGTCGTCGGCGATACGCGCGAGATCGATGTCGAGGTAGCCGCAGAGGACGTCGCGCAACAGCGCACGCACATGCTCCTCGAGGGCGGCGGCCGCCGCGTGCGTCGCCGGCTCGTCGGCGAGCCCGGGAGCGGTCCCGGCAAGCAACGTCCGTTCCGCCGAGAGGGCGCGCTCGAGCTCGCCGCGCACCTGCTGGCGACGATCGGGCTCGGCGCACAGCGCAGCGACACGCAGAGCGAGCGTGGCGCGGTCGGTGTCGGTGTGCTCGCCGAGCAAGGCGCGAAGTGCGACCAACAGGTCGAGCAGGCGTTCCCCGCTGTCGGCCGTCGCGAGTGCGCGATCGAACCGACGCAGAGCTAGTTCGAGGCGTGGACCGCGATCGCGTTGGGCGGTGACGGCAAGCAGTTCGGCGAGCTCCGCGCCGCGCTCGCTGTCGATCGCGAGCGGGGCGCCAGCGCCGCCTGCGCCGGCAGCCGGCAGCGGCGTCCAGCGGCCACCGGCGAGCCGCCTTGCGGCGAGCCCGTGCTGGCAGACGGCGCCGTCGCCGAGCAGACGCAGAGCGACCCGCAGGTCGCGCAGTGCAGCGAGCGCCTCGCGCTCGGCCGCACGCGTGTCATCGCCGACGAGTCGTTCGAGTACCGCGACCGCGCCGACCGTTTCGTCGTCGCGCGCGAGCGACGACGGCTGCGCCCAGACGGGGAGGTCGTGCACTGCCGGGTCAGCGTCGAGCCGATCGGCGCGCACCAGGCGCAGGCCGGGCGCTAGCGCGAGGGGTTCGTTGCCGGCCAGCGCAACCCCGCCGAAAGAAAGCGCGACCGCGAAGTGGCGAGCGTCGCCGTACAGCGTGTTTTCGAGGTCGCTGTAGAGGCGCTCGAAGCGCTCGTCGGGAAAGGAGAGATCGGTGCGGTCTTCCCAGAGCCGCTCGAGCATCGCGAGCAGCGCCGGCTCGGGGTCGGCTTCTCCCTCACCCTGCGCTTCGAGCCAAAGTCGCGCACCCCCTGTGAGCGCGGCCGCCGCGAGCCGGAAGCTGGGCAGCGCCCGCAGCCGCTCCCAGCGCTCGCGGATGAAGCGCTCGGTCAGCGGTCGGTAGCGGTAGAGGCGGGGGCCCGCTGGGCGCTTGACGTCAGCCCCGTCCTCCTCGACATCGAAGGGGATCTCGGCACCGGCCCGCTGGTCGGCGCAGAGCAGCGTCGCGGCGTCGCGGGCGAACCGGCGCAGCGCGTCGTAGAGCTCGCGGTTGCGCATGCCCGAGCTTTCGCTGCCGCGCGAGCGCGTCCTTCCCGTCGGGCGGTACTCGCAAGGCGGGCGCAATCCGTCTTTCAGCGATGCGCTCCGGGCTCCGTTAGGCTCCCGCGAATGCGATTGACGAGTTGCGGGCGGCGTGTGGCCGCCGAAGCTGTGTCGCTGGTGCCTGCTCGCGCTTGCAGGACCCGCCCCCTCGAGACACCGATCCCCCACCACCAACGGACTCGCCGTAAGCGACGCAGGCGAACGTCGATCCTTACGGCGGGGTGTGATCGTCCTTCCGCGCGACGGAGCTTCCTTGCCCAGCTGCTGGTCGCAGCTGTGGCGCTGGGCGGACCGGCCCTCTCGCCGCTCGCTGCGGCAGCGAGTCTGCCCCCCGACACGATGCCGCTCTCGGCCGTGCGCGCGGGGATGGTGTGCCGTGGCTTGACGGTCGTTCGCGGCAGCACGATCGCCGATTTCCGCGCCGAGGTAGTCGACGTCGCGAGCGATCCGGGCGGCAACACCGGCATCATCGTGCGCGTCTCGGGCGGAGCCGCCGAGCCGGCCGGCATCGCCGAAGGTTTCTCGGGCTCGCCGATCCTCTGCCCTGGCGACGACGGTCGCGAACGCTTCGCTGGCGCGCTCGCCGCCACCGCTGGCGATCGCGCCAGCCGTCTCGGCTTCGTCACGCCGATCGAGCAGCTCCTCGCTGTCACGCCGCTGGCGCCGCTCGCACCGATCGCGGCCGACAGCGGCGGCGGCACTGCGCTTGGCGCCAGCAACGCCGCGGCCGAAGCTCGGTCCACACGTGGCCGGCGCACGGGTGGCGGTGCGGGGGCGCCGCTACCGGCGGGCTTTCGGCCCTTGCGCGCCCCGCTCGTCGTGAGCGGCGTCTCGCCGCGCTTGGCGGCCCGGCTGGCGGCCGCGGGCCGCCGCGCAGGCGTCACGGTGGCCGCTCCTGGCGCTGGCGGTCCGTCCGGCTTCACACCCACGGCCGACGATCTTCGTCCCGGTGCTGCCGTCGCTGCGTCGCTCGTCTCCGGCGACGTCGGAGCCGCGGCGATCGGCACGATCACCTACCGTCGCGGCACAAGCGTCTGGGCGTTCGGCCATCCGCTCGGGGATTTCACGAGCGAAGCGGCCGATCCCACGACTGCCTCGGCTCTGGGCCGTCGCTCGTTGTTCCTGCAGGGGGCGTACGTGTTCGGGGTGGTCGACGCCCCCACTGGGCTTGCCAGCGCGCCGTACAAGCTCGCCGCCCCCGCGGGCGGGGTCTTGGGCGCTTTCACCAACGACCGCACCGCCGGCGTCGCCGGGGTTCTCGGCGCGGTGCCCCGCGCGATCGCTGTAGAGGCGGGCGCACGCGACCTAGACAGCGGGCGCGCCGTCACCCTCCGCACGACCGTCGCCGACGAGACGCCGCTCGACATCGAAGGTGGCGCGACGTTCGGCGCTCTCTTGACGCTGTCGGCAGCGCTCGATCGGGCGGTCGGCGCCGAGCCGGCACGTACCACCGATCTGCTCTGCATCTCCTACACCGCCCGCCAGCTGCCCGCGCCGATCGGCGGTTGCGGAACCTTCTTCGACGGCAGCGCGCTCGACGCAGCGGCGCTCGCGACGACCCTGGTCGAGCGCTTCGATCGCCAGCCGTTCGACCTCACGAGCATCCGTTTGCGGCTGCGCCGTCGCACGGGCGCTCCCGAGGCGTACATCGAGCGGGCGAGCGCGCCGCGTCGCGTCCGCCGCGGCCGCTCGATAACGGTCGCGTTGCGCGTCGCGATGCGCCGCGGGGGCAGCAGAACGCTGCGCTTCAAGCTGCGTGTTCCGGGCAAGCTGAAGCCGGGCGTCTACTCGGTAAGGCTCCGCGCAGTGCCTGGCCAGACCAGCACAGGCCGTGGCGGTGCCGGCGGCAGCGACGGCGGTGACGACCCGCTTGCGATGCTGCTGGCGGGCGGTGATCAGTCGAGCGACGAGCTGCCGAAACCGCGTTCGCTGCCCGAACTCGCGCTCGCCGTGAGGTCGCTCTTGCCTGTCAACGGCGTGGCGGCAAGGTTCGGCAAGCGCGGCGCCTACGCGCTCGTCTGGCGCAACGACACGCTGCGGCTGATCGGCAGCGCCTCGCTACCGCTGCGCGTGCTCCGCTAGCGAGAAGACCGCCTACCTGCGCGCGACGGTCGACACGGGCCGCTGCACCCCGCCCGCGGGGCGCGGGCGAGCGACCGTGGCCGCCTGGCCGCCACCCGGTGCGCGCGCGGGCGCTTGCCCGTCGTGGTCGCTGTCGCTCTCGCCACCGAGGACGTGGTCGACCGAGGTCGCGCGCTTTCCGCCCGACGCCACCAGCAGCTTGAAGTCGTGCGGGTGCGTGGCGGCGCGCAGCGCGTCCTCCATCGCCACACGCCCTTCCAGCACATGCTTGAGCAGCGCCTGGTCGAAGGTCTGCATGCCGTAGTAGGCGCCTTCGGCGATCACCTCGGGGAGCTGCCCGGTCTGGTCGGGGTCGAGGATCATGTCGCGCACGCGACCGGTCATCCGCAGGATCTCGCAGCACGCCACGCGCCCCTTGCGGTCGGGCGTGGGTACGAGCCGCTGCGAAATAACCCCTTTCAGCGTCCCCGCGAGCATCGAACGCGCCTGACGCTGCTCGTTGGGCGGGAAGAAGTCGATGATGCGGTTGACCGACTCGGCGGCGTCGACGGTGTGGATCGTCGAGAGCACCAGGTGGCCGGTCTCGGCCGCCGACAGCGCGGTGCGGACGGTCTCTTCGTCGCGCATCTCGCCGATCAGGATTACGTCCGGGTCCTGTCGGAGCACGCGGCGCAGAGCGCGCCCGAAGGAGGCGGTGTCCTCGCCGACCTCGCGCTGGTTGATGATCGACATCTTGTCGCGGTGGAGGAACTCCACCGGATCTTCGATCGTCACTATGTGCTTGGCGAAGTTGGTGTTGATGTGGTCGATCATCGCCGCGAGCGTCGTCGACTTGCCCGAGCCGGTCGTGCCGGTGACGAGGATCAGGCCGCGCTCCTCTTCGGCGAGCTCGCGCACCACTGGCGGCAGCATCAGCTCGTCGATCGTGCGGATCTCGAAGGGAACGACGCGGCAGACGATCGAGATCGCGCCGCGCTGCACGAACGCGTTGACGCGGAAGCGAGCGAGCCCCGGCACCGAGTAGGAGAAGTCGACCTCCCGCTCGCGTCGGAACTCTTCGATCTTGCGCTCTTCGCGGAGCATGTGGAAGAGCGCGCGCTCGGTCGCCTCCGGCAGCAGTCGTTCCTCGCCCGGGATCGGTTCGAGCTTGCCGTGACGCCGGACGATCGGCGGCGCCGGCACTTTCAAGTGGAGGTCGGAGCAGTCGTTCTGAACTACGTACGTGAGGGCACGGTCGACGTCGAACACGTGATCCCTATCGGCGCTGTCTGCGCTCTCTTGAGGGTCGCGGCCGCTTGTTCGACGGGCTGAAAAAAGGCGCGCCGCCATTCGGCGGCGCGCCGTGCAAGCGCTTTGCGCTCTCGCCGCTGCGCCCGCGCTAGGCGACCTCGCGCAGGCGCTGGGCCTCGGCGAGCGACTGCAGCTTCTTGAGCGACTGGTTCTCGATCTGACGCACCCGCTCGCGCGTGACGTTGAATGTGCGCCCGACCTCGTCGAGCGTGCGCGGATGCTCGCCACCAAGGCCGTAGCGCAGCTCGAGAACCCGGCGCTCGCGGTAGGAGAGGTTCTCGAGCGCCTGCCTGAGCGTCTCTTTGGTGAGCGTGTCGACAGCGCGCTCGTAGGGCGACTCGGCCTTCTCGTCGGCGATGAACTGGCCGAACTCCGACTCCTCCTCGTCGCCGACGGGCTTCTCGAGCGAGATCGGTGCCTGCGCCGAGCGCTTGATCGACTCGATCTCCTCTGGATCGATGCCGGTGTGCTCGGCGATCTCCTCGATCGTCGGTTCGCGCCCCAGCTCGGTGACGAGCTTGCGCTCGGCGCGCCCGATCTTGTTGAGCTTCTCGACCACGTGGACGGGAATGCGGATCGTGCGCGCCTTGTCGGCCAACGCTCGAGCGATCGCCTGCCGGATCCACCAGGTCGCGTAGGTCGAGAACTTGAATCCCTTGCGGTAGTCGAACTTCTCGGCGGCGCGCACCAGGCCGAGCGTGCCCTCCTGGATCAGATCGAGGAAGGGCAGACCCTGGTTGCGGTAGTTCTTGGCGATCGAGACGACCAGGCGCAGGTTCGACTCCACCATCTTGCGCTTGGCCTCGAGATCGCCCCGCTCGATGCGCTTGGCGAGCTCGACTTCCTGCTGCGCCGTGAGCAGCGGGACCTTGCCGATGTCCTTCAGGAACAGCTGAAGGGAATCGGTGGTCATGTCGGGGCGCAGGTCGAGCACCGCCTTCTTGCGCTGCTTTGGATCGGCGACCTGGCCCTCCGGCGTCGGCACGTCCTCGACGAGCTCGATCTCGCACCGCTCGAAGTAAGCGTGCAGCTCTTCGATCTCCGTCTCGTCGAGCTCGACCTCGGCCAACGCCTCGGCCACTTCGGTGTAGGTGAGAACTCCCGTCTGCTGGCCCTTGGCCAGCAGAAGCTTTACCTCCTCGAGCTCTTGCAGTTCAGTTAGGGACATTCCTCTCGTCTCTCCAGACAGGGGACCGGACGATGCCGCCGCGCGCGACCCGCCCGACGGTTGACTGGGACCGATTACTCGGCTTCTGAACGCAACTGGAGCGCGGACTTCGGCGAGGCGGCGCGCGTGTTCCGCGCTCCGCCCGCTCTTGACTGACTAGTTAACCAATTTGTACCCCATAGCGTCTACCCCGATACACGGATGTTCGTCCAGAAAGGCGGAAGTCGGCGGGCAGCGAGCAAGCGATATCGCGACCGATTTCGCTCGCGAAGCCCAGCGGGTTTGCGCACGTGCGTGGCACTCGCCCGCTCGGATCCGCACTCTCCCGGTCGCTCTTTTGTCGGCGGTGGTGGAGCGGTAGCCTTGTTTGGCGATGGCCGCCGACGACGTGCTCTCGAACCTGCCGCGCGAGCGGCCGGGTCGGCGCAGCCCCAAGCGTGCCAGCGGGAGCGCCAAAGCAGCGCGCGACAGCAAGCGCCGAAACCGTACAGCCGAGCGACGCACGCGCGCCGCGTCCCCGCAACGGAGCGCGGGGGGCGACGGCGCGACGGTGGTCGAGCTCCTCGGCCGCACAGCGGTGGCATCGGTCGAGATCGCCGTGGGGGTCGCTCGTGCTGTCGGCGGCCGTCTGCTCGGCGGCAGCCGCAAGCGCTGAAGCGAAACCGCAAGCGCTGAAGCGAGCTACCCCCGCGCGCCCCTAAAACCGCCCCCTCCCAAGCGCCCCTGGCGTGGCGTCGAGCGCATCGCAGCCGGCGACGGCGTCGCGCACGACTCGACGGCTCAACGGCGTGGGCGCGCCGGTCGCGGGCCGCCCGGCGATTCTGGCCCGTCCTTTCCTCCCTCTTGGCCGTCGCCGGGAGCCGTGTCCCGCCCGGACCGCGCTGCGGGCCGGCCGCGCGGCGCGGGCCCCTCCGGTGCGCGGTCGCTCGCTGGCAGCGCCTCGTCGCCGGCGCTGGCGCTCGCCACGGCCACCGGCTCGCCGGCAGCCTTCGCCTCGTACATCGCCTGGTCGGCAGCGGCCAGCAGCGCATCGGCCTGCGTTCCGTGCTCCGGGCAGGAGGCGACCCCGATCGACGCCGAGAGCAGCCCCGGTTCCGGGTCGGTCACCTCGCGCGCGATAGCAGCGGTCAGTCGCTCGGCCAGAACCGCTCCAGCAGACGAAACCTGGTTGGGCGCGAGCACGCAGAACTCGTCGCCACCGATCCGTGCGGCGGTGTCGACGACACGCACCGACCTGCGGAGCGCCAGCGCCACCTGCGCGAGCGCCCGGTCGCCGACCTGGTGCCCGTAGCTGTCGTTGACCTGCTTGAGGCCGTTGATGTCCAACACCAGGACCGCGAACGGCTGCTCGTAGCGGTGGTAGAGGTCGACAAGGTACTGCAGCTGGCGGCGCATGTAACGCACGTTCCAGAGCCCTGTAAGGGGATCGGTGAGCGCCTGCCGCTCGAGCTCGCGGGCGTGATGCTGGAGATAGGTGTCGACGACCGCCGTCTGCAGCTGCGCGCAGGCATCGGCCAGCGCGGCGACGGCTGCCGGCAACAGCTCGGGAACCTCGCTCGAGCTCGCCGCCAGAGCCTCGATCAGAACACCCTGAAGAGCCGTGCAGTCGGCCATCAGCGAACCCACCGGGTCGCTTGCTTGGGCACGGAGCTCGACCAGAAAGCCGGCGTGCAGTCGCAAGTCGGTCGCCAGATCGGGGGGCACCGTGTCTTGAGTCGCCACCTCGAGGACATCACCGATCAGGCGCGGCAGCTCGCGCGAGACGCGCTCGATCGGCAAGGCGTGGATCTCGTCGAGCGAGGTGCGCTCGATCAGTCGCAACAGGTACTTCTTGGCGAGCTCGTCACGGTGCGCGCGCAGCCGCGCGAGGCTCGCGATCACGACGGCACGCGGCGGCGAGGGGGCGGTGTCGGTGAAGCGTTCCATCGTCAGTGGCGATCCCCTCGAGTACGTCGGCGGGCGAAGCTCTTGCGATCATTGTCCACATGGCGGGGGAAATCGCCAATCGCGAGCGCCCCCCGGTGCGGGTCACCCTGCGCCGCGAGCGGGAGCGGCCGCCGAGCGCGGGCGAGCCCGTCAGCACCGAGCAGCGTGCCGAGATCGAGCTGCCCGAATCCGCGCTCGAGCGGCTTTGGAACGCCGAAGCACTGGAACGGCTGGCGCGCTCCTACTGGGCTTTCCTGGAGCGGATATCGCTGCGCCTGCTACGCGTTCGCTACTACCCCGACGGACGCTCCGTGACGCTACTCGGTCTCTTGCCGCTCCTGCGCTTCCACGCCCCCGAGTACGAGTTCGGCCACGACTTCGGCGCGGTCACCTGGCGGATCCGCGACGGGCTCCTGGTGTCGCGCAGCGGACGCGACCGCGGTTGGTTGCGCCTCTCGGTGCAACGTCTCCCCCGGGACGGCGCGGCCGACAGCGCGCGACTCTTGATCGTCTCGCGCGTCGCGTCGTTCGTGCCGCGACTGGCCCTTGCGGGACGCCGCGGCCGCTGGCTGCGACGGATCGGTGTCGCACTGTACGCCGCGACCCAGTTGCGCATCCACCGCTGGGTCACGCACGCCTTCTTCCGCTCGCTCGCGCGGGGCGAGCTGCCGAGGTCGGTCGTCGGGCGCTTCGCCAGTACCGCCGCGGCGAGCGTGCCCTAACCGAGCTCCTCGCCGAGCAGTTCGCGCAGCTTCGCGCGATCGTGACGGGCGCTGATGCGCCGCACGGTTCCCGAGCGCGAGCGCATGCTGATCGACTCCGTGGTCGCGCCCTCAGCGCTGAAGTGGGCGCCCTCCAACAGCTCGCCATCGGTCACGCCGGTAGCGGCGAAGAAGACGTTGTCGCCGGCTACGAGGCGGTCGGTGTCGAGCACCTCGTCGAGGTCGTAGCCGGCTTCGAGGGCAGCCCGGCGCTCCTCGTCGTTGCGCGGCCAAAGTCGCCCAAGGATGCGGCCACCCAGGCACTTGATGGCGGCAGCAGCGAGCACCCCTTCGGGCGTTCCGCCGATCCCCCACAAGAGATCGACGCCAGCCTCGGGACTGACCGCCGCCAGTGCCGCTGACACGTCGCCGTGGGGGATCAACCGGATGCGCGCACCGACGCTACGGATCTCTTTCATCGCCTGCTCGTGGCGCGGCCGGTCGAGCATGATCACCACGAGATCGGAAACCGGCACCCCGCGCCGCTTGGCCATCAGTTTGAGCGTCTCGCCGAGCGGCCGGTCGAGGTCGAGCAGGTCGGCGAAGTCGCGCCCGGCAGCCATCTTCTCCATGTACACGCACGGGCCGGGGTCGAACATCGTGCCGCGTCCAGAGACGGCGATCGTCGCGATCGCGTTGGGAAGGCCCTTGGCGCAGAGTTCGGTGCCTTCGAGGGGATCGACAGCGACGTCGACCGAAGCGCCGGAACCGTCGCCAACACGCTCGCCGTTGTAGAGCATCGGCGCCTTGTCCTTTTCGCCCTCGCCGATCACGACGATGCCGTCCATCGCGACGGTGTCGAGCATCATCCGCATCGCGTCGACCGCGGCCTGGTCGGCAGCGTTCTTGTCGCCCCGACCGATCCAGCGAGCGGCGGCCAGCGCGGCGTACTCGGTGGTTCGCACGAGATCGAGCGCGAGGTTGCGGTCGGGCGCTCGGCGGCCCGACTGCCCGCCGGTCGTGACGGTCGAAGCCTCTTGCTGCACCGGATCACCTCCCATGGCTGCCGATAACCGAATCGCAGCGTACCGCGCCGTTCGAACGCCGCGCGACCAGCCCACGGCTCCCCTTGGTTTGGCCCTTTAGGGTGAGCGCATGGCAGCGCGTTGGGGAATCTCGCTCGAACTTGCGGGGCTGCCGCTGCGGCGGCGAGCCGAGGTCTACAGAGCCGCCGAGGCCGCCGGTTTCACCGACGGCTGGCCCGGAGAGGTCTCCGGTCACGATGGTTTTACGCAGGTGGCCGTGGCCGCGATGGCGACCGAGCGCATGCGCGTCGGTACCGGCGTCGTCAGTGTTTTCACGCGCGGACCGGCGGTGCTCGCGCAGCACGCCGCGGCCCTTCAGGAGCTGTCGGAGGGGCGCTTCTGGCTCGGCATCGGTTCCTCGTCCAACGTCATCGTCGAGCGTTGGAACGGGATCCCGTTCCGCCGGCCGCTCACCCGCGTGCGCGAAACCGTTGAGTTTCTGCGCGCCGCGTTGGCCGGCGAGCGCGCAGGAGGCGGCGGTTTCAAGCTCGACCAGGCGCCCGAACCGCCGCCGCCGATCGCGATCGCCGCGCTGCGCGGAAAGATGCTGCGGCTCGCCGGCGCGCTCGGCGACGGCGCCTGGGTGAACTTCCTGCCGCTCGAGGCGGTCGACAAGGTGCTGGGCGAGGTGGCCGCCGGCGCCGAGGAAGCGGGACGCGACCCCTCCACGGTCGAGATCTTCTGCCGCCTCTTTTGCCTGCAGGGCGACCGCGAGCGGGCGCTGCCGCTAGCTCGCTGGATGTTCACGAGCTACGCCACCGTACCGGTCTACGAGCAGTACTTCCGCTGGCTCGGCTACGGCGACGAGATCGACGCGATGGTTGCGGCGTGGCGCGCGGGCGACCGGCGCAAGGCCGTCGAGCTCGCGCCGGAACGTCTGATCGAGGAGATCTTCATCTTCGGTACGCCGGCGGAGCAGCGCGAGCGCGTCCGGGCGTTCCAGAGCCGCGGGATCGACACCCCGGTGCTGCTCATCGTGCCCGACCGCGACCTCGATGTCGACAGTTGGTGCGAGCTCGTCGAGCAACTCGCGCCGCCCGGCGACTGAGCACGCAGCGGTACCGCTCCCTTGCCCCTTGTCGCGCGGTGATCTGCGTCGCTAGCGTCGCGCGTAAGCGAGAGAGGAGGGAACGATGGCGGTAACGAAGATCATCGAGGTGGTCGGAGCGTCGAAGGAGAGCTCGGACGCCGCTGTCAAGGCAGCGCTCGAGGAGGCGCGCAAAACGCTCCGCAACATCAAGGCCGTCGACGTGGTCTCGACAGGTCTGCGCGGCGAGAACCTCGACGAGTGGCGTGCACTGGTGCGAATTTCTTTCCTGGTGGAGCGGGTCGAACAGTAGGTGCAGCGGACGGCAAACGTGCACACCGACACGCCGCCGGCACCGGCCACGGTGGCCGGTGCCGCGGCGGTCGAACTGCCATCTTCGGCGCGGCAGCTGGAGCGCCTAACGAGTGTGCGCGAGCGGACGCTGGCACTCGTCGAGCGCGTAGACGAACGCGCGCTCGACCGGGTGTTCACGCCGATCCTCTCGCCGATCGCCTGGGACCTCGGGCACATCGCGGCGTTCGAGGATCTCTGGATAGCTGAGCGTTTGGGCGGCATGTCACCGCTTTACCCCGAGCTGCGCCCGACCTACGACGCGATCGCCACGCCGCGGGCGGCGCGAGCGAAGGCTCCCCATCTGCGCGCACGCGACGCGCTCGCGTACCTAGCGGCCGTACGCGAG
The DNA here is from genome assembly GCF_028867705.1 of Thermoleophilum album. GTDB lineage: Bacteria > Actinomycetota > Thermoleophilia > Solirubrobacterales > Thermoleophilaceae > Thermoleophilum. Next base: position 397,662 of record NZ_CP066171.1, on the reverse strand, counting down.
CGCACGCAGGCGGTGCTTTCCCGCTGCGAGCACGAAGAGGCGAGTTTCTTCGCGGAGCTTGTCGCTCGCCACGAGCAACAGCATCTGGAAACCGTGCTGCAAGCGCTTAAGATCGCGCCCGCGGGCGTTTTCGAGCCCCCGCCCGACGACGGGCCGGTGCCGCCCGCAGCGGCCGACGCCCCGCAGGCTGCGCGCGGCGAGACGATCGCGATCGCGGGCGGTCGCTACCGGATCGGTGCCGAGCGGGACGGTTTCGCATACGACAACGAGCGCCCCGCCCACATCGTCGAGCTAGGGGCTTTCGCGATCGATCGCCGACCGGTGACCAACCGGGAGTTCGCCGAGTTCGTCGCCGACGGCGGGTACCACAACCCTGCGCTGTGGTCGCGCGAAGGGTGGGCGGTGCGCCGTCGCGAGGGCTGGGAGCGACCGCTCTACTGGACAGCCGACGGTGGCGAGATCTGGTTCGGTCGTGAGGTCGAGCGCGCCCCGGACGCGCCCGTCGCCCACATCTCGTTCTACGAGGCGGAAGCGTTCGCGCGCTGGGCGGGCAAGCGGCTGCCGACTGAGTACGAGTGGGAAGTCGCCGCTACGCACGTGCCCGGCAGCAGCACGAACGGTGCCGCGGCTGAGCGCACCCTCACCAACGCGTCGTGGGCGCGCAGGCACGCGGTGTGCGACCTGCGCTCGTTCCGCCCGCTCGCGGTCGACGCGACACGCGCCGCAAGCCCCTGCGGAGCGCAAGCGCTGATCGGCGACGTGTGGGAGTGGACCGCCAGCGAGTTCGACGGCTACCCGGGCTTCCGCGCCTACCCGTACCGCGAGTACTCCGAGACGCACTTTCGGCGCGGCTACCGCGTGCTGCGTGGCGGGTCTTGGGCTACGCAAGCCGAGATCGCCACGGCCACGTTCCGCAACTGGGATCTGCCCCAGCGCCGCCAGATCTTCGCGGGCGTGCGCTGCGCCATCGACCTGCCGGAGGACTAAGCGGTGCCTAACGCAGGAGTTTCCGCTGCCGGCAGAGCTGAAGCCGAGGGGTGTCTCGAGGTTGTCAGCCTCGTCGACGAAGGGCAGGCACGCGCGCAGCTCGTGCGCGAGGCGGTCGAGGGGCTGCTCCGCGCTCCGCTGCGGGAGCTGCCAGCGAAACTGCTCTACGACGAGCGCGGGTCCCAGCTGTACGAGCGGATAACCGAGCTCGCCGAGTACTACCCGGCCCGTGCCGAGCGCGAGGTCCTCGAGCGCCGGGCCGCCGAGATCGTCGCGCTCGCCGACCCCGCCGAGCTCGTCGAACTGGGTGCCGGAAGCGCCGCGAAGACGCGCGCCCTGCTCGCTGCGATGAACGCGAGGGGATCGCTCCGTCGCTACGTTCCGCTCGACGTCGCCACCGAGACGCTCGACCGCACCGGGCGCGCGCTATGCGCGGAGTTTCCCGGCCTGCGTGTGCACGCACTCGCCGCCGACTGGGAACAGCATCTCGACGCCCTGCCCGATCCCTTCCCGGGCTCGCCGCGACTCGTCGCGTTCCTCGGCGGAACGATCGGCAACCTCAAGCGAGCTGCGCGCATTCGTCTGCTTGCGCATTTGCGCGAGACGATGCGCGGCTGCGACCGCTTGCTGGTCGGGATCGATCTCGTCAAAGACGTTTCGGTGATCGAGCGCGCCTACAACGACGCGGCCGGTGTCACCGCCGAGTTCAACCGCAACGTTCTGCGCCACCTGAATCGCCTGCTCGACGCCGACTTCGATCCCGACGCCTTCGCGCACCGTGCCTTCTACGACTGTGAGAAGCAGTGGGTCGAGATGCGCTTGCGGGCGCTGCGCCCGGTGCAGGCCAGGCTCGGACGCGCAGACGGAAGAGCGCTACACCTCGATCCCGGCGAAGAGATCCGCACCGAAACGTCGGCGAAGTTCAGCGAGCCGCAATTCGCCGCCGAACTCGCTGCAGCAGGGCTTGCACTGGAAGCGAGTTGGCGCGACAGCGCGGAGCTCTTCACGGTGGTTCTCGCCAGGCCGGCGGGAAGCAGGGCTGCGAGCGGGCGCGCTGCCTGAGCGGCTCGGAACAAGCGTGGCGCGTAGCATTCCGGGTCCGGCCTTCCGTTCTCAGCGAACGTCGTTCCGCTACCAAGCAAGGAGTTTCAGATGCCTGAAGCAGTAATCGTCGATGCCGTTCGCACCCCGATCGGGCGTGCTTTCAAGGGCTCTTTGGCGCAGCTGCGCCCCGACGAGATGGGCGCGTTCATCATCGACAAGCTTCTCGAGCGCAACCCCGAGGTCGACCCTGCCATCGTCGAAGACGTCTACTGCGGTTGCGGCCTTCCGCAGGGCCTGCAGGCGTTCAACATCGCGCGGATCATGGTGCTGCTGTCCGAGAAGCTTCCGAAGGAGGTAACCGGCAGCACGATCTCGCGCTACTGCGCGTCGAGCCTCGAAGCGATCCGCCAGGCGGCGAACGCGATTCGCGCCGGCGAGGGAGACGTGTACATCGCGGCCGGTGTCGAGTGGGTGTCGCGCTACAACGAGGCTGTCGAGGGCGCACGCCCGCAAGACCAAAACCCGAAGCTCCAGGGCAACGACGGCCAGCCCAACGCCTACATCGCGATGGGTCTCACGGCCGAGAACGTCGCCGAGCGTTACGAGGTCTCGCGGGCCGAGATGGACAAGTACGCCCAGCGCTCGCAGGAGCTCGCCGTCGCCAGCCAGGACTCCGGCTTCTTCGACCGCGAGATCGTGCCGGTGACGCTGCCCGACGGCACCGTGGTAGCGAAGGACGACGGTCCGCGCCGCGAGTCGTCGCTCGAGAAGCTCGCCCAGCTCGAGCCGGCGTTCAAGCCCGGCGGCAAGGTCACGGCGGGCAACTCCTGTCCGCTCAACGACGGCGCGGCAGCTGTGTTGCTGATGTCCGACACCAAGGCCAAGGAGCTTGGCGTCAAGCCGCGTGCCCGGATCGTTACCGCCGCGACGTGGGGCAACGAGCCCGAGTACATGGGCGTCGCCCCGATCGGCGCGATCCGCAAGGTGCTGAAGCGCGCCGGCATGACGATGGACGACATCGACATCGTCGAGCTCAACGAGGCGTTCGCCGCCCAGGTGATCCCGATCATGAACGAGTGCAACATCCCGCTCGAGAAGCTAAACCCGCACGGCGGGGCGATCGCCCTCGGGCACCCGTTCGGGATGACCGGTGCGCGCATCATGTGCACGCTCCTCAACGGCCTCGAGACCGACGACAAGCAGATCGGGCTTGAGACGATGTGCGTCGCCGGCGGCCAGGGCGAGGCGATGATCGTCGAGCGACTGAACTAGGTCGCCTGCGAAGCTCGTCGTCGCGCGGCGAGCCCCGCGCGACAAAAGCGTCTCGTCGGCCCGCCCAGCGTACGCTGGGCGGGCCGACGGCGTTTCGGCGGTGACGCGTGGCGCTGACAAGCCGCTAGGTTCGCTTGCTATGCGCTACCTGCACACCTGCTATCGCGTCGGCGATCTCGAAAAGTCGGTTGCGTTCTACAAGCAGCTCGGTTTCGAGGAGCGCGGACGGATGCCGATCCGCGACGAAGCAATCAACGTCTTCCTCGGCCTGCCGGGCGACGAGCCGCGGCTCGAGCTGACGTACAACTTCGGGGTAACGAGCTACGACCTCGGCACTGGCTACAACCACATCGCGCTCGCTGTCGACGATCTAGACGCGCTGCTGGCACGGCTCAAAGAGGCCGGCATCGAGCCCGAGAAACCGCCCTACCGAGTACGCGAGGGCGGTTCGCGGATCTGTTTCGTGCGCGATCCGGACGGCTACCGGATCGAGCTGATCGAACAGAGCAGCTAGGTCGCGCAGCTCACCAGGCGGCGGCGCGCAGGCGGTTGACGCCCGTGCTGCACTTGGCGCGCGTGCCGTCGGGGCGCCGGACGGTGGCGTCGATCCGCCACTGTCCGGTCAAGCCGCGCTCGCCGACCTCGGCCGCGACCGAGTGGCGGAAGGTCACGACCGGCTCGTCGCGCACGCTCGCTGCGGGCTCGGTGATGCGCTTCGTCGCTCTGAAGACCCCGTTCGTCGCAGCGAGGCCCTGGACCCGCGTCTGTCGCGTCTTCGCTCCGGGGATGCAGCGCAGCCGCCAGGCCAATGCCAGCTCGAGAGTGCCGTCGGCGGCACGCTGCGCGACGAGCGGCAAGCGCTGCGCGCTAGCCCCGTAGTAGGTCTGGCTGCTGCCGGACGGAAGCTCCGCCCCCGGCACGATCCGCCCCGGCACGCGCAGCCCGCGCCACGCGACGGTCCCGGTGTCGCAGTTGCCCACAGTCCGGCCGCGCCGGTCGACGAAACGCGAGCGCACCCGGGCGGTGGCGCGCACCCGACCGGGGGCGACGAACTTGGCGCTGATGACGGTGGTGACGATGCGACGACCGCTCACGCCGAAGCTGTCCGCGTCGGCGATCGCCTGTCGTGCGCGCTTGTAGACGACGGTCCCGCGGCTTGTGACGCGAAGCCCGCTGCTGCGCACCACGTCGACGACGCCGTCGCCCGACGCGAAGTCGCAGCTGTTGGTAAGGGCGGCGAAGATCACAGCGCGCCGGCGCGGACGCACTTCCAGCGATAGGAGGTGGAAACGCTCGCCGAGAACGCCCCCGGCGAACAAACCGACCTTCGGCAGCGAGGTCACTTGCGCAGCGCTCCGGGCGAGCGTCCGCTCTGTGCGGCTCGCGCCCTTCGCCGCTCGCTCAGGTTCCGTCCGAGCGAAAGCAGACGTCGCGATGGCCGCCGCCACCAGCGTGCCAGCGACGGCTAGCGCGAGCGCGAAAGACACGACCGCGAGGAGCGGTCGTCGGCTCTGCGCCAGCGGGCGCCGGCGCTGCGCGGTCGACCGTCTGCTGCCCCGCTGTCCCTGGGTGCGGAGAAGCAGACCGCTGGCCGGCGATCGCTGCGTGCAAAGTGGCATCCGACTGCGGCGCGCGCGCACACCGGCGGGAGCGCGGTCAGTCGCAGGTGAGGACGATCTTGCCGAGCTTGCCGCCGGCGGCGAAACGCTCATATGCCTCATCAACACGCTCGAGCGGGAAAGTCGCGGCCACCGGCACCCGCACGCGCCGTGCCTCGACGAGGGGCAGGACGTGGCGTTCCACGCCCCGCATCGCGAGCGCCTTCTCCTCGAGCGGGCGTGCGCGCAGCGTGGAACCGCGAATCGCGCCACGCGCCGCCATCAGCGCCAGGAGGTTGAGCTCGAACTTGGCACCGGCCCCGACACCGATCACGACGATCCGCCCGCCGGTCGCAAGCGCCTTCACGTTGGCGTCCATGTTCGGAGCTCCCACGAGCTCGAGAACGACGTCGAACGGCCCCTTGCCTACGAACTCGTCGGGAGCTACGACGGTGTGCGCACCGAGCTCCGCCACCCCGGAGCGCAGCCGCTCGTCGCGCACGGTCGCGGTGACCCGCGCCCCCACCGCAGCGCCGAGCTGCACGGCAGCGGTGCCGACCCCGCCAGCGGCGCCGTGGACCAACAGGTGCTCGCCGGGCGCAAGGCCGGCCTGGGTGATCAGCGCGTCGTGTGCTGTCGTGAAGACCTCGGGGAAGCCGCCGGCCTCGGGCCAGTCGAGTACGGACGGAACCGGCATGCAAGCACGTTCGTGGACGACGCAGAGCTCGGCCTGCCCGCCGCCGCCAACGATCGCCATCACGCGATCGCCGGGACGGAAGCGCAGACAGCCTGGCCCGGTCGCCGCCACTTCGCCCGCGATCTCGAGCCCCGGAATGTCGGCTGGCTCGCCAGGGGGCGCCGGGTAGCGACCGCGCAGCTGCAGAAGGTCGGCGCCGTTCAGACCAGCCGCGCGTACGCGGACGAGCAGCTGCCCGAACCCCGGCTCGGGATCGGGCCGCTCCTCCACAGCCAGCTTGCCGTCGGCGATCACGACGCAGCGCATGGGTGCGAAGCGTATCCCGCGACGTCGGCGCGCTAACGGCCCGCCGGCCGGCGCCGATGACAAAGGCGAGGGGGCGAGCAGCGATGAAGCTGAGGGTGCCGACCATCCACCGCGAGGCGACAGCAGCCGCCGAAGCCCTCGCGCTCGTGGCGCACCCCTTGTGGCGGGGCGTAGGGGTTCCGCGCGGCGACGGCATGCCGGTGCTGCTGATCCCCGGCTTTCTCGTCGGCGACAGTTCGCTGCGCTTGCTCGCTAAGTGGCTCGAGCGGATCGGCTACGCGCCCGAGCGGTCGGGCATCGCGAGCAACGTCGCCTGTTCCAGCGCGCTCGTGCGGCGCCTCGAACGGCGCCTCGAGACGATCGCTCGCGAGCACCGCAGCCGGGTCGCGATCGTCGGCCACAGTCGCGGCGGCACGCTAGCCAAGGTGCTCGCGCAGCGCAATCCGCACCTTGTAAGTGGCGTCGTCGCTCTCGGCACACCGTTTCTCGATCCCTTCCAGATCGACCCGGTCGTGGCGGCCGCGATCTTGGCGACCGGCGCGCTCGGGACGGTCGGGGTCCCAGGGGTTTTCGGTGTCTCGTGTCTCGTCGGCTCGTGCTGCCGCGAGTTCTGGCAGCACTACCGCGACCCGCTCGACCGCGGCGTTCCCTTCGTGTCGGTCTACTCCCGCCGCGACGGCATAGTCGACTGGCGCGCCTGTCTCGACCCGAGCGCCGAACCGATCGCGATCGACAGCACGCACCTCGGTATGGCAGCGAGCGTCGCCAGCTTTCGCGTGCTCGGCGACCGGTTGGCGCGCTTCGCTCGCGAGCGGCGCAAGCTCGAGCGGATCGACCGCAGCGGCAGGTCGCGCCGCGCAACTGTGCGCTCGGTCGCAGGACGCAGCCGCGCTGCCGGCGCGTCAGTCGCTTTCGACCACGAGCACGGCGGCGCCGCGAACGCGGCCGGCACGTAGTCGCGCGAGCGCCTCGTTGGCCTCGGCGAGTGCGAACCGCTCGACGGCGACGTGCACGGGGTGGCGCGCAACCTCGGCGAACAGGGCGTGTCCGTCGTCGCGCGTGAGGTTCGCGACCGACACCAGCGTGCGCTCGCCCCACAGGTCGCGGTAAGGGAACGAAGGTATGTCCGACATGTGGATGCCGCCGCAGACGACGCGGCCGCCCTTGCGCACCGCGCGCAGCGCCAGCGGCACAAGCTCGCCCGCTGGAGCGAAGACAATCGCGGCATCGAGCTCGACCGGCGGGCCGGGTGCGGTAGGCCCAGCCCACTCGCAGCCAAGCTCGAGAGCGAGCCGCTGTGCGTCGCTGTCGCCGGGCCGTGTCAGCGCGTAAACACGATGGCCGCGCGCTGCGGCGATCTGGGCGACGAGGTGCGCGGCGGCACCAAAGCCGTAGATGCCGATGCGCGCGGGTTCGTCGCCGAGGAGGTCACGCTCCGCGCTGCGCAGCGAGCGGAAACCGATCAACCCGGCACAGAGCAGCGGCGCGAGCTCGGGGCGTGCGGTTCCCGGTAGCGGCAAGCAGAAGCGCACGTCGGCGACGCACAGTTCGGCGTAACCGCCGTCGCGGTGGAGACCGGTGAACTCGGCGCGATCGCAGAGGTTTTCGCGGCCGTTGCGGCAGTAGCGACAGCGGCCGCAGGTCCAAGCGAGCCACGGGACACCGACGAGCTGACCGGCAGCGACGCCGACCTCGGTCGCGGTACCGCCCCCGGGTGGGCTGACGGACACGACCGTGCCGACGACCTGGTGCCCGGGAACGAGCGGCAGGCGCGGTGCCGGAAGCTCGCCGTCGACGATGTGCAGATCCGTGCGGCAGACGCCGCAGGCGTGCACCCGCACCAGCGCTTCGCCGGGACCGGGCTCGGGGTCGGGCAGCTCGCGCTCCACGAGCTCGCCGGGTTGGCGCTCGAGCACCATGGCACGCACTGCGGGCAAGCGTAGGGCACCATTCGCTCTGTGCAGATCCTGGCGAGCACACGCAGACGTCCTGCCCGAGGGAGTGGGAAGCGGATCGGTCTCGGGCCGGCGGCGTTCGCCGCGCTGTTTGTCGGCGGCTTGGCAGCGTGGCGCCTGCGCCGCGCACGACGCGGCGAGCTGCCCGCTGGAAGCGGCACCGACGCTGCGGCTGCGCCCGCCGCGGCGCGACCGCCACAGGCGCCGGGTGAGGATCGAGAACCCGAGCCGACAGCGGCTGCGAGCACCGCTCAGGCCGCCGACGACACCATCGGCGAACGCGAGATCGAGGCGCTTCGCAGCGAACTCAAAGCTGAGCTCGACCGCCTGAGCGCCGAGGCGGCACCGCGCGACGAGCGAGGAACAGAAGGTGCAACCGGCGGCTGATAGCAGCGAGGTGCAAGCGGCAACTGAAAGTAGCCGCAGCTTCATCCGCCGCCGCTACGACGCGCTCGAGGTGCTTGACCAGCGTGCGCTGCCGGAAGCGGAGCGGTGGCTTGTGCTGCGCACGCCAGCCGACACCGTCACCGCGATCAAAGAGCTCGCGATCCGCGGCGCGCCGGCGATCGGCATCGCCGCCGCACACGCGATCGCGCTCGCCGCCCGGGAGGGACCGAAGTCCGCGCGCCACGCCGCCCAGCTGCTAGCCGCCGCTAGACCGACCGCTGTCAACTTGCGCTGGGCTTGCGAGCGCATGACCGCTGCGCTCGAGCGCGCGCTCGCGGAAGGGCGCGATCCGGCCCGGGCGCTGGCAGCCGAGGCGGACGCGATCGATCAGGAGCAGCGCCGCGCCGATCGCGCGATCGCCACCCACGGCGCGTCGCTCGTCCCCGACGGCGCGCGCGTGCTGACGATCTGCAACACCGGTGCGCTCGCCACCGGCGGCGAGGGGACAGCGCTCGCGATCGCGCTCGAAGCACACCGACAGGGCCGCGTGCGCGAGGTGCTCGCGCTCGAGACGCGCCCCTTGCTGCAAGGCGCGCGTCTCACCTGCTGGGAGCTCGAACGCGCGGGTGTGCCCCACCGCCTGCTCTGCGACTCGGCTGCGGGCGCTGCGTTCGCCAGTGGGCTCGTCGACTGCGTGCTGGTCGGTGCCGACCGGATCGCTCGCAACGGTGATGTCGCCAACAAGATCGGCACCTACCCTCTCGCCGTTCTCGCCGAGCGCCACGACGTGCCCTTCTACGTCGCGGCACCGACGTCGACCATCGACACGGCGACGGCGAGCGGTACCGAGATCCCGATCGAGCAGCGGCCGGAGGAGGAGGTGCTTGGTTTCGGGGCTGTAGCCACCGCTCCCCCTGGCACCCGCGCCTGGAACCCAGCTTTCGACGTGACTCCCGCTGCGCTCGTGGCCGCGATCGTCTGCGAGCGGGGGATCGCGCGACCTCCCTACGACCGCTCACTCGCCGCTCTCGTCGACAGCACCGCTGGCGAGCAGCTGTCGCGCGCGGGAGCGAGGCGGTGAGCTCCGCGCCCGCCGACCCCGGCCCGCTGGAGGGTCTCGACGCCGAAGAGGTGTTCGCGCGCTCGCGCCGCCCGCTCGTTCTCGGAATCGGCGGGGGCGGCGACGTGGTCGGCGCAGCGGCGGTGGCAAAGCTGCTCGAGCAGGGCGGCGCCGAAGCGATCGTCGGCGGAACGACGTGGGAGCGGCGGGTCGTGGATCCCAGGCCCGGTCCGCGCTCGGAGGACGAGGTCGACGGTGCGGCCCGCAGGTTGGCAAGGGGTGTGCTGCTTGCCGACGGCTCCACCCGCGTCGGACGCGACGGCCCGCCGTTCGCCGAGGCGCTCGTCGCGCGCGCTCTCGACCGCCCGACGCTGCTCGTCGACGTCACGCTCGCGCCGCGCGCGATCGCGCGCTCGCTGGCAGCTGCGTTGCACGAGCTGGGGTGCGACGCGGTGTTGTTCGTCGACGTGGGCGGCGACGCGGTCGCGAGCGGCGAGGAGCCGGGGCTCGCCAGCCCGCTCTGCGACGCGGTGATGCTGGCTGCCGGTGCCCACCTTGCCGCGATCGCGACGGTTCCAGTGCTGGCGGCGGTTTTCGGCGCTGGCTGCGACGGCGAGCTCGCGCCCGGCGAGGTGCTGACACGGATCGCGCTGCTCTACGCGGCCGGCGCGTTCGCCGGAGCGCGCGCACTCGGACCGCGTGCAGCTCGGCGCCTCGCCGACCTGTGCGCCGTCGTGCCTACGGAAGCGAGCGCCCAGGCACTTGCCTGCTTCGAGGGCGCCCGCGGTACGGCTACGATCCGGGGCGGTCTGCGCACGGTCGAGCTCACCCCGCTCGGCGCCCTCTGCTTCTTCTTCGACCTCCAGCGCGCCTTCGAAGTCGGCTGTTTGCCGCTTGCAGCTGCGGTCGCGGAAGCGGACGACCTGGAGGCCGCCAACGACGTGCTCGCTCGCCGCGGCCTGCGCACCGAGCTCGACTACGAGCGCCGCGCAGCCCGCGACGCCGAGCGCTAGGCGCTCGCCCGGCCGAGGATCCGCGGGTGTCCGTCGATCACGGGTGCGTCGATGATCTCGACCGAACGGAAGCCGGCGAGGCGGGCGAGCCGGGCAAGGCCGTCGTTGCCGAACTCCCAGTAGACGAAATCGTCACCCGCATACACCTCGCCGGGAGCCAAGACTCGGATCTCGGCGTCGCGGCCCCCTCCCTCGATTCCGTAGGTCTCGAGGAGGACGCAGCCGCCTTCGTCCAGGCAACGGCGCAGTACGCGCAGAAGCCCGAGCGGGCTTTCGACGCGATGGAGGATTCCGAAACAGAAGACGAGATCGAAGCGCTCGCCAAGTTGCTCGACCTCGAAAGCATCGAGACGGCGGTATTCCACGCGCGAGCCAAGCAGGTCGCGTATCGCGCGGAAGCCTTCGCCCCCCTCGAGCTCGACCCCCCAGCGCGAACGCACCCACGCCTTGTACTGCTCGTTGTCGACGGCCACCACCCGCTCGGCACCGCGGTGCTCGGCGAGGAAGGCGTAGAAGCCGTCGAACGCACCGACGTCGAGGACGCGCAACCCCGAAAAGTCCGCGGGCAGTGCCTTCACGCGGTAGCGGTGGTCGCGCGCCGCACCCGGCGTGTAGAGCCCGTGGGCACGGTTGAGCGCGAACGTGTGAAACCAGAACGGCACCTCCGCAAGCACGGCGCGAGCGCTGGCGGGATCTGTGTCGATCGGCAAAAGGTCGGCGACCGCGCGCTCGGCAGCTGTCGTTTCGATCGCCACTGCCGGCCACTCGGCAGCGCGCAGGCGCGGCGACCCCTCCTTCGGCTGCTGATCGTCCCTGGCGGTCTCGGCCATCCGTCGCGCGGGCACCAGTCCCGGTAATCGGCAGCTCGCAGGTGCAGCCTAACCGCTGGGGCGGTCGGCGTGGCGCGCACGCGCAATGACGCCCTCGCTAGCGTCGCCCCCGGACTGTCGCCCGGGGCAGTCCGCCCGCGCGCAGTCGCCAGCGGGCCGTTGCGCCCGCGGGCCGCCCCGCCGCGCTACGCCACCGTCCAGGTCTCGCCTTGGCGGAGCAGGGCAGCGAGCTCGTCTTCGCCGACACGCTCGTGCGCTGCGCGCAGTTCGGCGGCAAGATCGGCACCCCACACCGGTGCATCGACCGCCCGGAACACGCCGACCGGTGTCGGCCCGAGCGGCCTGGGCGCGAACTGGGCGAGCTGGAAAGCAAGCGTCGGGTCAGGGTTTTTGGCGTCGTGAACTACGATCGCATCCTCGCCGACGTCGCTGATCTTCGCGACCGCGAGCGAGCCGTCGTCGCCGCGCACGAGGCCGAACTCGCTGTCCGCCCCGAAGCGGATCGGCTTGCCGTGCTCGAGCCGGATCTGGTTGCGCTCGCGTTGACCCTTCGCCCGCACGGCATCGAACGCGCCGTCGTTGAACACGTTGCAGTTCTGGTAGATCTCGACGAAGGCCGCACCCGGGTGCTCGGCAGCGGCCCGCAACGTCTCGGCCAGATGCTGCTTGTCGGTGTCGACCGAGCGGGCGACGAAGGTGGCGCCGGCACCGAGCGCCAAGGCCAGCGGGTTGAAGGGCAGATCCTCGGACCCGAACGGCGTCGACTTCGTGACCTTCCCTTGCTCGGAGGTGGGCGAGTACTGGCCCTTGGTGAGCCCGTAGATCTGGTTGTTGAACAGCAAGATCTTGATCGGCACGTTGCGGCGGAGGGCGTGGATCAGATGGTTACCGCCGATCGAGAGCCCGTCGCCGTCGCCGGTGATAACCCACACCGACAGGTCGGGGCGGGTCGCGGCGATGCCGGTCGCGATCGCCGGCGCGCGCCCGTGGATCGAGTGGATGCCGTAGGTGTCGACGTAGTAGACGAAGCGCCCCGAACAGCCGATGCCGCTTACAAAGACGCACCGCTCGGGTGGCACCCCGAGCTCCGGCAAAAGCGACTGGACCGTCGCCAGGATCGCGTAGTCGCCGCAGCCCGGGCACCAGCGCGTCTCTTGGTCGGAAGTGAAGTCCTTTTTCGTCAGCGCCCGTGCGACAGCCTCGCGAGCGCGCTCGCGCGCGTGGCCGTTGCCGTTCGCGTCGCTCACGCCGTCGCCGTGCGTGCCGCTTACCCCGTTGCCGTGTCCGTCGCTCACGCCGCCCTCCGTGCGCGCTCGACGCGCAGCTCGATCTGCTCGACGATGTCAGCGGTGAACATCGGCAGGCCCGTCACCTTCGAGAAGCTCTCGACGTCGACGAGATACTCGGCGCGCAACAACCGTGCCAGCTGGCCGCGGTTCAGCTCGGGCACGAGCACGCGCCGATAGCGGCGCAACACCTCGCCGGTGTTCGCGGGCAGCGGGTTGAGGTGGGTCAGATGCGCCGCAGCGACCTTGACCCCCCGCTCGCGCCGCAGTTTGCGCACCGCACCGTGGATCGCCCCGTAGGTCGAGCCCCAACCGAGCACCAGCAGGTCGGCGCCGCCGGGATCGTCGACCGCGAGCTCGGGGATGTCGTTGGCGATCCGCGCGATCCGCTCCTCGCGCAACCGTGTCATGAACTCGTGGTTCTGCGGGTCGTAGCTGATCGCGCCGGTCTCGTGCTGCTTCTCGAGCCCGCCGATGCGGTGCTGCAGGCCGGGCGTACCAGGGATCGCCCACGGCCGGCGCAGACGCTCGTCGCGCTGGTAGGGAAGGAACTTCGGCCGCTCGTCGCTGTCGGCGTCGCTGGGCGGCTGAGCGAATTCGGGATCGATGTGCGGCAACTCGTCGATCTCGGGCAGGCGCCAGGGCTCCGAGGAGTTGGCGAGGAACGTGTCGGTTAGCAGGATCACCGGCGTGCGATAGGTGATCGCGATCCGCGCCGCCTCGAGCGCAGCGTCGAAGCAGTGCGCCGGCGTTGCCGCTGCCACCACCGGGAGCGGCGACTCGCCGTGGCGACCGTAGAGGGCCATCAGCAGGTCGGACTGCTCGGTCTTTGTGGGCATGCCCGTCGAGGGCCCGGCGCGCTGAACGTCGATGATCACGAGCGGCAGCTCGAGCATCACCGCGAGCCCGATCGTCTCGGCCTTGAGGTCCATGCCCGGGCCGCTCGTCGCTGTGACCGCAAGGTTGCCGGCAAAAGCCGCGCCCAATGCCATACCGGCAGCAGCGATCTCGTCTTCGGCCTGAACGGTGCGCACGCCGAAGCGCCGCTGGCGCGAGAGCGTGTGCAACAGCTCGGACGCTGGCGTGATCGGGTAGCTGGCGTAGAACAGCGGCAGCCCCGACCGCACGCTCGCTGCGATCAGGCCGAGCGCCGTAGCCTGCGTGCCGTTGACGTTGCGGTAGGTGCCCGGTGGTAGCTTGGCCGGCTCGACCTCGTAGTGGACGGCGAGCGCCTCGGTCGTTTCCCCGAAGTTCCAACCGGCGTGGAAGGCGGCGAGGTTGGCGTCGCGGATCGCCGGCCGCTCGGCGAAGCGCCGCTCGATCCACTCGATCGTCGGCTCAGTCGGCCGCCCGTACAGCCACGAGACAAGGCCGAGCGCAAAGAAGTTCTTAGAACGCGCAGCGTCGCGCGAGGTGAGCCCGTCGATCCCCTGCGTCGCCCGCACAGTGAGACTCGTCATCGGCACGCGGAAAACCGTGTACCCGTCGAGCGAGCCGTCCTCGAGCGGGTTGCTCGCGTATCCAGCCTTGCGCAGGTTGTTGTCGTTGAAACCGTCCTCGTTGACGATGATCGTGCCCCCGCGCTCGAGCGCCGGCAGGTTCACTTTGAGCGCCGCTGGGTTCATCGCCACGAGCACGTTCGGCCGGTCGCCGGGCGTGAGGATGTCGCGCGAAGCGAAGTGGATCTGAAAGGCCGAGACGCCGTGCGGCGTACCCGCCGGAGCGCGGATCTCGGCCGGGAAGTCGGGGAGCGTGGCGAGGTCGTTGCCGGCAGCCGCCGTCTCGTCGGTGAAACGGCTGCCGACGACCTGCATGCCATCGCCAGAGTCGCCGGCGAAGCGGACGACGACGTGGTCTTTCTTCTCGAGCGTCTTTGCCATTCGCTACCCGGGGGCCGCTTGCGCCCGACGCCTAGGTGCACCGTGCACCGTAGCGGGGCCTAGCGGAGCCTTCTTGTGCGCCGCCGTACGCGCCCGCGGTGGCGAACGAGTCTACCGGTGCGAGCGCAGCGGCCGGCAAAATGTACCAAATAGGCAGGGAATAGCCGACTTTTGCTCGGGGCTGAGACAGCGTTGGGCCGGCGCCCGCCACTCTGGCGCGTCACAGCCCGCTGCGTTACCTTTTCGCGCCCAGCCGCCCTACGGCGCGGCCGACAGTGGCAGCGTCCCGGGCGCGGATCGCGCCCGCCCGAAACTTACGGAGCCTCGCATGCGGATCTCGGTACCGAAAGAATCTGCCGCCGGCGAGCGCCGCGTAGCGCTCACGCCCGAGGTGGTCGAGCGCTTGGTGCGCTCGGGCCTCGAAGTGGCGATCGAGCCCGGCGCCGGCCTCGGCTCCCATCACAGCGACGAGCAGTACCGCGAGGCCGGTGCCAAGGTCGAAGCAGGAGCTGGCCTGAGCGGCGACGTCGTAGTCAAGGTTCAGCCCCCCTCGCTCGACGAGGTCGGGCAGCTGCGCGAGGGCGCGGTATTGATCGGCTTCCTCCAGCCCTTCACCTCTCCCGAACTCGTGCGCGCTCTGGCACAAGCGCGCGTGACGGCGCTGGCGATGGAAGCGATCCCGCGGATCACGCGCGCGCAAGCGATGGACGCGCTCTCGTCGCAGGCCACCGTCGCGGGGTACCAGGCGGCACTTATCGCAGCCCGCGAGCTACCGCGCTTTTTCCCCATGCTCACGACTGCGGCCGGCACGATCCGCCCGGCGAAGGTGCTAGTGCTCGGCGCCGGTGTCGCCGGCCTGCAGGCGATCGCCACTGCCCGACGCCTCGGCGCGATCGTTTTCGGCTACGACGTTCGCGCAGCCGTCCGCGAGCAGATCGAGTCGCTGGGAGCGCGCTTCCTCGAGATCGACCTCGGGATCGAGGACGCCGAAGCCCAGGGCGGCTACGCGCGACCGCTCACCGAAGAGGAGCAACAGCGCCAGCGCGAGCTGCTCGCCGACGCGATCGCCGGGATGGACGCGGTGATCTCGACCGCCGCCGTTCCCGGCCGACGCGCCCCGCTTTTGATCATCGAGGACGCGGTCCGGCGGATGCCGGCCGGGTCGGTGATCGTCGACCTCGCTGCCGAGACCGGCGGCAACTGCGAGCTGACGAAGGCGGGCGAGACCGTCGAGGCGCACGACGTGAAGGTGATAGGGCCGGTCAACCTGCCGTCGGCGATGCCCGATCACGCCTCGCAGCTTTACGCACGCAACATTCAGGCGCTGCTCGAGCTCGTCACGGAAGAGGGCAAGCTCGCGCTCGACTTCGAGGACGAGATCGTTCGCTCGGCGTGCATCACGCGCGACGGCGAAATCGTTCACGAGGGCGTCCGCCAGGCGATCGGCGCGCCGGCAACCTGACGGAAGGAGGAGCTGAGATGGACGCCACCGCAGCCGCGACGCTGCTTCCGATCGCCGCCGAGACGGCGGGCTCGTCGATGGACCTGCTCACCGAACTGACGATCCTGGTGCTGGCCGCGTTCGTCGGGTTCGAGGTGATCTCGAAGGTGCCGAACACGCTGCACACGCCGCTGATGTCGGCGACGAACGCGATCCACGGAATCGTCCTGCTCGGCGGCCTGCTCGTGATCGGCCGCGCCGACGGGCTCCTCGACAACGTGATCCTCGTGATCGCGATCGCCTTCGGCACGATCAACATCGTCGGCGGCTTCCTCGTCACCGACCGGATGCTCGAGATGTTCAAGCGCAAGCCGGCAAAGGGCGAGGCGGCGAAGAGTGGCGAGCGCGAGCGCGCGGGGGTGGGCGTATGAGCCTTCCGAGCGCCTTCAGCCTCCAGGACCCGGATTTCATCCGCGCCTGCTACCTGGCGGCGTTCCCGCTGTTCATCCTCGGTCTGCGGTTCCTCAACCACCCGCGTACAGCTCGTCGTGGCAACGCGATCGCCGCCGTCGGCATGGCGATCGCCGTGGCGGCGACGCTCCTCGACCGCGAGGTCGGCGACTACGGTCTGATCGCGCTCGGCATCGCACTTGGCACGGTCATCGGGGTGCCGGCGGCGCGCGCCGTGAAGATGACGGCGATGCCGCAGATGGTGGCGCTCTTCAACGGCGTCGGTGGTGGCGCCGTGGCGCTCATCGCCTGGGCCGAGTTCCGTCACTACGGCGGCGACATGCCGCTCGACCAGATGATCCCGACGCTCTTCGCAGCGATCGTCGGCTCGGTGTCGTTCTGGGGTTCGAACATCGCCTTCGGCAAGCTCCAGGAGCTGATCCCCGGGCGCCCGATCATGCTGCCCGCGCAGCAGTTCGTGAACATCGCGCTGCTCGTCGGGTCGGTCGCGTGCGCTGTCGCGATCGCGGCGGGCTCCGACTCGGAAGCGCTCTTCATCGCGGTACTGGTGCTCGCCGCGCTGCTCGGGAACATGGTCGTGCTGCCGATCGGCGGCGCCGACATGCCGGTCGTGATCTCGATGCTGAACGCCCTCACCGGCCTATCGGCAGCGTCGGCGGGTATCGCGCTTGACAACGTCGCGCTGATCGTCGCCGGCATCATCGTCGGCGCCTCCGGTTCGATCCTCACCAACCTCATGGCGCAGGCGATGAACCGCTCGATCGCCAACATCGTCGCCGGTGGTTTCGGCGGCGCGCCCGCCGGCGCCGCTGCCACGGCGGCCGCGTCCGAGGGCCGCACGGTCCGCCAGACCGACCCCGCCGACGCGGCGATCCAGCTGGCCTACGCGCGCCGCGTTGTGATCGCGCCGGGTTACGGCATGGCGGTGGCACAGGCACAGCACGCCGTGCGCGAGCTGATGGACGAGCTCGACAAGCGTGGGGTCGAGGTCGACTTCGCCATCCACCCCGTCGCCGGGCGTATGCCCGGGCACATGAACGTGCTGCTAGCCGAAGCCGACGTGCCCTACGACAAGCTGAAGGAGATGGACGAGATCAACCCCGAGTTCCCGCAGGTGGACGTGGTGCTCGTCCTCGGCGCCAACGACGTCACGAACCCGGCGGCGCGCGAGCAGCCCGACTCGCCGATCTACGGCATGCCGATCCTCGACGTCGACAAGGCGCAGCAGGTGATTATCGTCAAGCGATCGCTCAACCCGGGCTTCGCAGGCATCGACAACCCGCTCTTCTACAAGGAGAACTGCGCGCTGCTCTTCGGCGACGCCAAGGAAGCGGTTTCGCAGATCGTCTCGGAGCTGCAGGCTCTCTAGCTGCCAGCACGCGCCCTAAGGCCGGGCTGGACGCAGGTCAGCCGGCGATCTGGCTGCCGTAAGGGCCCTGGCGGCGCACGCACGCGGCCCCGCAGTGGGCGGCCACAGCGAGAGCTTCGGGGAGGTCGCGTCCGCTGCCGAGCGCCCAGGTGAGACCGGCGGCAAAACAGTCGCCGGCGCCGTAGGTGTCGGCGATCTCGTCGTCCGCGACCGCCTCGGCGCGCCACTCGAGGCGCTCGCCGCCAGCGAGCTCGGCATAACCGCCGTCGCGCCCGAGGGTCGTAACGACGACGCGCGGCGGGGGCTCGAGCCATCCCGGCTCGTAGCGCTCGCCGCGATCGCGCCCGCTTCGCACCAGCACATCGACCGCGACACCGCTGCCGCGCAGAACGTCGAGGGCGCGCGCGGTGGCGACGAGCAGCCGCCCCTGGCGAGCGCGCTCGAGCGCCGTGCGGTCGCCGGCGGTGAAGTAGACGGCCGCTCCCGTCAGGCGCTGCCACGGCAACGGTTCCGCTCCCGCCGGGCCGAGACGCGATCCGAGCACGGTGATCGTGCGCTCGCCACCCTGTTCCAGGAAGACCAGCGCCCGCCGCTGCGGGAGACGCTGCTCGCTCGCGAACACCGTCACACCGAGCTCGCCGAGCCGCTGCCGGGCGCGAGCGCCGAGCTCGTCGTCGCCGAGGGCGGTGAAAAAGAGCACGTCGCCGGCGAGACGCGCGAGCTCGACGGCAGCGACGGCGCCGCCCCCAGCAGGCTCGGCGAAGTGGGCGTCGGCGTGCACGATCTCGCCACTTAGCGGCACCTTGTCCACGCGGACGAAGTCGCACCACTCGACGTGGCCGACGACCGCGTAGTTCGTCGCGCGCACGGTGCCCGCGCTGCGAGAGCGGCTTACGGCGTGCCGGGAGCGGGAGCCCCTGCCCCGCCACCGGCGGAGCCGGGCGTCGACCCGCCCGAGGCCCCGGACGAACCGCTGCCGCTACTGCCGCCGCCCGAGGCGCTGCCTCCGGACGCCGAGGGCGCGGAAGCGCCGCCCCCGGCCTGGCCGGGTGTCGCCGTGCCGCTGCTACCGCTGCCGGCGGAGCCGCCGCCGGTGGAGCCACTCGAGGTCGTCGAAGTCGTGCTCGTGCCGGTGGTGTCGGTACCCGTCTTCGACGAGCCACCGCTCAAGTTCGCTGGCGGCGGCGGCGAGGGGATCGTCTGGGGAACACTCTCGTCGGCGCTCCCGCCACCTCCGCCGGAAGCGACGGCGACGACGACGATCAAGAGCACCAACCCGGCCGCGACCGCCAGGGCGAGGCGCCGCCGTCGAACAACGGCCGGATCAGGACGGCGGCGCGGTCGGCGACCGCCGCCGCTCGGCGTGCGCAGAAGTCGAGTCGGGTCGTCGTGCACGGCTGTTCACGCTACCAGCGCGTCCGGCGGCGAGCTCACCGACGACCAGTGTCCGTGGTAGCTCCACGCGCGGTTGTGTGGCACGATTGGCGGCGTGGAACGCGAACGTCGCGCGCCGGCGCCACCCGTCGACCCGAGCGGGATCGAAGAGCCGCACGACATCCTCGCTGCCGAGCAGTTCGCGGTTCCCGCTCCCGATGCGCGCCGACCGCCCACCGACCCGACGGGAATCGAGGAACCTCACGACGTTCTCGCCGCCGACCAGTTCGCGATCCCGGCGCCGCCCGAGCGACCGCCGATAGATCCGAGCGGGATCGAAGAGCCGCACGACGTTCTTGCCGCCGAGCAGTTCGCGGTGCCCGCGCCGGACACGGCGGGAACCTCCGACAGCTCGCCGTCGGCGGAAGCCGCGGGCAGCGAGCGGCCGCGGGAGCGGCGCGTAGCAGCGATCGCCGCTGCGGTGGCGGCGGCTACGTTCGCTGCGCTCTCGCTCTTGCGGCGCGCGCGCCGTTAGTACCGCGGGCTTGTACTGCCGAGTTGCGCCGCTAGCCGCTACGCCGACCCCAGAGCAGGCGGAACAGACGTCCGAGCAAGCGCGTCGTCCGCGCCCGGTAGGGAAACATGTGCAGATCGCGCTTAGGCGCGAAACGCGTTACGAGGATCGACTGCCTCTTCGTGTACTTGCGGATCCCGTCGGCGCCGTGGCGCGAACCGAGTCCCGACGCCTTCCAGCCGCCCATCGGCAGCTCGAGCGCCAGGTAGTTGACGAGCGCGTCGTTGACGCAGCAGGCACCGGCCTCGACCTGGCGTGCGACGCGCATGCCCTTCTCGGTGTCGCGCGTCCAAACCGACGCCTGCAGGCCGTAGGGCGAGTCGTTGGCGAGCCGGATCGCCTCGTCGACGTCGCGGACCTTCATGATCGGCAGCGTCGGACCGAACGTCTCTTCGCGCATGCAGAGCATCGAGTGGTCGGCGTCGGCGATCACCGTCGGCTCGAAGAACAGCCCGTCGCCGTCGACGCGCTTGCCGCCGACGAGGATCCGCGCGCCCTTCTCGGCAGCGTCGCGAACGTGCCGCTCGACGATCTCGAGCTGCTCGGGCGAGGTCATCGCCCCGACGTCCACGGAGCCGGGGCCGCTCGGCCGCCCGATACGCAGCTTGCGCGCCTTCTCGACGACGAGGCGCACGAACTCGTCGTAGACCGGCTCCTCGACGTAGACGCGCTCGATCGAGATGCACGTTTGGCCGGTGTTTTGCATCGAGTAGTAGACGGCAGCGTTGGCCGCCCGCTCGAGGTCGGCATCGGCGAGGACGATCATCGGGTCCTTGCCGCCGAGCTCGAGGCCCACCGGCGTGAGCGTGCGCGCGGCGCGCTCCATCACCTTGCGCCCGACCTCCGTCGAGCCGGTGAACATCACGTAGTCGACAGCGTCGATCAGCTCGCCGGCCATGCTGCCGGGCATCACCGCGACCTGGAAAACCCCCTCCGGGAACCCGACTTCGCGCGTTCCCTCCTCGAGGAGCAGCGACGTGAGCGGCGTCAGGCTCGCCGGTTTGAGAATCACCGCGTTGCCGGCGGCGAGCGCCGGAATGCAGTCACCGAAGTTGTTGGTGAGCGGGTAGTTCCAGGGCCCGATCACGCCGACGAGCCCGACGGGCGCGTAGCGCACACGCAGCTTGCGCCCGAAGACGAACGGCGAGTTCGAGTGCACCTTCTCGTCGGCGAGGTATTTGGGCGCGCGCTTCGCCCAGAACCCGAGCGCTTGGGCGGCGTAGCCGACCTCAGCGAGAAGCGCGTCCTCGAACGCCTTGCCGTTCTCGGCGACGATCGTGTCGGCGATGCGGGTGTCGTTACGCAGCACCCACTGCTGGAGCTCGCGCAAGAGACGTCCGCGACCCTCGAAACCGAGCGCCTCCCACGCCGGTTGCGCAGCGCGGGCGCGCTCGACCATCGCGGCTAGGCCCGCCGAATCGACCTGCTCTAGACGAGCGATGACCTCGCCCGTAGCGGGGTTGCGGACCTCGAGACGGCTGTCGGTGGAGCTGCGACCACTGCTGGAGCTCTCGGCAGCAGCTTGCGCTGCGGCTTGCGCCCCCTCGCCGTCGCTGGTACCGGTCCTGCGCGCGGTCTCGACCTCAGCCATCTTTCTCCCCCTCCTGCGATTGCCGGCGGTTCGCTCAGCCTACCGCTCGCGCGATCGTTCGCTTTCCTCCCGCGCGTAGCGCTACCCCCACGACACAGTTGTCCCCTTGCCGCCGTGCCCTGCTGCTCGTTGACCGTCCCTACGAAGCACCCTGCGTCTGCAAACGCGGGACGGCGACCGGACTGGGCGCGCTACGCCGAGAGCGCCGCCGCCGCTCGCGCCTGATCGCACGCATGTAGGGATAGAAGTCGACCTGGATCGTGTGCCGCGGCGAGGCAACGTAGCGCTTGCGCATCTTGCGCTGGTCGCGCTCGATCTCGCGCAGCATCCGCTCACGGTCGGGCAGCGCGCAGCGCCCGAGCAGAAGATCGGCGATCCACTCCGACTGAGCTTCCGCGATCGGCATGATCGCGCCCAACGGCTGCACGAGACCGATGAAGTAGAGCCCCGGCCAGTCGGGATGCACCACGTGCCGGTAGAGCTCTACGCGGTTGTCCTTGGGGTCGACCACTTCGCGCGGCAGGAACGGGAAGTCGATCTTGTAGCCGGTGCACCAGACGATCGTGTCCACCTGGGCGCTCGAGCCGTCCACGAAATGGACGGTGTCGCCGTCGATGCGCGCAATGTTGGGCTTGGGCTTGATCCGCCCGTGGCCGATGCGCGGAAGCAGCTCCGAGGAGATCGTCGGGTGCGCCTCGCCCAACTTGTGGTCGGGCTTGGGAAGACCGTAGTCCTCCATGCGGCCTTGTGTCTTGACGATCAGACGCTGCAGGTACCAGCGCTGGAGCCGGAAGGGCAGGCGGCTCGTCCACTCGTTCTGGAGCTGGTCGACCGGTTTGCCCTCGATGTACTTGGGAATCACCCACGCGCCGCGGCGCATCGCCAGATAGGTGATCTTCGACACGCGCGAGCTTTCGCAGGCGATGTCGACAGCCGAGTTGCCGAAACCCAGGACGAGGACGGTGCGGTCAACGAAGCGTTCGTCCGGTTCGCGGTAGTAGTGGCTGTGCAGCTGCTCGCCCACGAAGGTCTCCTGGCCCGGGAACGGCGGCTCCGGGTAACGCGGGTGCCAGTGGTGGCCGTTGGCCACTAGCACGGCGTCGTAAACGGCGCTGCGACGCTCGCCGGTGTCGACGTTGCGAACCGTGACGAGCCAGCCGTCGTCGCTCGGCTCGACGCGCTCGACCTCGTGGCGAAACGTGATCTTCTCGCGCAGACCGAAGTGGTCTACGAAGTCGTCGAAGTACTTGGCGATCTGGCTGTGGTGCGGGTAGTCCGGGTAGTCGTCCGGCATCGGGTAGGAGCGGTACTCCATCATCCGCCGCGAGGTGTTGATGAACAGCGACTTGTAGGCGGACGACATCCCGTTGTCGTTCTCGTAGCGCCAGTTGCCGCCGACCTGCGAACCACGCTCGAAACAATCGAAATCGATCCCGTTGGCTTGCATCACCTGGCAAGCCGCGATGCCCGAGGAACCCGCTCCGACTATGCAAACGCGCCCTATGCGCAGCACGGTTTCTCCGCTCCCTCCCTGATCGGTCGCTTGGCCTCAGTGGCCTGTGTCGGTGATCGCGGCGGCTGCATTGCCCCCGTGCGCGGGGGCACCAGCGGCCCGGCACCGGCGCAAGCCTAGGCAAGCCTGCGCGGCGCTTGCCGCTGTGCGCACGCTGGCAGAGCAGCCGCCCCGAGCTCCCTTAACACCATGTCAATTTAGCACTTGGCTGGCGAGCCAGCCAAGACCCGGAGCGACACGCGCCGCGAGACGCTGGACGGACCGCGGCGCGAACGAGGGCGGGGTCTCCGCACCCGGCGAAGACCCCGCCCCGACCCTCTGCACCGGCGCTGGGCGCCGTTTTTCTCGTATGGCGCGAGCCCCCGTCAGACCGTGCCAGGAGAGCTCGACCCCTCTCCCGCGCCGGAGCCGGGGGCACCCTGGCCGCTTCCTCCGTTCGGGTGCTCGTTCGGCTGCCCGCCATGGGCGTCGCCGTTCGGCTCCGGTTGTTCGCTCTCCTGGTCGGCGCGAGCCCGCTGTGACACGCACTTGCCGAAGGCGTTGCGCTTGTTGCGGTTGGTGCCGTACTTCTCCGCGAACGCCTGGGGATCCTGGCTGCGCTCGGCCTGGCAAGCGGCAGCCGCGTTGTGCTCGGCTTTGATCTCTTCGCGGTCAGCGCGGTCTTGCTTCGCGGCGATCACCCGCATCTTCTGCGAGACGCAGCGCCCGAGCGCGTTGCGGCGGTTGCGGTTGGTGCCGTATTTCTCCGCGAAAGCAGCCGGATCCTGGGCGCGCTCGGCCTTGCAGTCCTTAAGCGCCTGGCGCCGTGCCTGCGCCGCTTCGCGGAGCGCGTCCCTGGTGCGCACCTTGACACAGCGCCCGAGGCCAAGCGACCCGTACTTGGCGCGGAACGCTGCCCGGGTGGCGTCAGTGCTACCACGCTCGAGCTTGCACTCGTGCTTGGCCTCGCGCACCGCCGCTTTGAGCTCGGCCTTCGACGGCTTGCCGACCGCTGCAGCCGGCACGATCGCCGCCACCGCCGTAGCTACCCCCACCCATCTGAAAACTCTCGCTCGCATCTCCTCTGCCTCCGCTCCACTGGGTTGCTGGAACCGGGGATTCCTCTCTCGAGTTACGCCCCTTAAACGCGCGCGCCGGGACGAGGTTCGCGAGTTTCCGAAAAATCGTGATCGGCGACCGTCGTCGTGCTCGGAGAGGACGTACCCGCGCAACTTTCGAACCTGCCGAACGTCCACGCGTTTAGGAGGACGTGAAGCGTGAGCGCTGCCGGACCGATAGAAGCAGCGACGGACCGCGCGAGCTTCGGTCGACAAGCCCGAGGCGCGAGGGGCAGCGATGGTGGCAAGCAAGGAAGCTGAGCCCGGCGGGGAGAACCGCGGCGGACGCCCGCGCAAGCGGACCCTGCTGCCCCAGGCACTGCTTCGCCAGCTCGGAGACGAACAGCTGGTGCGTCGCGTGCAGCGCGGCGACGACCGCGCGTTCGAGGTGCTCTTCGAGCGACACCTGCCCCCACTGCTCGGCTTCTGTCGGCACCTCACCGGCTCGCACGACGACGCCGAGGACGCCGTGCAGCACGCCTTCGCCGCCGCCTACCGCGAGCTGCGCTCGGGCACCGGGCGCGAGCTCGCCTTCAAACCCTGGCTCTACACGGTGGCACGGAACCGCTGCCTATCGCTCTTGCGCGAACGTCGCACGACCGCGCTCGGCGGGGAGCACGCGGAGGCAGCCCAACCTGTCACCGTCGAGCAGCGCGAGGAGATCCGCGCGGTCCTCGCCGACCTGCGCGCGCTTCCCCACGACCAGCGTGCAGCGCTGCTTCTTTTCGAACTCGCGGACATGTCGCAGAGCGAGATCGCGCACGTGCTCGGAGTGGAGACGGCCAGGGTGAAGGCGCTCGTCTTTCGCGCACGCACGACGTTGATCAAGATGCGCGAGGCGCGCGAGCGCCCATGCGCCGAGGTGCGCGAGGAGCTGGCGACGCTGCGCGGCGGCTCGCTGCGCCGCAGCCCGATCGCGCTACACCTGCGCAGCTGCCCAGGCTGCCGCGAGTTCCGGCAGCGCGTTGCGCGCCAGCGTGCGCTGCTCGCGCTCGCCCTGCCGGTGGCGGTGACGCCGGCGCTAAAGAGCTCGCTGGCGGCTGGCGCCGGGCTGCACCAAGCAAGCTCGGCGGGTGGCGTGGCCGCTGGCGCGGGCGGCGTCGCCGCCGGTGGCGCGATGGCCGGCAGCGGGGCCGCAGCAGGGGCGGGTGGCGTCGCCGCGGCTGGTGGCGCCGCTGCAGCTGGCAGCGCCGTGACGGGCGCGGCGAGCGCCGGCGGGGCCGCGTTCGCTGCCAAGGTCGTGGCTGCGGCGCTAGCGCTCGGCGTCGGCGCGACCGGCGGCACGGCGGCTGTCAAGCACTTCGCCACCACCGCGAGCAAGGAACCGGGCGGAAGCGGCGCCGCTGTGCAAGACGGCGCACACCGCGCCGCGACTGCGGACACTCGCGCCGGACGCGCAGCCGGCCCCGACGCTGCCCGCGGCAGCGCAGCCGGCGGCAAGCGACGCAACGCCGATCAACGCCGGGTGCGGACCGGGAGCGGCACAGACGGCGAGCGGTCGCGAGCGCGCGCCGCACAGGAGAAGCGGCGCCAGCACGCCACCAGCGATCGCGCCCGCCGCGGGCGCGATCGCCAGCGCGCCACGCACTCCGGGCGCGCCCGCAAGATCGCACGCGGGCGGCAACGCGCGACGGCCGGGGTTCGCAAGCGCGTGGCGGCACCGCGCACGCGTGCCGATACACGCCCACGCACCGGGGCGCCTTCGCCGACACAGGCGCCGCGTCCGAGCAGCTCACGCCCGAAAGACCGAAGCGGCGGCTATAGGGAACCGCCTGAGCGCAGCTCGGCGCCTCCCCAGTCGCCGGTTCCCCCTGCCGCTGACAGAGGCGATCGGCAAGCGGGCAACGACGGCAGTGAGGGTAGTTACGCCGGCGGCCGCAGCCTTAGCAAGGTGAGCAAAGGCGCCCCTGCGCGCTCCGATTAGGTAGCCACGAACGCTCGCGCCGCGAGGCGCGACCGCTCGCGCCGCCAGCGGGACCGAACACAAGCCAGGAGACGGCCGCGACGGCGCAACGCGAGGCGTCGGCGACCCCCCGTACACGCCGCCTTTTCACACCGGGGTCGGGAAGACGCCAGAATGCGCCCCATGAAAGCCGTCGTGGCACGGGCTCCATTGCGCCTTGCTTTGGGCGGCGGCGGCACCGACCTACCGGCCTACTTCTCGCGTCACGAGGGCTTCGCTGTTTCGGCAGCGATCGCCCGCTACGTCTATGTCACAGCTGCCCCGTCGATCGACGGGCGCTTCCGGCTCAAGCACCTGGCTTACGAAGAGGTGGTCTCGGCGCGCTCGGTCCGCCACCCGCTCCTGAGAGCGCTGCTCGACCTTCACTGGGACGGCCAGCCGCTCGAGCTAGCGAGCGTCGCCGAGGTACCTCCCGGCACCGGTCTCGGTTCATCGGGCGCGTTCACCGTGTGCACGCTGCGCGCGCTCGACGCGTTGAAGGACACAGGCAGCGAGCCTCGCCCCGACAAACGCGAGCGCCTGGCCGAGGCTGCCTGCCATATCGAGATCGAGGTGGTTGGGCGCTCGGTAGGAAAGCACGACCAGTACGCCGCGGCGTTCGGTGGAGTGCGTGCCTACAGCTTCAAGCGCGACGGCAGCGTGGAGGCCCGCAGCCTCGATCTTCACCCACGCTCGGCAGCTGCGCTCGCGAACGACACGGCGCTGTTTTTCATCGGGGGTCGAAGGTCGGCGTCGCGCCTGTTGTCGAACGTCGCGCGTGGTGTGCGCCGAGGGGATCGCGGCGCTCTCGACATCCTTCACCGCAGTCGCCAGCTCGCCGAAGACGTCGCTGACGCGCTCGAGCGAGGCGACGTCGATCGCTGGGCGCGGGCGCTCGACGCGCAGTGGGATCTCAAACGGCGGCGCGCACCCGGCGCGGTGCCGCCACGCGCGGACGAGCTGCGGGCGATCGCTCGCCGCGCCGGGGCGGCAGCGGTGGCGCTGATGGGTGCGGGCGGCGGCGGGTTTTTGCTTTGTTTCGCTCCCGGTGCGCGCGAGGCGGTCAGCGCTGCGATGCGTTCGGCGCGCGTGCAAGAACTCACCTTCGAGCTTGACCAAGACGGCTGCCGCACGCTCGCGAGCCGCGTCGAACCGTCCGCGCAGCGCGCCGACACCCGCCGCTAGCGGGGAGCGCCCGAACTGCCAGCCGTGCCGTCGCGCTCGCGCGGCACTCAGAGCGAACCATCGACGCTCGACACGCTCGGGCCACGCGGAGGGCGCTCCAGCACCGAGCGGTCGAGATCGCGCGCCCGCGGCACGCCGCACAGCGCGAGCGAGAGCGCGAAGTCGTCGACCAGCAGTCGCAAAACGCGCTCGACCCCAGCTGTCCCCGCCGTCGCCAGCCCCCAGAGCACTGGCCGCCCGACGAGCACGGCCCGCGCTCCCAGCGCTAGCGCTTTCAGCACATCGGTGCCGCGGCGGATCCCGCCGTCGACCAGCACATCGACCTCGTCGCCGACCTCCTCGACCACCTCCGGCAGCGCGTCGGCGCTCGCCCGCACGCCGTCGAGCTGCCGACCGCCGTGGTTCGACACCACGACCGCCGCGGCGCCGCTCGCGACCGCGCGGCGGGCGTCTTCCGCTGTGAGAACCCCCTTGACGACGACAGGGAGATCGCTCGTCCCGACGAGCTCTTCCACGTCGCGCCAGGTAAGCGAGGCGTCGAGAAGCTCGCCGATCGCGCGCATATCGAGGCTCGCACCGGGCTCGCCGACGGCTGCAGCGAGACTCGGAACGTCGATCGCCGGGAGCGCGAAACCGCTGCGCAGATCGCGCTCGCGGCGACCGAAAAACGGCACGTCGACGGTGAGGAAAAGAGCTCGAAAGCCGCTCTCCGCGGCCTCTTCGCAAAGCGCGCGCGTGACCCCGCGATCACGAAACACGTAAACCTGGAACCAGCGCCTGCCGGCAGGCGCAGCGGCCGCCACCTCGCGGGGGCGCGCCGTCGCCAACGTCGACAAGCAAAACGGGGCCGCCGCGCGTTCGGCACCGACAGCGGTCGCCGCCTCGCCTTCGGGGTGAGCGAGCCGGTGGAACGCTGTCGGCGCGACGCACACGGGATGGGCGAGGTCCTCGCCCAGCACAGTCGTCGACGTTTCGCAGCGCGAGACGTCGACGAGCATGCGCGGCCGCAAGCGCAAGCGCGCCCAGGCTTGCTCGTTGTCGCGGAGCGTGATCTCGGCACCGGCACCGCCGGCGTAGTAGCCGAACGTGCCGGGATCGAGACGCTCGCGCGCGATGTCGAAGAACTCGTCGAGCGTGGCTGGAAGCTCCGGTGCCCCGGCCGTGGCACCGTCGGCGGATGGCGACTTGCGTTCGCCTGCGCGACCTTCTGCGCTCAACCTGCCTCCTCCCCCTCCTCGGCTCGCTGTCGTCCTGGCAATTCCGGTGCGGGCAGCTCGATCACCCGGCAACCGGGATCCAGCCGGCAGAGCGCATCGACGTGCGACCGCTCTTCGGCAAAGAGAACGATCTGGCGCTCCCGTGCCTCGGCGACGATCTGCTCGAGACCGGCCGCGAGCCGCAGCGCGTCGAAGCGATCGAACGGGTCGTCGAGGAGCAGCGGGGCGCGGCCGCGAGGTTGCGCGCCGCGCGCGACACCGCCACCCGCCTGTTCGTCGAGCAGACGCGCGATAGCCAAGCGCTCCACAAGGTAGATCTGGTCGCGCGTGCCGCGGCTGAGCTGCTCGGCCGAGACGACCGCGCCCGTTTCGGGCGCTTCGACCGCTACGGCGAGGTCCTCGGCGACGAACGCGCGCCGGTAGCGTCCGCCCGTGATCCGCGGCAAAACGCGCGCGAGCGCCTCGTTGAGCCGCGGCGCGAACTCGCGGTGCGCCTGGGCGGCAGCCGTCCGCAGCTCCACGATCGCGAGCCGGATCGCGTCGCGCCGCAGTTCGATCGTGCGGCACTCCTCGGCGATCGCGGCGAGTTCGGCGCGCAGGTCAGCCGGGTCGGGAAGCTGCCGCTCGCGTGCCTCGATCTCGCGCTCGAGACCGTGGCGACGACGCTCGAGCTCGGCGAGCTGCGCTTCTCGTTGCGCCAGCCTTCTGGCCACTTCGTCGACGCGCCGTTCGAGATCGGCGAGCGCTTCGGCGCGGTGGGCGTTGCGCGCCGTCGCCTGCGCGGCTTCAGCGACCCGCGCCCCCCAGCGCGCGACGTGCTCGTCTAGCTCGCGCGCCAGCGCCGCGCGCTCGCGCTCGAGGTCGGCGAGCGGGCGACCGGCGGTCAGGGCGCGCAGCTCGGCGCCGGCACGCTCGGCGAGCTCGACGGCCCGCGCGTCGCGTTCGGCCTGCTCGCGAACTTCGTCGAAGCGACGGATCGCGGCGCGCAGATCGCGGTCGGCGATGCCTGCCTCGGCGAGCGCTGCGGCGAGGGCTGAGCGTGCCTGCTCGCAGCGCGTGCTCGCGCGTTCCGCTGCCGCCGTGACCTCGTGGACACGTGCGAGCTCGGCACGGAGGGCGGCGATGCGCTCGGCGAGCTCGAGCGCGCGAAGGTAGGCGTGCGCCCGCGCGAGCGGCTCGGGCCCCGCCGGTGCGCCGTGTTCGTCGAGACAGCGCGCGAGCTCCTGCTCGTCGCTCGCGAGGAGCTGCTCGCTGCGCTCGCGCGCTGCGAGCTCGGCCTCGGCGGCGACCAGCTCGTCTTCGAGCAGCGCCGGGCTCGCGACCCCCGCCTCGCCTAGCGTGCGTGCGATCGCCCGTCGAACCTGCGCGCGCCGCCGCAGCGCGAGCGCCGCCGCAGCGCCAGCGACCAGCGCGCCGGCGATCGCCGCCGCCGTGCCGACGGCCACGGCGAGCGCGAGCCCCGACCCGAGTGCGGCAAGGATCGCGAAAAGCGCGCCGCGAGCCGCGATCTGCGCCGAGCGCTCGAGGTCACGCAGGTGCTCGCGTGCCGCACGCAAGCGCTCGGCGCGCGCCCGCGCCGTGCCTCCGGCAGCGCTCGCAGGGTCAGCTTCCGCGACCTCGCGGCGGCGGGCCTCGACGCGCGCGGCCAGCTCGGCGACGCGCTTGCGGCCGGCAGCCGAGGGCTCGCCGTCGGGCGCGACCGCGGCGAGCTCGCGCTGGCGCTGGTCGAGCTCCGTCTCGAGCAGCGAGCCCCGCTCGCGCTCCCGGCGGGCGCGCTCTTCGCTCTCCTGGTGCGCTCGCTCGGCGTTCTCGAGCTCCGCGACGAGGCGGGCGACACGCTCCGTAAGGCCGCTCGGAAGCGCCACCGGTCGCTCGGGGCGCGCTGCCGCGCGCTCGGCGAGCGCGCGTGCACGGTCGAGCCGCGCCGAAGCCTGCGCGACCCGCAGGGCGAGGTGGCGCTGGCGCTCGTCCTCGACGCTCGCCGCCAGGCGCTCGCGTCGCTGGTCGAGCTCGGCGAGGTCGAGCACCAGCGCGGCGACCGCCGCGCGCTCCGTCTCCGCACGCTCCAGCTCTGCGAGCACCTGTCGCTCGCGCGCGAGCAAGCGATCCCACCGACCTCCGCTGAGCGGCCCCCAGTCGCGGCTACGGCGGTCGACACCGAGCCGCTCGCGCGCCGCGCGCTCGAGGCGCTCGACCGCGGCTGCCACGCTGCCCGACTCGCTGCCGCTCTCCACCAGCGCACGCAGCCGCTCGCCGAGCTCCTTGACGGCAGCGCCGCTCGGGGGATCGACGTCGCCCTGGGCGAGACAGCAAACCTGCCGGAACTCTTCGCGCCCGAGGCCGAGCAGGAAGTTGCCGAGCACGACGTCGCGCCCCTTGCCGCGGAAGTGTTTGCTCAGATCGGTGCCGGTGCGGGCGTCGAGGACGCGCACTCGGTGCTTTTCGAAGTCCCACTCGACGCGCAGCTCGCGGCCGGCGCGGTCGGCGATCAAGGCGACGGCACCGTAGCGGCAACCGGCGTCCCACGGCCGGCGCGCCTCCCAGGGAGACAGCCGGCCGTCCTTGCCGCGCCGGCGCTCCTGCGCTTGGAAGCCGTAGAGGAGGCGGTAGAGAAGCTCGTGCAGGGTGCTTTTCCCGGCTTCGTTGGGGCCGGTCACCACAGTGAGCCCTGGTGCGAACTCGAAGCGCCCGTGAAGCCGCCCGAACCCCTCGCACTCGACAGCGATGAAGCGCACCGCTCGCTCCCTACAACGGCTCGTCGCCGTCGAGCGCCCGCAGTCCGGCCTCGAGCGCCAGCTCCGCGACCTTGCGCTCGCGCCCTGCACTGTGCGCGATCCGCTCGCGCAGCGCACGCACGAAACGTCCGCGCGCCGTGGGGAGCCGTGCGATCGCGTCGAGGTCGTAAGCGCGGCGGGTGCGGTCGACGACGCGCAGAGCGTCGAAGCGCGCAGCGAGCGGTGCGAGCGCCTCGTCAAGGTCGCGACCGAGCGTCGGGGCCACAGCACCAACGAGCTCGACGGTAACAAAGCCCCCCTCCACGCCGTCGGCCTTGATCCCCGCCTCGGCGAGGGCAGCTTCGACACGTTCCCGCAGCGCCACCGCCGACTCCGCACCGGCGCAGTCGACAGCGACGCGCATACAGGGAGGCGCGCCGAGCGGAACGCGCTCGATCTCCACCGCGGGACCGTCGATCGTCACGAGCAGGGCACCGTGATCGTGCGCCTCGTCGAAAGCAAGAGGGAACGGCGAGCCCGGGTAGACGACGGCCGCGCGGCCGCCGCTCTCGACCACCTGCGGCTTGTGGATATGACCGCAGAGGCACAGCTCGAAACCCGCGCGCCGCACCGCGCCCGGCTCGAACGGGCAGTGGCGATCGCCGACGTCGCCAGCGGCGACACCGCCGGCAGTGCCGTGCAGCAAGAGCAGCGCCGGTCCAGCGCCACGCTGCTCGAGCGGACGGGCGAGAAAGTCGGCGCTGAGCTGCCCCCCGCCCCACGAAACGCCCCAGATTGTCGGTGCCGCCGAACCGGCGAGCGGACGCCAGCACTCGAGCTCCACGGCGCCGAAGAGGTGCACGTTGGCCGGCAACTCGGTGCGCTGCCAGTTGCCGCCGGGGACGATCGGATCGTGGTTGCCGGCGACGATCGCGACCGGTAACCCGACGCGAGCGAGTAGGGCCGCTACCTCGCGCCGGGTGCTGCGCGTCACGTTCTCTTCTTCCCACAGATCGCCGCCAACCGTCACGAGGTCGCAGCGGCGCTCCACCGCTACCTTGAGCGCGCGCGCGAAGGTGTCGAGCAGGCGACGGCGCAGCTGTCGGCGTCGCTCGGCCGCGACGCCGACGAACGGCCGGTCGAGATGAACGTCGGCGATGTGGAGGATCCGCACTGCCACCGCCGGCGATCCTGGCGAAGAGCGCGGACGTTTCTGCGCGCAAACGAAAAAAGGAGCGGGCGGGATGCGCCCGCCCGCTCCCGTGCGCGACCGACCCCTTCAGCGCACGTTGAAGGTGTTGACGCCCCGCACCTTCGGCGTCCTGCGCCGCACGACGTCGAAGTCGTAGAAGCGTCCCGGCGACTTGCCCTTCTGCCCGAAACCGATCCCGGCCTTCTGCAGCAGCGACACGGCGGTGTCGATGTCGGTGAAGGCGTAGCGCATGAACACGCGGTCGTTGCCGAGCTTGCCGAGCGACTGGCGGGCGAGCGCGCGGTGCACCGCCTCGACACCCATGAACTCGGCGGCGTAGCGAGCCTCGGTTCCCTTGCCCGCCTGCCCGAAAACGGTCGTGGCGATCAGGTACGCGTTGACGAACACCTGGTCGCCGAACTCGAGCGTCTCGAGGAGCCCTTTGCGGCTGCGGAAGACCGCGTCGGGAATCCAGATCCGCTTGGTTAGCTCGCGCCCGCCGATCGAACGCAGAACGTTGTAGTGCTGGAGCTCCTGCTGCGCCGCGGCGGCAACGTTGCGCTTCGTCACCCGGTCGAGGCGGACGCGCCGTGCGCCTTCGGTGTTGATGATCGTCGCCAACACCTCGGCGGTGGCGGCGATGTTGAGGAGCTTTTGGGGATCGTTCTGGGCCACCATCGCCGCGACGGCGCGGTCGTCGGCGACAAGGCCGAGTAGCCCGAGGCTGCCGAAGGTGGCGGCAGCGCCCTTGATCAGGTTGCGCCGCGTGCTGGCGCTAGCACCGCGCTCCTGTTCGTCGATTGCGCGGTAGGCGAGCGTGATGGCTTCGGACATCGCTTTCGTACCCCCTTGTTGTCCGTCCCTTTTGCGGGACCTCGTGCGAGAGCTGTCGATCCCTTACTGCGCGCCGCACGCGCGCGCGGATCACAAGAGGGCGAGCGGCTAGGACGTCGGCTCGAAGACGATCAGCGGCGGCGAGGTCGGTTGTTCGCTGCCGCCGGCGGGCTCGCGCGTGATCATCACGCGGTCGCGCGCCCCCAAACGCACCGGCACTTCGACCGCTCCGTGCGTGGCGACGAAGAGCGGCTCGGCCGGCCGTGGCGCGGAGCCCGGTTGTTGGACCCAGACCTCGTAGACGCCGTTGGCGGGCGGGCGCGGCAGACCGCGCACCTCGATGCGCACGGCGTGCTCGTCGACCGTCGCCCGCGCCCATGCGCGGCTCGCGAGCGCCGGGTCGGTGATGCGACCGGCGAGCACGCGACGGCGGCTCTCGCCGGCGATGTCACCGTCGAGCACCGACCCGAGCGCGAATCCCACTATCAGCATCGCGAGCAAGACACCGGCGATGGCGAGCGGTCGTGCGGCCGGCAGGAAAAGCTCGCGCCAGCGGCGCGACGAGCTCCCGGCGCGATGCCCGGTGTCGCGCGCGGCGCGCAGCAAGCTCGCTTCGGCACGCACCTCGGCGAGCACGCGCTCGCGCAACGCCGGCGAGGGCGTGCGCGGTGGAACCGCCTCGGCCAGGGCGCTGGTGGTCGCCAACAGCGCGTCAGCTTCGGCGCGGCAGCGGTCGCAGGCGGCAAGGTGCTCGTCAATCAGCTCACGCTCCCGCTCGCCGACGGCGCCGAGTGCCCACGCCGCGAGCGTTTCGCTGACCCAGGCGTGTTCTTTGTCGCTGTCCGCAACGCTCATCGCGCTGTTGCCCTCACCTCTGCTCCAGAACCGGCTCGAGCCCGCGCAGTTTCTCGAGTGCGAGGCGCATCCTGCCTTTCACCGTGCCCACCGGTGTGCCGAGGATCTCGGCGATTTCGGTGTGCGTGAAACCGCCGTAGTAGGCGAGCTCTACCACCCGTCGCTGTTCCTCGGGTAGCGCCTCGAGGGCACGCGCAACGGCCCGCGCTCGCTCGCGGCGCAGTGCTTCGACCATCGGATCCTGTTGCTCTTCGCTGCTCGCGCGCTCGGGGTCGCGCCCCGCCCCCGCCTCGGGATCGAGCGCCTCGCCAGACTGCAGCCGCTCCTGCACGGCGCGGCGGCGCAAGAGATCGATCGCGCGGTTGTGGACGATCCGCAAAAGCCAGGCGCGCACCGTGCCGCGGCGCGCGTCGTAGGCCGACGCACCCCGCCAAGCGGCGAGCATCGCCTCCTGGACGATGTCCTCGGCGACTTGCACGCTGCCGGCGATGCGGTAGGCGAGCGAGTAGGCGGCTTGTGCGTGGCGGTCGTAGATCACCTCGAACGCCTCGGCGACGCCGCGCGCCGCCGCCTCGATCAGCTCCTCGTCGGCGAGTCGCTGCCAGCGGCTCGTGCGCCCCCCGAAGAGCCGCATCAGGCGGCACCTCCAGCGCCGGCATCGGCGAGCGCGCTGGCGCGCGCACGGCGCCGCTCGACAACCCGCGCGAGGAGCAGACCGAGCTCGAAGAGCAGCACCATCGGGACGAGCTCGATAAGCGTCGTGATCGGATCGGTGCCGGGCAGCAGGGCAGCGACGACTGCGAGCACGACGATCGCTATCCGCCGGTTGCGCCGCAACTGGTCGGAGCTCACCACCCCCAGCTGCACGAGACCGACCATCGCCAACGGGAGCTGGAAGAGCAGACCGGTGGCGAGCGCAGTGATGAGCACGAAGTGGTAGTAGCTGCGGGCCTGCACGAGAGCGTCGAAGGCACCGGCGTTGAACTGCTGCAAGAACGCCACCGCCGTCGGCAGCACGACGAAGTAGGCGAACGCCACGCCGGCCGCGAACAGCGCCGGCGCGCCGATGACCAGGGCGCGCGCGGTCCGTCGTTCGTGCGGTGCGAACGCCGGCGCCACGAACGCCCACGCCTGGTGAAGGATCACCGGCAGCGCGAACAACAACGCGAACTGGAACGCGACGAGCACCGTCTGCGTGAAGGGCTCGCCGAGGCTGAGCGTGACCGGCCGCGTGTCGTCGCTCGAACGCGCGAGCTGGCGGACGGAGCTTCGCGTCGCAGCCACCGCCGCGGCGAGCGCGCGCCGTTCGCGCTGCGACAGAGCGCGCCCTTCGGCGAGCTGTTCGAGCGCCCGCGTCTGCGCAGCGAGCGCGTCGCGCAGCGCCTTGCGCAGCTCGCGCTCGCGACCGCTGAGCGACGTCGGTGCTCGCTCCGCCTTGTCGGCGGCGCGCTCGAGCGGCGCGTTGAGCACCCCGAGCAGCGGCCGACTCTGCCACAAGCAAACGGCGAAGGCAGCGACCAAGACGACGAGACAGACGATCAGCCGCGAGCGCAGCTCGTCGAGGTGCTCGACGATCGTGAGCTCCTCGTCGTGCTCGACCGGTTTGAGGATGCGTGCCAAGGGCGCCTGGGCGCGGCGCGGTCGCTAGCGGTTGCCGGGGTGTTCGCTGCCTGTGGGGGTGTCAGGCACCGCCCATCGTGTTCGTGGCGATCAGGCTCCGCCCCCTTGCGGGCGCGTAGCCGCGTGCGAACGCCGCTCGCTCGTGCGGCTGCCGAGCTGTTCGGCAGCGCTCAGCTCCTCGCGCAACTCGACCGCCTCTCCTTCATGGGTGTCGGAGCGCAGTGAGTGCCGGAACTCGCGGATACCGCGTCCGAGCGAGCGGCCGACCTCGGGCAGCTTGCGCGGCCCCAACACGAGCAGCGCGATGATCAGCACCACGATCAGTTCCATCGGCCCGATGTTGGGCATACCGAGAACCCCCTGAATCTTTGTGTTCGCAGGTCGCGGACGCGCTCTGTCCGCGTCCACCTGACGTAAGTGCGCGCATCTCGCGCCGTCGGATCACAGCTTGGCACGCCCGCGGCCCGTTCGCGCGATTGATCCGCGCGGGCAGCGCCCGCGTAACCGAGACCAGGCACAGAAGCGATCCCGAGGAGGTAGCAGGTGAGCGATCGACAACTACCGGCGCGCAGCGGGCGAGAAGCTCCGGCCGGCGAGAGCGCGCTCGCGGAGCTCGCGCGCGACCCGCTTTCGCGCAAGCGCTTCATGCGCATGGCCGGGCCGGGCACTGCGGCGGCACTGACCGTGCTTCTCGCCGCCTGTGGGGGCGACAACGAGAGCGAGAGCGGGACCGCTACGAGCGGCAGCGGGGGGAAGGCGTCGCGCGGCGATCTCGACATCCTCAACTACGCGCTGACGCTCGAATACCTCGAGACTGACTTCTACCGCAAGGTCAACGAGGCAGGCTTGTTCTCGGGCAAGACCGCCGACTTGCTGAAGCGCTTCGGCGACGAGGAGGCACAGCACGTCGACGCCCTGCGGCAGACGATCCGCAAGCTCGGCGGCACGCCGGTAGCAGCGCCGCGCACGCGCTTCCCTCTCGACAACGCGAACCAGGTGGCGCGGCTGGCGGCGACGGTCGAGAACCTTGGCGCTAACGCCTACCTCGGTCAGGCGGCTCGCATCAAGAGCAAGGAAGTGCTCGCCGCGGCGCTGTCGATTCACAGCGTTGAGGCGCGGCACGCGGCGGTGCTGAACCGCCTGGTCGGACAGAACGTGTCGCCCGACGGGCCGTTCGCCAAGCCGGCGAGCCGCGCTCAAGTGCTGCGCCAAGTCGAGCAGTTCATCGTCAGCTGAGCGCCATCGGCCACCACCGGAGGAGAGACGAAATGGAACAGGTAAACGCGCGCGCCGTCGCAGCCGTCGAGGTCGGCGGCATGACCCGCGCCTCGCTGCTCTTGAAGGGCACCCTCGCCGCCGCGGCCGCCTACGGCACTGCGGTGGCCGGGCCGTTCGTGAGCCGTGCGCTGGCGCAGAGCGGGGACGTCGAGATCCTCAACTTCGCGCTCACGCTCGAGTATTTGGAAGCGGACTTCTACCGCCGCGCCCAACAGCTCGGGTTGAGCGGGGAAGCGCTCACCTACGCTCGCCAGTTCGGCGACGCCGAGTCGGCCCACGTCGACGCGCTCACGCGCACGATCCGCCAGCTCGGCGGTCGGCCGGCTCGCAAGCCGCGCTTCCAGTTCCCGATGCGCGACCAGGCGAGCTTCCTCGAGCTGGCGCAGGCGCTCGAGGAGGTCGGCGTCGGCGCCTACAACGGCGCCGCACCGTCGATCCGGTCGCGCGAGGTTCTCACCGCCGCCGGAGGCATCGTCCAGGTCGAGGCGCGTCACGCGGCCGCGATCCGGGCGCTGCGCGACCAGAACCCGACACCGAACGGTGCTTTCGACAAGACGTTGACCAAGCAGCAAGCGCTCGACCAAGCAAAACCGTTCATCCGCAGCTGACAGCTGCAAGGACGGGCAGGGCGCTCGCAAACGGCGCGAACGGCAGGGGGCAGGTCGCGCGCCGCACATAAAAGGGGCAGGCTGCCCGCCGCGCTAGCGCGGCGGGCAGCCGCCTTTTCGGCCCCCCACGGGCGCACCGCCGAGGCGGCACGCTCGGCTTTCTTTCGCTCGACCCGGCGCGGTCCGCTCTCAAGCGCCGAACACCATCACCGGTTCCGGCTCAGTCTCGTCGCCCACAGCGGCAGCTGCGGGCACCTGGCGCCGCCGCGGCAGCAACCAGGCGACGAGGAAAGCGACGACCACCAGCGCCAGCGACCAGCTGAACGCCGAGCCGAAGGCGTCGGCGAGCAGTCCGGCCACGCGCTCGCGCATCTCCGGCGGGATCTGGGCGCCACCCTCGCCACCGAGCCGACCGCCCGCAGCGGCCGGGCCGAGCCGGTCGCGCATGGCGTTGGCGAGCGCCACCGACAAGAGCGCAGTCCCGAACGACGCCGCTACCTGCTGGGTGATATTGAGCTGGGTGCTCGCCCGTGCCACCGAGCGCTTCTGCAGCGTCTGCATGGCTCCGGTGAAGAGCGGCATCATCGACAGTCCCATCCCAAGCCCCATCACGAACAGCGCCCCGCAGACGAGCGCGTAGGGGGTGTCGGCCTCGAGCTGGGTGAAGATCGCGAACGCCGCGAAGACCAACGGGGTGCCCGCAAACACGAGCTTGCGCGTCGCGATCCGGTCGGCGAGCTGGCCGGCGAGCGGCATCGTCAGCATCGCCCCCACACCCTGGGGGATCAGAAGCAGACCGGTGTGGAAGGCGTCCTCACCACGAACGGCCTGCAGGTAGAGCGGCACCAGGAAGAAACCGCCAAACACCGCCACCACGAACGCGAACAGCGTTGCCGTCGCAGCACTGAAGGTGCGGTTCTTGTAGAGGCGCAGGTCGACGAGCGGCTCGCTCGCACGCAGACCGTGGCGTACGAAGTAGGCGAGCAGCACGAGCCCGATCGCGAGCGGCACGAGCACCTTGGCGTGGCCGAAGCCGCCCTGGCTGCCAGACTCGGCGAGACCGTAGATGACGAGTGCGAGCCCCGGCGAGAGCACGACGAGGCCAGGCACGTCGAGGCGGTGCAGCGGTTGCGGCCGATCGGCGGGCAGGATCGCCAGCGCCATCGCCACACCGACGATGCCCACGGGCACGTTGATGAGGAAGATCCAGTGCCAGGAGGCGTGGTCGACGAGCCAGCCACCGAGGATCGGCCCGACGATCGGGGCGATCAGCATCGGCACGCCGACGATGCTCATAACGCGCCCGAGCCGGTGCGGACCGGCAGCGCGCGTGAGGATCGTCATACCCACCGGCATGATCAGTCCGCCCCCGAGCCCCTGCAGCACGCGGAAGACGATCAGCGACGTGTCCGACCAGGCAAGTCCGCACAGTGCCGAGCCGAGGGCGAAGAGGACGATCGAACCGATGTAGAGGCGCTTGGTGCCGAAGCGCTCGGACGCCCATCCGCTGATCGGGATCACCGTCGCGAGCGCGAGCGTGTAGGCGGTGGCGACCCACTGGATCGTCGTCAGCGGCGACGAGAACTCCTCGGCGAGTGTGCGGATCGCAACGTTGACGATCGTCGTGTCGAGGATCGACATGAACGCGCCCACCACGACCACCGAGGCAAGCGCCAGCAAGCGGCGGTCGACGTGGTCGGGCGTGTCGTGCCAGCCGTCTGCGTGCTGGCCGCTCGCTTGCGCGCTGCTGGCGCCCGCTACGGGCGCCTCGCCGCGCCCGTTCACGGAAAGCTCGCTCAACTTGACCTCCTTTTGCACTGCGCCAGTGACCAACTGCTGGGGGTGAGGGAGAAGGAGCTGCAGGGACGGGGCGGAGGTTAGCAAAACCGGAAGCACTAGTTCCGATTGGAATCGCTAATTCCGGTTTGTAACCTTCGTAGCGTGACCAAGCTCACGCTCCGTGCCGACGCCGCCCGCAACCGCGAGGCGCTGATCGAGGCCGCCGCCGAGGCTTTCGCCGACCACGGCCTCGACGTGCCGGTGGAAGAGATCGCGCGCCGCGCGAAGGTCGGGGTGGGAACGGTCTACCGCCACTTCGGCGGCAAGGAACAGCTGATCGACGCGATCCTCGACAAGCGGATCGCCGAGATGGTCGCGCTGGCCGAGAAGGCACTGGCCGAGGACGACCCGTGGCACGGCATCGTCACGTTCGTGGTCGAAGGGTTCGAGATGCAGGCGCGCGACCGCGCGCTGAAAGAGGTTCTGCTCTGCACGAGCCGCGGTGGCGAACGGATCGCAGCGGCGCGCGAGCGGCTCGCGCCGCTCGTGCGCGCGATCGTCACGCGCGCGCAGCGTGCCGGCGTGCTGCGCGGCGATGTCGAGCCGAGCGATCTCGTGATGCTGCACCTGATGCTCGGCGCGGTCGCCGACTTCGCCGGCGACGAAGATCCTGAGCTGTGGCGGCGCTACGTGCCGCTGCTCTTACGCGGCCTACGCCCCCGCGCGACCGAAGGCGAGGATCGGCCGCTGCCCCATCCCGCGCTTAGCGATGAGCGCTTCGAACGGGCCATGGCCCGCTGGCACTCGCGCTAGCCGCGGGCGCGGCTCGGGGCCGACGCGTCCCGCGCCGGCCCCGAGCGCTCGCCCCCACAGGCGTGGATCGAGCAGCTAGCGCCGCGCCGTGTAGCGCAGATCGAGCAACCGCCAGCGCTGGCCGTCGAAACGCATCAGCTGGACGGTCTCGATCGGGTAGTAGTCGCTTTCGCTGGTCTTGACGCGAACTCCCGGCAGCAGGATCGGGATCTCGAGATCGAGGCTCCGCGCCGCGTCCATCAGCGAGTCGCGGTTCGGGTCCTCCATCTTCTTCAGTGTCTCGACGAGCGTCTGCGCCACCGCCCAGCCATAGGTGGCGAACGTGTCGTTCGGGTCGGTGCGCGGGGCGTAGCGCCTCATCGCTGCCTTGTACTCACGCATCGCCGCGTCGTTCGCCCACTGCGGATCCTCGGGATCCTTGAAATAGGCGGCCGAGACGATGCCCGTCGCCGGCTTCAAGCCGACGGGCTGGAAGACCAGCCGCTTCGAGGCACCGACGCTGTTGAGAATGTGGAGCGGCCGCCAACCCGACCGCGCCACCCCGACGATCGCCTGGGCCGAGAAGCGTGGCGTCGTGATGTCGAGTAAGGTGTCGGCACCCGACGTCGCCAACCGCCGCATCTGCGTGGCGATCGACGGGTCGGTGACCTCGTAGCTTTCACGCGCCACGATGCGGATGCCGGAGCCGCGGATCGCCCGCTCGAAACCGCCGAGCAGGTTCTTACCGAACTCGTCGTTCTGGTAGAGAACGGCGACCCGCGCCCGCGGC
Source organism: Thermoleophilum album (assembly GCF_028867705.1). Classification (GTDB taxonomy): domain Bacteria; phylum Actinomycetota; class Thermoleophilia; order Solirubrobacterales; family Thermoleophilaceae; genus Thermoleophilum. The sequence goes on along the minus strand of NZ_CP066171.1, from coordinate 357,111 downwards.
TTGGTGCGCTTCAGGTACTCGGCGTACGCCTGCGACTCGGTCACGTAGTCGGGCTGCCAGCCCATCGTGTAGGGGTGCTTGTCGGGATCGGCCCCGAAGATCGAGGCCCCGGTGGCGACGAACAGCTGTGGCACCTTCTCGCGGTTTGTGTAGTCCCAGATCGCGACGTTGTTGGCGGTGCCGAGCGTGTTGAAGAGCGCGAACACGCGGTCGCGCTCGATCAGCCGCCGCGCGTTCTGCAGCGCCCGCTGCGGCTCGTAGGCGTCGTCGTAGGTGATGAAGCGGATCCGGCGCCCGTCGACACCGCCTTCGGCGTTGACCTTCGCGAAGTAGGCGCGGACGCCGTCGGCGATCGTGCGATAGGCCGAGGCCGGTCCGCTGAACGGGTAGCTGCCGCCGATCTTGATCTCGTTGTCCGAGATGCCCGGCGACGTCTCCTCCTCGCGCCCGCAGGCGGCCGCCGTCAGAGCGACGACGAGCGCCACGACGAGCGCGTAGAGGAAGTGTCTCGGTCGTTTCACCTCACTCCTCCTCTCGTTTGGTTTGCACCTGGGGCGCGGCCGCGTCGCTGCCAGCCGTGGCACGCCGGCCGTGCAGACGGCTTCCGATCCGTCGTCCAAGACCTGCGATCCCGTCGGGCAGCACGTACATGCAGGCGATCAGCACAGCGCCGTAGATGACGCCGCCGAGTGCCTCGTTGACGTCCGACGCATACACGGGCACGAACTCGAGGAAAAGCGCGCCGAACACAGCGCCGGCGATCGTTCCCAAACCGCCGACGACGACGGCGGCGAGGAACCCGAACGACAGCGCGAGCGTGAACGACTCGGGCGCGACGAACCCGTTGACGAACGTGAACAGCGCCCCGCCGACACCGGCGTAGGCGGCGCCGAGCGCGAACGCCGCGGTCTTGTAGCGAGCGAGGTCGACTCCCATGGCGACCGCCGCGAGCTCGTTCTCGCGCACGGCGAGGAGCGCCCGGCCGACGCCGCCGCGCACGAGGTTGGCGGCGAGCGCGAACAGCGGCAGGGCGACGGCCAGACAAAGCAAGTGCAGGAACTGGTCATCTTCGAGCCCGAGCCAGGCGGGAGCCGCCGGCTGCGCGACCTGCATGCCCTGCGCCCCGCCCGTGAGCTCGTCGAATCGCTTGACGAGCTGAGGCACGACGAGCGCCACCGACAGCGTCACGAGCGCCAGGTAGATGCCGCGGATGCGCAACGCCGGCAGGCCGACGAGGGCGCCAGCGAGCCCGCTCGCAAGCGCCGCCAAGGGCAGCGCTGCCAGCGCGGGAAGCCCAGTGCGGTCGATGGTGATCGCCGCGGCGTAGGCGCCGATGGCGAAAAAGGCGCCGTGTCCCAGCGAGATCTGGCCGCCGTAGCCGAGCAGCAAGTTCAAACCGAGCAGTGCGACCGCGTAGATCACGACGAGCGTGAACTGCCCGACGCGGTAGGGGTCGAAGAGGAAAGGCACGGCCGCGAACGCGCAAAGGCACGCAGCCCAGGCGAGCGCACGGGCGCTTGGGCGGCGGCGTGCACGCCGCTTGGGCGGCGAGACGCTGGCGGTGGCGGCGCGGGCGCTCATGCCCGCACGACCTCGCGACGCCCGAACAGACCGGCCGGGCGGACGAGCAACACCACCAGGATCACCGTGAGCGGTACCAGGATCTCGAGATCCGACCCGATGAAGTCGACGTAGGTCGAGGCGAGCGCTTCGCTGAGACCGATCGCCCAACCGCCGATCACGGCACCGACGGGGCTGTCGAAACCGCCGAGCGTGGCGGCGGCGAAGGCGTAGATGAGGACTCCGCCCATCAGGTTCGGGTCGAGGAAGATGCGCGGTGCGATCAGCACGCCAGCCAGCGCCCCGAGCACGGACGCGAGTCCCCACCCCACCATCAGCGTGCGGCCGACCGAGATCCCGCAAAGCCGTGCCGACTCGGGGTTGGTGGATACGGCGCGCAGGGCGAGCCCGATGCGCGTGCGCTCGAGCAGCAGGAAGAGGGCCGCAACGACCACCAACAGCACGACCACGATCCCGAGCGATTCGACGGCGATGTCGACGCCGCCGACGCTGAGCGAATCGCTCGGGAAGACGCTCGGAAAACCGCGGTTGTTGAACCCCCAGATCCAGCCGGCGGCGCTGTTGAGGAGGATGTAAAGGCCGAGCGTGACGATCGCGAGGGTGAGCGGTCCCCGCCCCTCGACGGGCCTGATCACGATCCGTTCGACCGCCATACCCAAGACGAAGGCGAACGCGAGCGCCACGGCGATCGCCGCGCCCAACGGCAATCCGGCCTCGAGTAGAGACCAGGCGACGAAGGTCGAGACCATGGCCATCTCGCCCTGCGCGAAGTTGACGACGCCGGTCGTGCGGAAGATCAGGACGAGGGCGAGGGCGAGCGCCGCGTACAGAGAGCCGTCGGCGATTCCGTCGACGATCGTTTGTGCGAGCCGTTCCACCTTGCTCTCTCCTCGCTCTGGTCGCTCCTCCTCAGACGCCGAGATACGCCTTGCGCACGCGCTCGTCGCGGGCGAGCTCGTCGGCGCTGCCCGCAAGCGCCACGCGCCCGGCTTCAAGCACGTAGCCGCGGTCGGCGAGCTCGAGCGCGAGGCGCGCGTTCTGCTCGACGACCAGCGCGGTGACGCCACGCCCCCGCACGAGCTCGCCGAGCAGCTGGAACAGCTCGGCGGTGAGCCGGGGCGAGAGCCCCAGCGACGGCTCGTCGAGCAGCAGAAGCCGCGGCGCCGATACCAGGCCGCGCGCGATCGCGAGCATCTGCTGTTCGCCGCCGCTGAGCGATCCGGCCGGCTGGTCGAGCCGTTCGCGCAGGCGCGGGAAACGGTCGAGGAGCTCGTCGATATCGCGCACCACTTGCTGGCGGTCGCGCCGGCGCCAAGCGCCGATGCGTAGGTTGTCGCGCACCGAGAGCTCGGCGAAGGTGCCGCGCCCTTCGGGGACGTGGGCGATGCCGAGTCGCGCGACGCGGTCGGGCGCAAGCCCGAGCAGGTCGCGACCGGCGAAGGTCGCCCAGCCGCTGGCGCGGCAACCGCCGCTCAGCGCGCGCAAAAGCGTGGTCTTACCGGCGCCGTTCGGCCCGAGCACGGCGACGACCTCGCCTTCGCCGACGTCGAGGTCGACGCCGCGCAGCACCGTCACCGGACCGTAGCCCGCGACCAGCCCGCGCACCGCCAAGAGCGGCTGACCGCCCGCGCCGGTGGCCGAAGCCTGGCCGCTGGGAGCGACGGTCGTCACGCGGCAGCTCCCAGATAGGCGGCGACGACCGCCGGGTCACTTTTCACCTGTTCGGGCGGTCCGTCGGCGATCTTGCGGCCGAAGTCGAGGACAGACACGCGCTCGCAGACGCGTGAGACGAGACCGAGGTGGTGCTCGACGAGCAGGATCGTCAACGCGCGCTCGCGCCGCAGCTCGAGGAGCAGTTCGGCGAGCTCCTCCACCTCCTCGTGGGTGAGGCCGTTGGCGGGCTCGTCGAGCAGCAGCAAGCGCGGCCGTGCGCAGAGCGCGCGGGCGAGCTCGATGCGCTTGAGCGTGCCGAGCGGCAGCCCGGCGACAGGCCGGTCGGCGATCGCCGCGAGGCCGAGGCGATCGAGGGTGGCGTCCGCCTCGCGGCGCAGGTCGCGCTCGCGCGCACGCTCGCCCGGCGCAGCGAGCAGTGCGGCTAGGAAGCGCGGTCGCGCAGTGACGTGGCCGCCGAGCATCACGTTCTCGCGCACGGTGAGACGCGGCAGCAGCGCGAGGTTCTGGAAGGTGCGGGCGATGCCCGCCGCGGCGACGGCGTGGGCGCGCAGGGAGAGCAGGTCGCGGCCGGAGAAGACGATCGCTCCCGCCGCCGGGCGACAGAAGCGTGAGATGCAGTTGAACAGCGTGGTCTTACCGGCGCCGTTCGGCCCGATGAGACCGTGTACCTCGCCCTCCGCGAGCGCGAGGTCGACGCCGTCGAGCGCCACCACGCCGCCGAAACGCACGCCGAGGCCGCTGATCTCGAGCAACGACACCGCTTCTCTCTCCTCCCCGAAGCGCCGCCTGCCGGTGACGGCGTCGCGCGCTCGACGCTGCGCTACCGGCTACCTGTCAGGGGGCTTCGTGGCGATCCTAACGCGGTCGGCGGACCGGGGTTGCAGTTTGTCGTTGTGTCTCAGCTGGGGCGCAGCACGACCTTGCCGCGCCCGTGGCCGCTGTCGAGGCGGCGGTGCACTTCGACGATCTCGTCGAGCGAGCGCACCTCGTCTACGAGCGGACGCACCTGGCCGCGCTCGAAAAGCGGGCGCATCTCGTCGAGACGCTCGCGCTCGCGCGTCAGGAAAACGCCGAAGAGCGTTTGGTTGCGCGTGTAGAGGGCGGTGAGGTCGCCGGTGGGTCCGAGGATCGTCGCCAGGCGACCGAAGGGTCGCGTCGCTTCGGCGCTGCGCGCAACGATCTCGCCGCCGACGAGATCAAGAACGGCGTCGACGCCGGCACCGCCGTTCTCAGAGCGGGCCGCTTCGTAGACGTCATCGCGCGTGTAGTCGAGGGCGACGTCAGCGCCGAGCTCGCGCAGCGTCTCGAGGTTGCGGGCGCTGGCGGTGGCGAGCACGCGCGCACCGAGCGCTTTGGCGAACTGAACGGCGAACGAGCCAACACCGCCGGCGCCGCCGTGGATCAGCACCGTCTCGCCGGCGCGCAGGCGCAGGCGGCGCACCAAGGCCTCCCACGCCGTGCCACCGGCGAGCGGCACCGCCGCCGCCTCGACGTGGTCGAGGTTCACCGGTTTGGGAGCGACGATGCGCTCGCTGGCGACGACGTACTCGGCGTAGGTGCCGTGACGGTTGCCGAAGATCTCGGGCGTCAACCAAACCTCGTCGCCGGGCTTGAGGCTGGTTACGCCATCACCGACCTCCTCGACGACGCCGCTCGCGTCGTAGCCGAGCACAGCCGGGAGTGGAATACCCGCCCAGCTGCCGGCAGCGCGGATCTTGGCGTCGACGGGGTTAGCGGCGGCGGCCTCAACCCGCACCAGCACCTCGCCGCAGCGGGGGCGGGGACGCTCGACCTCGGCGAGTGCGAGCACCTCGGGCGGCCCGAAGCGCTCGAGCACTACCGCGCGCATCCTCGTTCCTGCCATGCCAGGGAATGCTAGGCGCGCGACCCGCGCCCCCAGTGGACCTGCGCTCTCGCGCTACTAACGGAAGCGCGGATACAGCGTCATGCCACCGTCGACGAACAGCGTCGCACCGGTGACGTAGCCGGCTTCGGCGCTGGCGAGCCAAACCACGGCGGCAGCGATCTCATGCGGCTCGGCGATCCTGCCCAGCGGGATTTCGCGCTCGAGGGCCCGCGTCGCCGCCGGGTCGTCGAGCACATTGCGGTTGATGGGTGTGGCGACAGCGCCTGAGGCGACTTGGACAACCCGGATACCGTGCGGCGCGAGCTCGCGCGCGATCGTCTGCGAGAACAGCGCGAGCCCGGCTTGGCTCGCGCAGTAGTGCGCATACCCGGGCGAGGGTATGCGCTCATGGACGCTTGTGACGTTGACAATGACCCCTTCCCTACCGCTCGCGACAAGCCGGCGCGCAGCTTCGCGCGCACACGAGAAGGCCCCCGTGAGATTGATGTCGATAACCCGTCGCCACTCTTCAACCGACAGCTGAACCAGCGGATGCTGGCTCTCGACCCCGGCGTTGTTGACGAGCACGTCAACGGTGCCGTCTAGCGTCCGCTCGGCCTCGTCGAACATCGCGACGACCGCGCTCTCATCTGCTACGTCAGCCGGGATCGCGGCGGCGCGGGCACCTGCGTCCCGCAGGCTGGCAAGAACCTCGTCGGCTGCCGCCCGCTCTTTGGGCAGGTGATTGACGACCACCGCGGCGCCCTCGCGGGCCGAACGCTCTGCGATTGCCCGGCCAATGCCCGATGCTGCGCCGGTGACGAGCACCCGCCGCTGGCAGAGCAAGCGGGGCCGACGCGCAACACCACGATCGGTGCGTGGCAACGGGTGAGCCTCTTCTGCCATAACAGGAGCCCAACCGTCGTGGTCCGGCGCGCCGGTCTCGCGTGGTTCTCAAGCGCGGATATGAGGGGTGGTGTGACAGTTGCGCAACGCCCTCGTGCCACGGTCGGCGCGGCAGGAGGAGTGACCGCACCGACGAAGCGTCTGGCATGCCAGCGCTCGGTGTGCAGCCAGCAGCTGCGGACCCGGTCCTGTGGCTCGTAACCCACGTCACGCGCCCGCTCGCGGTCTTCGCGTTCCTGGTGCTCGCGCTCCGTCTCGGCGGCAAACGCGAGCTCGCACAAGCGAGCGTGCTCGACCTCGCGGTGCTGTTGATCGTCTCCGAGGCGCTTCAGAGCTCGATCATCGGCAGCGACACCTCGCTGCATGGCGGCCTCGTCGCAGCGGGCACGCTGTTCGCCGCGAACTACGCCTTCGCGCGCCTCCTCTACCGCAGCCCGCGTGCGCGCCGTCTGCTCGAGGGAACACCGCGCGTGCTGGTGGAGTACGGGAAGATCCTCGTCGAGGCGTGTCGGCGCGAGGCGATCACCGAGGACGAGTTGCGCTCGATCGCGCGCGAAAGCGGCTTCGAGCGGCTCGAGGATGTAAGCCTGATGGTGCTCGAGCCGAACGGCCACATCTCGGTGATGGGCCCACGCGCTGCCGAGCATTGGCGGCGCCGCCATCGCCGTCGTGAGTCGCGCGGCCGCACACCAACACGCGACCGCCAGCGAAAGGAGTAAAAGCGATGCCAGAGCGTTTGTCCGACGAGGAGCGCGCTGCGCTGCGCGAGCGCCAAGCCGAGCTGCGACGCTCGAGCAAGCGCGGAGCCGCGCGCAAAGCGGAAGAGGCGCGCGCTTGTGAAGAGAAGATCGCTGCGCTCCCCGAGCCCGACCGCACGCTCGCCGAGCGCATCGACCGCATCGTGCGCGAGACCGCGCCCGAGCTCGAGCCGCGCACGTGGTACGGGATGCCGGCCTACGCGCGCGACGGCAAGGTGCTCTGTTTCTTCCAGCCGGCGAGCAAGTTCAAGGCGCGCTACGCCACCTTCGGCTTCACCGATCGGGCGCAGCTCGACGAAGGCAACCTCTGGCCGACCGCATTCGCAGTCACGGCGATCGGACCGGGGGAAGAGGCGCAGCTACGAGAGCTGCTCCAAACAGCCGTCAGGGGCGAAGCAAGACCTTGATCGCCTGGCGCTCGGCCATCGCCCGGTACCCGGCCGGGGTTTCGGCGAGCGGCAGCGTGAGGTCGAACACCCTGCCTGGCTCGATGCGGCCCTCGAGCACGTCGGGAAGCAGCTCGGGCAGGTAGGCGCGTGTCGGCGCCGGCCCGCCCGCGATGCGCACGTTGCGGTAGAAGGACACGTCGCCACCCGGCAGAGCCGTGTGCTGCGGCACGCCCACCCGGCCGACGGTGCCGCCCGGCCGCGCGAGCTCGATCGACGTGCGCACCGCCTCGTCGGTTCCCACACACTCGAGCACCGCGTGCACACCGAGCCCACCGGTGAGCTCGCGCACACGCTCGACCGCCGCCTCGCCGCGCTCAGCGACAACATCGGTGGCGCCGAACTCGCCGCCGAGGGCTACCCGGTCCTCGTGATGGCCGAGCAGGATGATCCGCTCCGCCCCGAGCCGGCACGCCGCGAGCACCGCGCACAACCCCACCGCGCCGTCGCCAACAACCGCCACCGACATGCCCGGCCCCACATAGGCCACCACCGCCGCGTGGTGGCCCGTGCCCATCACATCCGACAGCGTGAGCAGCGACGCGAGCAGCCGCTCGTCCGACTGCTCGCCCACCGGGAGCTTGTAGAGCGTGCCGTCGGCGTGCGGCACACGCACCGCCTCGGCCTGCGCGCCCGTGCCGGGCAGCGAACCGAAAAAGCCACCGTTTACGCACGCCGTCGTAAGGCCCTCGCGGCACACCTCGCAGGTGCCGTCCGAGATCGCGAACGGCATCACCACAAAGTCGCCCGGCCGGAGCGTGTGCACCTCGGCGCCAACGTCCTCCACCACGCCGATCGCCTCGTGGCCCATCGGCTGGCCCGCGGGCGTGGGCGGAAGACCGCGGTAGGGCCACAGGTCGCTGCCGCAGATACACGAGCGCACCACGCGCAAGATCGCGTCCGTCGGCTGCTCGATACGCGGGTCGGGCCGCTCCTCGACGCGCACGTCACCGGCGCGGTACATCACGGTCGCCTGCATCTACGCCGCCACCTCCTCTCGCGCGAACGCTGCGCCTCCGCCGCGGCCGCCGGCGCACACCGTGCTCAGCCAAGCCACGGCTGCGCGGCAACGCTAACAGCCGGCGGCTAGCAGCAGACGCAGGTCTCGCCGCACGCACAAGCGTCGTGCGCACGGGTACTGCCGCCGTTCGCAGGGCCGGTCGGCGCGGTGCAACCAGCGCGGTCGGCGCCCGCGCCGGGGGCGGGCGCGAGCGCGGCGCAGCACCCCTCGCCGTGCCAGGTCGCTAAACCCTCGCGCAGCGCCACGCCGGCGATCGCGAGCGCCACGAGCGGATCGAGCCACCACAGGCCCAAAAGCGCGTTGCCGGCGAGCCCGACGAGCGTAGCCGCAGCCAGGGCGGCGCAGAGCAGGTTCTGGGTTCCTTCGCCGTGCGTGGCGAGCGAACCGAGCTGGAGCGCGAGCCGTCGCTTCCACACCCCCAGCAGCGACATGCCGACGAGGCTCGACGCCGTCAGCGCCATGCCCACGACGCTCACCTCGGGGCGCTCGCCGCTTGCGAGCTGCCGCACCGCCTCGAACCCCACATACGGCGCCAGCACGAAGAACTGAACCGCGACGAGCCGCTGCGCTCTCAGTTCCGCGGTGTGCGAGCGAAGCCTCGCGCCGGTGAAGCGCCACACGATCACCACGCTCGCGAACCCCTCAATCGCCGAGTCGATCCCGAACCCAACGAGCGCGATCGAGCCCGCGACTATGCCCGCGGTGATCGCGACCGCCCCCTCTAGAGCCATCCATCCAAGGCTCACCCACGACAACAGCCGCGCGCGGCGGGCCGCGCGCAGCCAGCCGGCGTCGAGCGTTTCTCCCGCTGCGGGGAGCTCGACAGCCACAGGCGGTTGCGTGGCGCTCCCTCGCGACACCCGATCGAGTGTAGCCGGCGGTCGCGGGCGGCAGCGCTGCGAGCGAAGCCCGCCCGCGAAAAAGCGCTCGGAAAACCGGCCAGCGCTTCGCCTACACGCCCAAGCCGCCGCAGCGACGAGCCGATCGAGATCGAGCCATGACCCGCTCCCGCACCGTGAACGATCCACCGAACGCCGCTACGTTCGCGCTCCGCGGCGATCGCACGCTGGCGATCGCCGCGATCGTCGCGCTCGCTTGGAGCCTCACCGCCGCTGCGGCAGCGCAGCGCGCAACCGCCGGCACCCACACTACGCACTTCGCTGGCTCGCCCAGCCGCGTTACGCACGCCGCCGGCTCGTCGACTCTTCCGCACGCGCGGGCCTACGGACTCTGGACCCCGGGGCGTAGCGACACCTGTCCCAAATCGCTCCACGACCGCTACGCGGTGCGCGGGCCCGACGGCAAGCTCTATCCCACCTGGCACCCGCCGCGCGTGCGCCTGCGCGACGGGCGCACTTGCACGTTCGGCCATGAGCACGGGCGCGACCCGCGCGGGTCGCACCTCTACCGCTGGCTTGCACGCGAGCTGTCGCGGCTCGGTGCGCCTGGCGGCCGGCGCGGCATCCCGTTCGGTATCGCCAACGAGGCACTCGACCGCTTCGCTCAGCACACACAGGGCGCGCCCCACCGCCACGAAGACCATGTCGGCCACAAGATCGAATGGCAGAACGACGTGCCGCTCGAGGCATCGATACCCGGAGGGCGGCGCAAGCGCACCGGCGTGCGCTGCGACTTTCTCGCCAAGATCCACCAGGGCACCCACTCGGCCGACGCCTTCGGCAACAATCTCCACGAGCTCGTCTACGCCGCCCGCTGTAGCGACGGCACCGCGATTGCCGCCACTGTGCTGTCGGCGTTCGGGCGCGCCAACGAGTTGATCCGCTCCTGCGACGGACGCACCGTGATCGCGGCTGGCACGAGCTTCGCGTACCCCGCCTCGAATGGCGCGCGCCTGATCCCCGACGACGTCTGTGTGCGCCGTCACCTGCTGGTACCGGCCGGCGCGTTCTCCGACTTCTCGCGCGGCCTCTACGAAGACTGGCTGTCGGCCAACTATCTGCGCACCCGCAGCGGACGGCTGCTCGCCTACTTCGATCCCCACTTCGCGGTGTTCAACCCAGCCCGCTACGCCGACACGGCTGGCGGCAAGCGGCCTCCCGTGCTCGCGAGAACGATCGACGTCTGCTGGTTCGCAGCGCTCGGGCAGCTGCGTGCCCGGGGTGGCGCTTGCGACGAGGCCACCGACTACGGCCGGCGCGCCACGCCTCTCCCCTACGACAGCGCGCGCTCGCCGTTCGACGGCGCCCACCGCGAGACTTACTTCAACCAAACGCTTGTCGACAACGCCGGCGGTCCGCGCCACTGGTGGACCGACCCGTTCGGCGGAAACGCGAGCCGCCGCCGCTTCCCCGGCGCCATCCGCCAGTACCTGGCGCCGCGCTCGAACCGCCGGTGGCCGACGCTCGAGTCGCAAGCCTTCGGCGCAAGCCGCCCCTACGGCGGCCGCGGCGTGCACGCACCGAACTAGGGGCGCGCAGCCGAACAGCCGGGGCGTCGAACTAGAGGCGTAACCGACCATCGGAGGCGCCGAACGGAGAGGCGGGTGCGCTCCCCGCGCCGCCGAAGGTGATGCGAAGATCGAAGCATGCGCATGACCGTACGACGCGACGACAGTCGCTCTCTGTGCGACCTGATCGATTGCGGCGCGGGCGTCGATGCGTTGCGTTGACGCCAACGCCGCGTCCCGGTCGGTGGGGAACGGACGTGTGTGCGTCGTCGCAACCCCGCAGCGGCGGTGACTCTCCTCGTCGGCAGAGTTCTGCACGAAGGGCGAGTCGCAGATGGTTGGCTGCGAATCGAAGCTGGATCGGTCGTCGAGCTCGGCTGGGGTGAGCCACCCGAGCCGCGCGCGGCGCGCTACATAAGTGGCACCATCAGCCGCGGGCTCGTCGACCTGCAGGTGAACGGGGCGGGTGGCGAGTCGGTCACCGACGGGACCGACGCGCTCGTGCGCATCGGCGAGCGTCTGCTCGCACGCGGCGTGACGAGCTTCCTGCCGACGGTGATCACCACCAGCGACGACGAGGCGCGCGCGGCTGTCGCCGCGATCGCCGAGCTCGCACGCGACCCGAGCTCGCCCGTCGCTGGCGCGCACCTCGAAGGTCCCTTCCTCAATCCCGAGCGGCGCGGCGTCCACCGCGCCGAGTTGCTGCGCGAACCCGCCGACGGCGTTCCCCCCTACTACGAGAGCGACTGCGTGCGGCTTGTGACGCTCGCCCCGGAGCTTCCCGGCGCGCTCGAGCTCTGCCGCACCTTGGCTCGCCGCGGAGTGCGCGTGTCGATCGGCCACACGTCGGCTTCTCCCGCTGTGTGCGCACAGGCGCAAGAGGCTGGCGCGGCGATGGCGACGCATCTCTTCAACTCCATGCCCCCGCTCCACCACCGCAACCCCGGTGTCGTCGGTTGGGCGCTCGCCGCGGGGCGTGTCGCGCTCGGACTGATCGCCGACGGGCACCACGTGCACCCGACCGTGCTCAGGCTCGTGTACAGCGTTGCCGGAGAACGCGTCGTGCTGACGAGCGACGCGAGCGTCGCGGCCCTCGCCCCGCCCGGCTCCTACACCCAGGCCGGGGTGCAGATCGAACGCACCTCCGACGGCCGCGTCGTCAGTGCGCAAGGGTCGCTGGCGGGGAGCGGCGCCACCCTCGACGAACTCGTCCAGAAGTGGCGCGACGCCACCGGCGCGACGCTCGCCGAAGCGCTCCGTGCCGCCTCGACGGCACCGGCACGCCTTGCCGGCCTCGCAGCCGATCTCGCAACCGGAGCGCCAGCCGACCTCGTTGTGGTCGACGACGGCGGCAAGGTCTTCGCCGTGATGAAAAACGGCCGCTGGGTCAGGGAACCGGACTGCTGCTCCTGAGCCCCGATCCGGGGAGGGCTCGCACGCGAGCAGCGCGGACAGTGCGGATGCGCGACGGCCAGGTGGCGACGAACGCCAGCTAGCGGCACGGAGCACCGAACCACGCGTTCGCAGCAGCGCCACGGCGCAAAAACCGAGGGATCGACTGGTCCGCGTGCGCCAGGGCGCTCAGCGCTCCCCGTAGACCGGGCGGCAGCAGCTGGAGCTATGGTCCCGGCAATGCGCTATGTCGCCCTGTTGCGGGGCATCGGCCCGGCCAATCCGAATATGCGCAACGAGAAGTTGCGCGGCGTGCTCGAGGAGCTCGGCCTTGCGAACGTCGCGAGCGTGATCTCGAGCGGCAACCTGCGCTTCGACACCGAAGACGGTGCAGCGGATCGTCACCCGGATGCAAGCCTGACGGACCTGGCCGCCCGCTCGAGACGAGCGAGGATCGCGGCACGGACGCCGCGCCAACAGGTGGCGACACACGCCGGGGCCCCGGCTCGAGGGCGAGGTGGTCGGCTAGAGCGAGTTCCGCCTCAGGCCGGAATCGACCGTTACGTCGCCGGCGGGATGTAGTGGTTGCCGCGAAAGAGCTCGTCCGGGTCGTACGCAGCCTTGACTGCGCGCAGTCTGGCCCACGTTGCGGTGTCCCAAAAAGCGCTGGCGTCGGTGGGGTGCCCGACGAAGTTCCCGTAGCGACGATCGAGCGCGTAGTCGGCCACGGCATTGTCGATCGCGCGCAGACAGCGGTCGATCGCGGCTGCCGACGCGACGTCAGCGGGAACACCAAGTGCCAGCAGGATGTAGTTGCCGGGCAGCGCTGCGCAAGCGCCCGCCGCGTCGGCGTACCGGCCAACGGCGCCACCAAGCTGTCGCAACTCGACGACGACAAGTGGCGAATCGGCCCCTGGGCCGGTGACCGCTAAAAGGTCGTCGATCGGGATCGAGTCGAGGAGGGCTGAGGTGTGCGCTAGTGGCAGCGGCACCGGCGGATCCATTGCTAACTCGCCGAGCACAGCCGGCGGTCCCATCGCGAACGTGTCCATCACAGGCCCTAGCCCCCGCAGCGGCCGCAACAGCTCGCGCCCCTGTTGCTCATCACCCAGGAACGCGCCGAGCACGACTGCAAACGAGCGACCGCGCACCGGCTCGGGAACGAAAGGCAGGTCGGGGAACTGGAACAGGGAGCACCAGGTCGTGCACCTGTCGGGCAGGCCCGGTGCAAGACCAAGCCACGCTTCGAGCACCTCGCGTGCACGCGCGAACTCGAAGAAAAGCGCGCCCGCGTAGAGCTCCTCGACAGCATGGACGCGAAATTCGAGAGCCGTAACGATGCCGTAGTTGCCGTTGCCGCCCCGTAGGGCCCAGAAGAGGTCAGGGTCGCGCGCGTGGTCGACACGACGGAGCTGACCGTCGGCGGTGACGACGTCGATCGCCGTGACGTTCGAGGCTTGAAGGCCGTACTTGCGGCTGATCCAGCCAAGACCTCCGCCCAACGAGTAGCCGGCAACACCAACGTCCGGCGAAGAGCCGTGCACGGCAGCGAGGCCGTGGTCGGACAGCGGAGGGATCACCTGCTCCCACTTGACGCCTCCCTCTACGCGCACGCGCTGGGCGCGGGTATCGATCGCCACGCCTTGCAGGTGCCGAAGATCAACGAGCAAGGAGTCAGCGAGATCGCCGTAGGCGTCGGCGTTGTGGCCGGCCGCCTGGGGCGCGACACGAAGCCCTTGGTCGCGAGCGAACTCGACCGCCGCGACGACTTCGCTGCTGTTACGCGGGAGCGCGATCGCCGCCGGTCGCAGGTCGAGCGCAAGGTTGAAAACGCGGCGGGTGGCGTCCCACTCAGCGTCCTCGGGAAAGAGGATCTCGAACGGAGGGCGTCTCTTGCGAGCGATCATGGCGCGATCGTCGCCGGCGGCAAGCGGCGCGACCATCCCGCAAGTGCGGGGAATTGGCCGGTCGCGAACCCATTTGTCGGTGGGCGGCGACGGACGCCGGTCGGACGTGACACACGTGGGTCAGGGGTGTAGCGTCGCCACATGGTGGGCATCGCCGGAGAGAGCGCTCTGGCGGCAATCGAGCGCATCGCCGACTCGGGACTCCCCGCCCAGCAGCTGCTCGAAGGGGCAGCGGCGCGCATCGACCGCGTGGTGCCGGCCGACGCTCAGTTCCTCGCTGCCACGGATCCCTCGACGATCCTGGCGATGGGCGCGGGTCTCGTCAGAGACCTTCCCCTAGAGCTCTGTCAAGTCCATTGGGACTACGAGTTCATGGTCCCCGACTTCAACAAGTTCGTCGACATTGCCCAGCGGTCACGTTTGGTAGCCGATCTCCACGAAGCGACGCGCGGCCGACCCGCGCGCTCCCCGCGCTGGCGCGTGATTGCCAGCCACATGGGCACGCACGCCGAGGTGCGGATGGTCTTCGCGCAGGGCGGTGCGGTCTGGGGGATCGGCCAGCTCTCCCGTTTCGGCAGCTCCACGCGCTTCGACGAAGACGAGAAGAGCTGGCTTGCCAGCGTCGCACCTGTCTTGGCGCGCGGTCTGCGGCGTGCGGTGCTCGCCCAAACTGGGATGGGTGGTGCCGGCAAGCCGGAACAGCCCGCGGTCGTGCTGTTGGACGCCGACGGCAGGGTGGTGTCAATGAACGGCGCCGCGGCGGAGCTGCTCGAGGAGATAAGCCCCGGTGCGAGTTTCCGCGGGAGCGCGCATCCGGTTCCGTTCGAGGCGTTCTCGGCCGCAGCGCGCGCCCGGGCCGACCGCCCGCGCTCCGATCGTCACGGCGCCGAGTACCTGCGAGTGCGCGCCCGCAACGGAACGTGGCCGACGATGCACGCGACGCCACTGGCGGACAGCGACCAGATCGCGGTGATCATCGAGCGCGCCCGCACCAGCGATATCGCCGCTCTGATTGTCGAGGCCTACGGCCTCACAGCGCGCGAGCGCGACATCACCTGGCGGCTTGCGCGCGGGCTCGGGACGGCGCGGATCGCTGCCGAGCCGTACCTCTCGCAACACACCGTCCGCGACCACATCAAGGCGATCTTCGAGAAGGTCGGCGTGCACAGCCGCGGTGAGCTCGTCGCGCAGATCTTCGCCGACCACTACGCACCGCCGAGCCACTTTCACGGACCGGCCACGCCATCCACTGCGAGCTGAACCGGTCGGTCGACGATCGGCGAGGGCCCTGCCCCGGCTGGCCGTTCCGAAGCAGGTCGCCGCTCCGCTGGCTAGCCCGCTCGCGACGTTCGCGCAGCCGAGCGTCGGTAGCCGCTAGGGCACAGGGCCGCGCCTCGTTCCCGGCGCTGAAACCAGGCGACCGCCACTAGGGCGGTCGCGGCAACAACTTCGAGGTTGTCTATAGCGGGGGCGGGATTCGAACCCGCGACCTCCGGGTTATGAGCCCGGCGAGCTACCTGGCTGCTCCACCCCGCGTCGCGGGAAGCAAGGGTAGCAACCCCTCTGCCTCAGTCAAGCGCGCAGCGAGCGGCGATCACGCGCCCTGCTCGCTGTCGAGCTCGGGCGGTAGAGCCCGGGGGCCGTCGGGGTAGAGATCGGCGAGCTCCTCGGGACTCATCTCGGGGGTGTTCGCCGGCTCGGTCGGTGCCCCGACGACGAGCCACAACTGGTCGCTGTCGGTGTCGTTGAACAGCTGTCGCACGGTGCGCGGGCTCACTACGACCGCGCTCAGCGGGGCGAGCGTCAGCACCTCACTGCCCACGCGCATCCGCCCTGTCCCCTCGAGCAGCACGTACAACTCTTCGGTTCGCCGGTGGCGGTGGCGCGTCGACGCCTGTCCCGGGGCGAGCCGCCATAGCCTCGCGCCCAGCTCGCGGGCGCCAAGCTGCCGGGCGAGGTCGGTGTTCAGGACACCCATTTGGTTCGACGGTCGCCAGAACGCGTCGCTGGCGGGTAGGACGCGATAGCCCCTTGTCTCCACGGCGCTCGTTCCCTAAGCCGCCAGCTCGACCGCGCTGCGCAGCGCCTCGAGGAGCTCGTCGGCGGTGGCGTTGTCGGCGGCGTCCTCGGCCATGTGGGCGTGCACCACGCGACCGTCGGGCGCGATCACGAGCGCACCGCCAAGCTGTGCGGGGTGCCCCACCACACGCCCCTGGCGCACACGGCCGAACGAGCGCAACATCTGCTGGGTACCGGCCGAAAGGCTCTTCGCGCCGAGTAGCTCACCAAACGTCGCGATCTTCGCGCCGGCGAGCTTGTAGCTGGTGCGCTCACGGTCGGCGAGCACCGGCAGTGCGATCTCGAGCTTGCGCCGGAAGTGCGCGGCGTGGCGTGGCGTCGCTTGGCCGATGAGCCACACGCTGCCGCCGGCGCGCTCGAACTCCTCGCGCCGTCGGTCGAGCTCGATCGCGTGGGCGCGGCAGTGCACGCAGCCGTAGTGGCGCAACCAGACGATCACCGCCGGGCGCTCGGCCCACAGATCGCCTAGCCGCACGTCGCGGCCGTCGTGATCGGGCAGAACGAGTTCGGCGAGCGCGTCGGCCCGCTGCGGCGGCTGCGTGCGTTGCGGTTCGTCGACGACGCCGAGAAGCTGTTCGAGCACACCCATGGACGCATCGTACGCTCCTGTGACAGTGGCGGCGGCCGGCGCGGGCCGCGTGGCCGTACCATCGGCGACCGTGCGCGTCGCGGTGATCGATATCGGAACGAACTCGACGCGGCTGCTCGTCGCCGACGCGAGCGGCAGCGAGCTGCGCGAGGTCGCGCGCGCCAACCGGGTGACCCGTCTCGGGGCTGGCGTCGACGCGAGCGGCGCGCTCGGCGCGGACGCGATCGCGCGCACGGTCGCCGTCGCCCGCGATTACGTGCGCGACGCGCGCGCGCTCGGCGCGGCGCGCACGGTCGCCGTCGCCACCCAGGCCGTTCGCGAAGCGCGCAACCGCGAGGCGTTCGTGCGCGCCCTCGCCGAAGCGACCGGTCTGGCGTTGCGCGTGCTGTCGGGCGAAGAGGAGGCGCGCCTCACGTTCCTCGGCGCGACCACCGGCTTGACGCCGGCCGTGAACCGCGGCTCCGCGCAGGCCGCGAAACCGCCCAGCGCCGAGCCTACGGTGGGATCGCAGTCTGTAGCGGTCGTCGACGTCGGAGGCGGCAGTACCGAGATCGTCACCGGCCTACCCGGCCGATCGCCCACCTTCGCGGTCTCGCTGCCGCTCGGCGTCGTTCGCCACAGCGAGCGCTACTTGGCGCACGACCCGCCGCGCGCGAGCGAGCTCGAAGCGCTCGCGGCCGACGCCCGCACCCGCCTCGCCGAGGCGCTCGCCGCACCCGCCGCCACCTCGACGCGGCCCGTGGCGAGCCCGGATGGCGGCGCGGCAAGGGCGGTGCCCGCTGTCGGTGCCGCTGTCGCCGTAGCTGGCACCGCGACGTCGTTGGCGGCGATCGATCAACGCCTCGATCCCTACGACCCCGCTCGCGTTCACGGCTACACGATGTCGCTCGCGCGAGCGCGCGAGCTCACCCGCTGGCTCGCCGAGCTTCCGCTCGCCGAGCGGCGCAAGGTGCCCGGCCTGCACCCCGATCGCGCCGCGACGATCGTCGCCGGCGGCGTGCTGCTGACGGAGACCCTCTCCGCACTCGGGGTCGAGCGCTTCACCGTCAGCGAGCACGACCTTTTGCACGGTATCGCTCACGCAATCGCACCAGAAAGCGGTGCAACAACCGTCGAGTTTGCTGAGACAGCTAGCGCGCCGCGCGGGGCTGGTTTATAGTGCTCAGTGCCTGGGCCAAAAGCCCGGGCAGCACATACGGTTCGGGCGTAGCCGTGCACAACGGCGCCTCCCGCCGCCCGAACCACCAAGGCCCTTTCACGACACGTACCCCTGCCCGTCCTGATGGGGCCGACTTAGGAAACCGCCCGCAGGATGCGGGCGGTTTCCCCTTATGTCGGCTTCGCTCTGCGCCGCCTTGGACCGCAGACGCGCTCGCCCGGTCGGCGAAGCGAGGCGAAGCAGAACGATCAGGCGAGGTTCGCCTTACGCGGGTAGACGACGCCGGGATCGCAGAGGACGTTGACGAGCGCCGGCTTGCCGGAAGCGAACGCCCGCTCGAGCGCCGGTAGCAGCTCGTCGGGCCGCTCGACAAGCTCGCCGTGTCCGCCGAGGGCTTCCACGACCAGGTCGTAGCGCGTCCCCGGTCGCAGGTCGGCGGCGACGGAGTACCCGTAAACGAACTCCATCGGGTGCTTCTCGAGCGCCCAGATGCCGTTGTTGCCCATCACCGCCACGATCGGCAGGCCGTGGCGAACGAAGGTGTCGAACTCGAGCCCAGCAAAGCCGAACGCGCCATCGCCGAGCAACAGGCACACCTGGCGCTCGGGCCGTGCAAGCTTGGCAGCGAGCGCATAGCCCGGCCCCGAACCGAGGCAGCCGTAGGGACCGGGGTCGAGCCAGCAACCCGGTTCGTCGACCTCGATCACGCGCCCGGCGAAAGACACGAAGTCGCCGCCGTCGCCGATCACGATCGCCCCGGGCTCGAGCACCTTCTGCAGCTCGCCGATCACGCGCAGCGGATGGAGCGGTGCGCGCCCGTCCTCGAGCTCGGCACGCTCGGCGGCGCGGCGCTCGCTCTCCCGCTCGCGCAGCTCGCCGAGCCAGCGCTCGCCCGCGGCGGGTTCGCGCGCGCCGCTTCGCGCTAGCTCGCGCAAGGTGGCGGCGACGCCGCCGTACAGCTCTGCGTGCACCGGGCGCGGCAGCGGCCGTTCGTCGCGCACGTCGGCGACGACGATCAGCTTGGTGTCCTCGCCGAAGGCGTTGCCGAAACCGAGGCGGAAGTCGAGCGGAGCTCCCACTACCAGCGCCACGTCCGCCTGCTTGAGGGCGTGCGAGCGCACGCGCGAAAACCACAGCTCGTGCGATGGCGGCAGGCAACCGCGCGCGAGGCCGTTGGCGAACACCGGTATGCGCAGCTGCTCGCACAGTTCGCGCAGAGCCGATTCGCCGCGCGCCCAGTAGAGACCAGTGCCGGCCATCACCACCGGGCGTTCAGCGGTGGCGAGCGCCGCCGCGGCACGCTCGAGCGCCTCGCCCGAGGCTGGCGGAAGCGCCGCAGGGTCGGGCAGCTCGACCGGCGCCGTCGCGTCGACGTCGCTTTCCATGAACACGAGATCGAGGGGAAAGTCGACGAACGCGGGGCCGGTCGGTGCGCTGGCCGCCGCCGCGAAGGCGCGATCGACGAGAGCGGGGATCTCGTCGGTGCTGGTCGGGGTGGCGGCGAACTTCGTGAGCGGTGCGACGAAAGGCACGTGGTCGATCTCTTGCAGCGAGCCCTGCCCCCAGCGAAAAGCCGGCGCTCGCCCGCCGAGCACCACCATCGGCGAGCGGTTCTGGAGCGCCGAAGCGATCGCGCTCATCCCGTTCGTCACTCCCGGGCCGGCCGTCAAGGCGCACACGCCCGGGGTGCGCGTGACCTTCGCGTGCCCCTCGGCTGCGAAGGCAGCGGTCTGTTCGTGGCGAACGTCGACGAGGTCGATCCCCTCGGCGCGGCAGCCGTCGTAGATCGAGAAGAGATGTCCGCCCGAGAGCGTGAAGATCCGCTCGACGCCGTGCGCGCGCAAGCGGCGGGCGACGAGCTTGCCGCCGTGTGCGCGCTCCTCGGTTGTCGGCGCTCCGCTCTCCCTCGTTTCGGTCGCCATCGCTCGCAGCCTACCGTTCCCGACCCCTACGCGGAAGGGGTGCCGCAGCGAGCACCGTTGTCGTCGACTTGAGCATTCGCTGTGACGGCGTGCGGCGACCCGGCCACGGGATCAAGCGATACGCCGTCCGCGCACCCGCACAGCGGCCTCGAGGTCGATCCGGTTCGACGGTTCGACGGAAGCGGAAGTGCGCACCCCGAGAACCGCCCGCACCACCGCGCTTCCCGCTTGCCGCGCGACCTTGCGCGCCTCATCGCGCAACGCACGCGCCTCCTCCGCCCCCACCCCGCAAGCAGCGAGGAAACGCAGGACGAGCGGCCCGTCCAACTCCTCGCGTGTCAACTCGATCTCCTCGATGCGGAACGAACCCGCCGCCACCGGCGCTTCGGGCTCGATGAGACAAACCGCGATGTCGTCGTTGATGCGCGCGCTGCGCGCCAGCTGTTCGATAAGGCGCTCGGCCGACGCCGGGCGCGGCAGGCGGGCGAGCATCCGCTCGAGGCGAGCACGCCCGAGCACCTCGCCGGGGCGGACGCGCGCCTCGGTGAGCCCGTCCGTGTAGAGACAGGCGAGCGAGCCGGGCGGCAGCGGCACCGTGGTCTGGCGCACGCCCGTGCGGGCCCCGACGCCAATCGGTGGCGCCGAGCCGAGCACGATCGGGTCGAAGGGTTCGGCCGCGATCACCACCGGCGGCGGGTGTCCGGCGCACGCGAAGTTCAGCGTTCCGGCACGGCCGTCGTAGATCGCAACGAGCGTCGTGGCGAATTCGCCGTCGAGGCTCTCGCCGATCACGCGGCCGGCGATGTCGAGCACCGCGCGCGGTGCCAGACCCGCTTCGAGGTAGGCGCGCAGCGTGTAGCGCATGAAGGCGGTGCGGGCCAGGGCTTGGCGACCGTGTCCCGAGATGTCACCGAGCACGAACGCGACGCGCCCGTCGGGCAGCTCGACGGCGTCGTAGAAGTCGCCACCCGCCGCCGGACCGTCGGCCGGGCGGTAGGCCACCGAGACGCGCGCGCTGCCGAGTCGCTCGGGCAGGGTGGGCAGGAGCGCCGACTGCAAGAGACCAACCTCGTCGAGCAGCTGCATTCGCTGGCGCTGCAGGCGGCGCGCGTGGAGGAAAGAGCGCAGTGCCCACGCCGCGAAGAGAAGGGCGAGGGTGGCGAACGAGAACACCGCCAGGCGCAGTTCGGGCGGCACGACCTCCACGATTTCGCGTACCGGCGCGGCGATGTCGGGAGCGGACCGTGGGCTGTTTCGGTTTCGCTCGTCACTCGCGGCCGCAGGCGCGGGCGCCGCGGCGCCACCGCCGGACGAGCTTCCCGCCACCGAGAGCGAGGTGCCAGGCGCCAACAGGCGAGTACGTGCACGCCGCGCCGAGTCGGAGTGGCGAGCGCTAGGTCGCGCACGCGCACGCGAGCTTGCGCGCCGCGACCCTGTCCGGGCGCGCCGGGAACTGCTCTCGCTACCCGTGCTCCGACCACTCCCGCTGAGGTTGGGCCGCGGCGGCGCCGAGCCCCCGGCGTTGCCGCTACCGGTCGCTGTGTCCGTCAGAGCCGAGACAGGCTGCGACGGCGGGCGCACGGTGCCAGTGCCATTGGCACCGGCACCGCCGCCGCTCGCGGGCGCTGCTCCGCCACTCGCAGCGGCGGCCTTCGCCGACGCGACGCGCCGCTCTCCACGGCGCGTGCGTCCGTCGCGTCGTGCCGTCGCAGCCACTCGCTTGCGTGAGGCGCGGTGCTCCTCTCGCCCCCGTTGCGCGCCGGCGCGTGCTCGACCTTTCGTCCGCCCTCCAGCGCCGTCGCTGCGTCGGGTCAGGTCCGCGCCTTTGTCGCGCCGAGCCAGGTCCGCACCCTTGCCGCGCCGGGTCCGGTCCGCACCGCTGTCCTGCTGTCCGCGGCGGCCTGGCTCGGCGGAGCCCGCTTGCGGTCGGCGGTCGGAGCGCACTTTGGCGAGCGACGAGGGCACCGATCCGGCCAGCAAAGACGTACAGACGAGACAGATCACGAAACCAACAGCAGCGCTGTGCACGCGCCGCGCGCGGCGCGCGGCGTCGTCCGCCGCGGGACGGCGCAAGCGATCGGCGCGCGCCGGCTCCCGTGCGCGGGCACCCGAGCGTGGCGGCGAAGCGGCCATGGCCCTTCGACTTGCATCGACCGGAAGCAGCCGCCCTTGAGCGGGCGCCGCTCGACCGCTCAGCCGCTCTGTCGTTCCTCGACGACCGCTGCGCCGGTGGTGGCAACACGCCCGCTGCCCGCCAGCTCGACGGCGTAGATCTCGACCGGACGGCTCTTGCCGCGAAGCTCGATTGTCCCGCGCGGCACGAGCCCAACGGCCGTGCGCCGCAAGCGCGACCGCGTTGCCTCGGTCAAGAGGATCGTGTCGCTCGTGCGTCTCGTCGCGCGCTCGACGCGCGCGGCGACGTTGACGGCGTCGCCGATCACCGTGAAGTCGAGCCGGCCGCCGCCGCCGACCGAACCGACGACAACCGGACCCGAGTTCAGGCCGATCCCGACGCCCAGCCCCGGAGGTAAGCGGTCCGCCGTTCGGCGCGCGATCGCGACGGCTGCCTCGAGCGCGCGGTCAGCGTGGTCGTCGAGGCGCTCGGGCGCGCCGAACACCGCCAAGAAGCCGTCGCCGAGCAGCTTGTTGGCGTGCCCGCGGCAGCGATTCACCTCGGGGATAGCTGCGTCGTAGTAGCGGTTCAGAAGCTGAACCGTCTCGCGCGGCGTAGCTCGCTCGGCGAAACTCGTGAAGCCGCGGATGTCGCAGAACAACACCGTTACGTCGACCTCCTGTCCTGCGAGCATCTCGCCTTCTTCGACGACGCGCTCGACGACCTCGCGCGCGCCCAGATACGTGCCGAAGGCTTCGCGCAAGGTCTCCCGTTCAGCGAGTCCGCGAACCATCGCGTTGAAGCTGGCGGCCAGCGCACCGAGCTCGTCACCGGACGTCACCCGCGCCCTGGTCGACAGGTCGCCCTCGGCGACACGGGCCGTCGCGCGCGTGAGCTCCTCGACCTGGGCAAGCACCGAGCGCGATATCAACCAGGTGAGCTGGAGCGACACAGTGAAAGCGGCCGCGACTGCGAGCAGCACATCGACACCGAGCTGAAACAGGGTGCCCTCGCCGGGAGAGGACAGGCCCGCCACCACCACTCCCGTGGCGACGTTCATCACCGGCAACACTCCGAGCAGCTTCCAGCGCAACGAGATGCCGCGAGGAATCCCAGTCAGATCGGTGGGCAGACGACCGGCGATGTCCTCCAGCACCGGGCGCATGAACTGCTCGGCAGCGAGGAAGTAGAGGACCGCCGCGTAAGCGACCGACACGAGAGCGCTCAAAGCGATCACCACCGTCGCCCACAGCGGCAGGCCGAAGCGCACCGTGTAGTACGCAGCGACAGGCACCGACACGAGCACGAACGGGCGCCAGCTGGTCTCGACGATCACCTCGCGCGGAAGGTCGACGGCACACGACCAAGCGCCGCGCACGTCTGCGTCCGGTCGCCCGCGGCGGATCCACTCGAGCAGCGGCCGCGCCGCCCGCGCGCCGCGCCGGATGGCCAGTGCGAGCGAAACACTCACGCAGGCGAGCGCCACGGCCATCACCTCGACGAACTCGCGCGGCCGCATGTCGGTGTAGAGGGCGAACAGCGCCACGGTGGCGACCGTGATCACAACTGCCGAGAAGACCTCGAACGCCGCGAACAGCGCGAGATACCGGTGGCCGAGAAGCCGGTAGAGGGCGCGCAGCACGCGCATAAGCGCATTCTGCCGGTAAACGGCCGCTCACGGAAACAGTCGGCGAGAAGCCAGATCGCGCCGCTAGCGCGCCGGATCGTCGGGATTCGGGTCGACCGCGGGCCTATTGCCGGCGCGACCTGTCGGTCGCGGACGCAACCGCGCGTCGCCCCGCTGCGGGATTACGAACAGCTTGCCGTCGTAGAGCGAAGGTGGGGCCTCGAAGCATGGCGGCCTCTTAGCTGCGTCCTTGATCAGCGGGATCGGCGGCGCGTCGAGCGCATCGTTCGGGTTGGGCTGCTCCCCTCCCGCGGGCGAGCAGTCGAAGCTCTCGAAGGTGCCTAGCGCGGTCGCGCGCTCGATCGCGTTCGGTTGCAGATAGGCGTTACCGCGCTCCCAATCTGGGCGCGTCATCCGCAACGCGAGCGACCGTGAGTCGATGATGCCGACCTGTGTCTGTCCGCGGGTGCCGCCGACCTTGCTCGAAAGATCCGGGCCAGCGTTGGACAGGAAACCGGCGATCGTCGCTTGGTGGAAGTTGAAGTAGGCGAGGATCGGGTTGAGCTCGGGGAAGAACACGCGCGCCGCCTCGAACAGCGGGTCGGCGCCGCGCAAGAGGCGCTCCAGATCGGGGAGCGTGCGACGCCCGGTGGCGATCAGCGGATCGAGCTGGCGGAAGAGCGCGCGCAGATCGGGCGAGAGCTGGCGCAGCGCGCGCAGGGTGGGCCGGAGATCGTCGGCCGGCTGGCGCAGCGTGCGAATCACCGGGCGCGTGCGGCCCGAGAAATCCTCGAGCGTGCGCATCGTCGCGCGCGCCTCGGCGAGGAAGACGGGGAAGATGCGGAAGGTCTCGGCGAGCGCGCGGTCGCGCGAGGCGGTAGCCGCGAACGTTCCCGCCGTTCCCTCGACCAGGCGGCGCAGCTCGCCGCGACGGGCGGTGACCGCCCCGAGCGCGGTGCCACCATCGCGCACCAGCGTCCGCACCGCACGCCGCTGTTCGTCGGCGATTCGCAACAGGTCGGTCGCGTCGGCCGCGAAGCGCGGGAAGTTGCCGAAGGCGTCGTTGAGGTCGCGGTCGGCTGTGTTGCGCCCAACGGCCGCGAGCTCCTGCATCCACTCTTGGAAGTTGCGCCGCGTCTCGGGGTCGAAGGCGCGGAAGATCTCGTCGAGCTCGACGGTTCGCTGGACTTGCGAGTCGGGAAGCCGCGCACCGTCGGGGAGCGTCCCTGCCGACCGGTGCCCTGGCGTCAACTCGACATACGTCTCGCCGAGCAGCGTCTTCTGCCGCAGGATCGCCCGGGTGTCGCGCGGGAGCGGAGCGAAATCGGGCTCGATCTCGAGCGTGGCGAGCGTGCGGCCGCTACGCAGGTCGAGCCGCTTGTCCTTGACCTTGCCGACGTTCACGCCCGAGATGCGCACGTCCGCCTCGTCGGCGAGCTGGGCAGCCTCGGGAAAGGCGACCTGCAGCCGGTACGACTGCGGCGCAAGCGGCAGGGTGCCGCCGAACGCCACCCACAAAAAGATCAGGATCAGGAAGCACGAGAGGCTGAAGCCGACGATCGCGACGAGTTGTCCCGTGCGCAACCCGCGCGTCATCATCCGCCACCACCCCCTCCCGAGCCGCGCAGATCGCAGTCGCCGGCGAGTAGCGACACGCCGCTCTCGTCGAGCGCGTTCAGCACGGTGTTGAGCTGGTCGGTCAGCTCGTTACGAAGGCCTCCGAGCGAGGCGGGTATCTGATCGAGCTGTTGAAGCAACAGGGCGGCGACCAAACCGCAGCTCAGCCCCCCGATCGAGATCCGTCGGTACGGCCCCGTCGCGTCGGAGGTGCTGAACAGCGAAACGGTGTTGTTGCCTGTCCAGGCGAGCCAGTAGAGGTAGCCCTCGTTGCGGTTGCGCTCGGCTGCGGTGCAGCGCCCCTCGCGCTCGCAGCTCTCGCTTATCTCCTCGTCGCCACCCGGGTTGTAGGCACCGATGTTGAAGAGCCGGTTGAGCCGCAGCAGCGTGCCGGTGATCTCGGGCGCACCTTGCGCGAGCCCCGACCCGGCAACCCCGAGTCGCAACAGGAACGGAGCGCTCTCGCGCGCGAAGGGTCTGATGCGGTCGCGCACCGTCGCCGTGCGCGCCTCGGCAAGTTCGCGCAGAGCCGCGTTGGTAGCGGGCAGCTCGCGCACGACCGGGATCAGCTGGCGCAAAGAGGGCCGCAGCTCGCGCGCGAAGGGCTCGACGCGCACCAGCGCCGCGCGCGTCGTGTCGAGCGCGCCGGGCAGGCGGCGCACGGTTCCGCGCAAGTTGCGATCTTCGCTCGCGAACGCCGCGAACACGCGGTTCGAGTCGCGCACGAGTGCGCGCACTGTGCGGTCGCGACGCGCCAGCTCGCCCATCACGCGTCCGTACTCGTGCACGACACGACGCAGGTTGCGCCGGCGCTCCGCGAGCGCGGATGCGAAGCGCGCAAGGTCGCGATGCAGGGGACCGAGCCGTGCGAGCGCCTCGCCGAGCCGCGTGCCGTTGCCGTCGAAACCTTTGCCGGCGCCCGTGATCAGGAGCTTCAGGTAGTCGCGCGTGTCAGCGTCGAGCGACGCCAGCACCTCGTCCTGGTTGACGTCCGGCAGGGTGTCGGACAGCGGTATGCGGGCGCCCTCGGCGATGCGTGGACCGTCGCCCGGATCGACCTCGATGAACATGTCTTTGAGCCCGGTCCTAGACCGCAGCAGAGCCGTGGCGTCGCTGCGCACCAGCTGGCGGTAGCGCGGATCGATGTCGAGACCTACGACCGCGCGTCCCTGTTCGAGTTCGACCGAAGCGACCTGACCGATCTCGACACCCGCGACGCGCACGCTCTGCCCCTGCCCGGGCGTGACAGCTTGGGCGCTCGACAGCTCGGCGTAGATGCGGAAGGGCTGCGGTTCGAAGAGCGGGATGCGCACTCCCGCCTGGTTGGCAAGGATGTAACCGGCGACGCCGAGCCCGAGAGCAGCCGCACCGATCAGAGCGACGATGTCGCGCAAGTGTCGCCGCAGCGCCTGCCTCACCGCTGCTCCCTCCCCTCCGGCTGGCGCGCGCGGCGCGCCCTGGTCTTGGCGGCCCGCTCGTTCAACGCCGCCAGCCGCGCCCGTGCCTCCGACAGCAGCTCGTCGAAGCGCCGGAACGCACGCGCTGCCCGTGCCAGTGCGCCGCGGTCGAGCTCACGCCGGGCTGCCGCCTGGCGGCGCAGCGCCGCTGCGCCGGCGCTACCGCGCACGTTGAAGGCCGAAGCCGGGCCGCCCGGGGCGTGCAGGTTCGGCGGCTCCTGCGTCTCGCAGGGAACGTCCGGCCGGTGCGGCGGCGGTTGCGAGGGGTCGAGCGGCGGTCCCGGCCGCACCATCATCGGCGGCAGCACCGCCATGGTGTTGAACATCTGGTTGTTGCCGTCGGAGAGTCGGCTCTCGCCGGCGAGACCGGGGAAGCCGCGCTGCAGCTGGTAGCGGACGAGCTGGTTGTCGTTGCCGGGCTCGTCGGGATTCGGGATCGGCGTGCGGATGAACGGCACCAGCACGCGGTTGACGCAGCGCGACAGCGAGCGTCCTTGTTCGGCGAGGGGAACCGAGAGGTTGTTGAGCCGCACGAGGGCGGGAGCCGAAGCGCGCACGGCGGTGGCGAGGGCGCCGATCTCCCTCTCGCGCAGCGCCAGCCTCAGCTGGGCGAGGAACGGCGTGCCGGCGCGCAGCGCCGGCGGGGCGGTGCGAACCCCCGGGAGAGCTTCGCGCGCGAACAGGCGCAACGTCGGCAGCGACGAGTTCAGCTCGCGCAGCGTCGGCAGCGCTCGACGCAGCGTGTCGCGCAGCGCCGGCAGCGAGCGGGCGAGCGGATCGCGCTCGGCGGCGAGAGCAGCGGCGGTGCGCTCGAGGTTGTCGATCAGTGCGCGCAGCGCGTCGGCGTCGGCGGCGATCGCGGCGAAAGCGCGCTGTTGGGCGCGCAAAACGCGCGGGATATCGCGGCTCCTGTCGAGCCCCAACGCCGCGTCGTTGGCGAGCGCCGAGAAGCGGTAGGCGGCCTCCCAGAAACGGGCGCCCTCGCGGAAACCGGCGGCGCCGCGCTCGAGCCCGATCGATAGCTCCCGCAAAAGGCTCTTGAGGTCGGCCCGCACGTCGCGCTGGAAGACCTCGAGCACGCGCACGAACTGGACTGGTGCGGCGGTCTGCGACATCGGCACCGTGTCGCCGTCGGCAAGCTCGGGTGCCGAAGGCGAACCGGGCTGTATGTCGACGAAGAAGTTGCCTTCGAGGAAGATCCGCGAGCGGATCTTGATGCGCGCGTCTTGGTGGATCGGCAGCGCCTTGCGCGAAAGCTCAATCGTCACGATCGCGCCGCCGCGCTCGCTGTCGAGCGGCTCGATCTTCGTCACCTTGCCGACGTCGACGCCGGCGATGCGCACAGGCGAGCGCGGCTGCAGGTTGGCGGCGTCGGCGAACACCGCTCGCAACACGAAGGGCCGCGAGAAGGGGTTGTCGCGCGTGAAGCCGAACCAGCTCGCGAGCACGAGCACGGTGAGGGCGAGCACACCTGCGCGCAACGGCGAGGCATCGGTCCAGCGTCGCGTCGCCTTTCTTCGCCGCCGGATCACGGGATGTCCCTCAGGTTCGTGATCCCCAAGCGGCGCGTTACGAACGTGCCGCCGGAGAGGATCGGGTAGTCGTTGATGCCGACCGCCGCGTTAGCGCCGGTGGGCGTGCCGTCGGGCAGGGCTCCCGGCCCGTAGCGCGAGCCCGGCGGCGTGAGCGGACCGTTCGGATACCCCTCCTGCCCGCGTTGACAATCCGCGTTGCCCTGGGCGTCGATCGCTGGCGAGTAGGGAGGCGCCATCAGCCGGTGGAGCGGCATGCCAGAGGCATCCCTCGCGCCCCGCGCCTTCATCCCCGGCGGAACGTCGACCGGGCGCGAGCTCTCGCTCGTGCCGTAGTTGTTCGGCTGCAGCAGGTTCGGCAGCTTGAGAAGTTGCGCCTGGTTGGTCCCGGCACCGTCGACGGAGAGTCCCGACTGGTGCTCGCCGAGCGGGTGCAAGAAGTAGATCGCGTAGTTGCAGACCGTCTGGTAGGGGGCGATGAACTCCGCGGCGGGTCGCGTGACGGTCAGAGCGGCGCGCACGTCGCGCAGCGCTGGGAGCGTGTCCGGCTCGGTGAAAAGGAAGGTCGCTGCCGCCAGCGCACTGCGCGTGCGCCGGCTGAGGTCGACGGTCCGTGGCAGAACGTCGGTGCCGGCGAGAAGCGCCGTGTCGACCACCGGCAGCGAGAAGCGCGCCTCGCGCAACGCCGGGCGTAGACGCGCCGACAGGTCATCGAGGTCGGCGTACAGCGGCCGTTGCGCACGGAAGCTCGAGATCGACGCGTCGAGCGTCGCCGGCGAGCGTTCGATCGTCCTCTGCAGCGCGCCCGGATCGGCAGCGATCGCCTCGAACGTCGTCGCCATGTCGCGGAAGCTGCGCGCGAACTCGCGCGCCGCCGGTGCCAGTTCGCCGGTGAAGGCGCGTAGCGCTTGGATGAAGCGGGGCAGACCGGTCGCGGGGTCAGCGAGGTTGCGCGCTACCGGCTCGAGCCGGCGCAAAAGCGGCGGCAGCGCCGCGATCGTTTCGTTCAGCGAGCTGCCGCGGCCAGCGAAGGCGTCGCCGAAAGCGTCGAGCGAGTCTTGGATCGCCGGACGGGTGCGATCGTCGAAGGTCGCGAAAAGATCCTCGATCTCGGCCGGCTCGCGCGCCTGCGCGAGGGGGATCGTCGCTCCGGGCGGGAACGCGGCGCGCGAGCGGCCCGGTGTCAGCTCGACGTACTTGAGGCCGAGCGCCGAGCGCTGGCGCACCAACACACGCGTGTCGCGCGGGAGCGGCTGCACCGACTTGTCGAGCTTCATCGTGACCACCGCGATCGCACGCCGCCGACCGCCACGCTCGACGACCTTCGGCGCGATGTCGGTGACCAAACCGACGCGAAATCCGCCGATCCGCACGTCGTTGCCCTTGGTCAGCTTCGACCCTGACGGCAGCTCGGCCCGCAGCTCGTACGAGGGCACGAAGGGCAAACCTTCGTTGGCGGTGTAGGCGATGTAGACAGCGGTGATCGTCACGAGCACCGTGACCGCCCCGATCAACACGGGGCTACCGCTCAGCGCGAAGATGCGGCGGCGATTGCGTCGTCGTTTCGCTGTGACGGTCGCCATACGCAGCTACCTCACGGGCCGAGCAGGTAGTCGAGGAGTGCCTGCACCGCGTTGCCGCCACGCGCGTCGCCGCCGCTCGGCGCCGACGGCTTCGCCGACGGCAGGTTCGGCGCCTTGAGTTCGACCTTCGGCCTGCCATCGGAGCCACCGATGCGCGGGGCTTGATCGAGAAGCTTCTCGATCTGGTCGAGCACCTCGGGCAGCGTTCCCGGTTTGAGCCGCTCGGGCGCCTTGGGCGCGATGAGGTCGAGCACCTGCGGCGGCAGCGTCACCTGCGGCTTCGAGATATCCCGTTGGCCGGGCAGGGGACCCGCTTCCGGCTGACCGGGTGCGCGCCGCTCACCGACGCGCGCCGCCGGCGCACGCGCCTGGCGCTCGAGGCTCGCGAGCTGCGCCGGGTTGTCGCTGAAGTCAGGCGTCGTGATGCCCGGCAGGTTCGGCCCGAGCCACTGGCTGCAGCGCCTGAACAGATCGCTGTTCGGATCGACGTCCGTGTAGAGGTTGCTGCACTGGTTGAGGTTGAGCGAGACGCGGAGAATGTGGCCGACCGAGTCGAAGCCGTTGATCGACAGCGACTGCCAGTAGAAGTAGTTCCAGATCGCCTCGAGCCCGGTGAAGCCGCCGCGTCCGCTCGTGATCGCCGTCGGGTCGGGGGCGGGCGGAGCGGCACGCACCGCGCGCTCGTCGTCCTCGATAGCGCGGCGCCGATCATCCATGGTGTCGAGGAACTGACGGATCGGCTTGAAGGTCGGCCCGGCCTCGGGAGCGATGCGCAAGAGCTCGTCGACCACCCGTTGGCCGCTGCGCACAGCGCGCAGCCCTTCCGCCGCCGCGTCGCCGAGCTCGCCGAGCGCCGGGTCCGACGCCCGCGCGAACGGCCGCGCCACGCGCAGGAACCGCCGCAGCTCGGGCGCCGAGGCGCGCGCCTCGGCCAGCAGCAGTCGTTGCTGGTCGGCGAGCGCGGCGAGCCGGCGCATCGTCGGCGAAAGCTCGGCCAGGAAGGTCGGCAAGCGGCGCAGCGTGGCGCGCAGCTCGGGATCGCGCGACGCGGTGGTCGCGGCGGCCGTCTGGGCTGCGTCGACCCACCGTGCCAGCTGTCCGCGCTCGCGCCGCAGCTCGTGCACGACGGTGTCGGCGTCACGGATGAAGGCCCGCAGGTTGGCGTTCTGCTCGGCCAGCAGCGCCAGCAGCCGGTTGGTTTCGCGCAGCCCCGGATCGGCGCGGCGGAGCGCGGCGGCGAGGTCGCGCGGGCGCCCGGCGAGACCGGCGCCCAGCTGGCTCAAAAGGATCGAGAAGCGCTCGCGGTAGGGGCGGCGCATGATGTCGGCGATCAGGTCGGGCGGGATCGTCGACTCGGTCTGCTCGACCGGCACCACCGCCGAGCCGTCGCGCGGCAGGCGGCGTGGGCTCGAGCCGGGCTGGCAGTCGACGTAGTACTCGCCGATCAGCGATTGCGGCTTGATCGCGCAGCGCGCGTCGCTGCGCAGATCCGCCAGCTCTTTGCGCTCGACCTCGACCGTGACAAGCGCCCGCGCCGGCCGACCGGGCCGCTTCTCGACCGCGAACGCGGTGGTCTTGCCGGCGCGCACGCCGCCGATGCGAAAGTCGCCGCCCTCGTTGAGGCCGAAGGCGTTGTCGAACTCGATCTTGTAGCGCGCCGGCTCCGACGCGGCGGGACCAATGTCGAACACCGCCGCGAGCGCCGCGACGACACCGGCGACGATTCCGAGCACCGCGACCGTCCTCACCGCACGTCCCCCGTCGCCCGTGCCGACTCCTCGCACTGGAGGAATTCGCGCACGCTCTCGGGCAGAACGTTCGACCCGTCGCGGGCGGGAGCTTCCGCGGAGCCGGGACAGCGCTTGTACTGACCGCGCCGCGCGGGACCGCCCGCCAACGTCTCGGCGACGCTTATGTGGGCGCGCGCCATCGCTCCGAGCGCGTCGAAGCCGGCACCGGTAGTCGAGAAGTCGTCGAGCCAACCGAGAAAGTCGGTGGCGTAGAAGCGCGCCACCGCGAGCTCGGGCGCCCCCGCCCGGAAGGCATCGGCGGTCTCCGGGATCGCGCCACGCACGCGGCCGACATCGACGAGCCTGCCTCCCGGCGCCACCCGGCGCTCGCGAGTGTCAAGCGCGATCTGCGCTAGCGGCGGCAGCGAGCGCAACAGGTCGATCAAGTCGTTGGCGCCGCCGCTTGCCTGGATGGCGCGCACGAGCTCGCGGATCGTGGGCCGCGAGCCGGTCGATAGCCGGCGAGCCTCGGCGAGGAACGGGACGAGCTCGCGCGCCGCCGGACGCGACGCGGCGACGAGCGGATCGAGGTCGCGCACCGTCGCGCGAAGGTTCACGAACGTCGTGTTCGCTCGCCGCATAAACGGCGGCAGCGCGGCGATCGCATCGGCCAGCGCTCGGCGCTCGGAGGCGATCGCTTGCGTCGTGTCGGCGAGCTCCGACACAAGCGGCGTGAGCCTGTCTGCGCGCGAGGCGAGAACGCTGTTGAAGCGCGCTGTGTCGACCAGGAAGCGCTCGAGCAGCGGCTCGTCCTCGGCGAGCTTGGCGAACAGGCGGCTGCTGGTGGAAAGCGAGGGGTTGAGGTAGCGCAGACCGGCGTTGGCCTGTCGCTCGACACCGGCAAAGAGGTCGCGGTTGCCCTTGAAGAAGCGCTGCAGGTCGCGCCGCGTGCGGGCGTCGAGAGTGTTGAAGAGCTGGTCTATGTCGACAGCGGTCTGCGTGTGCGCGGAGTCGATCCGCCCGCCGTCAGGGATCGCTGGCGCGCCGGCCGGCGGGAAGTCGAGGTCGACGTAGCGGTTCGCCACACCCGAAAGCGAGAACGCGCGCACGGTCGCGCGGGTGCCGCGCCGAAGGGGGGCAAAACGGTCGTCGATCTTCATCTCGACCTCGGCAAGACCGTTCGGGGCGAGGCGAATAGCGGTGACCTCGCCGATGCGCACACCGTCGCGCTGCACCGGGTTGCCGCGCACAAGCTGGCCGGCGTTGAGGAACTCCGCGCGCACGCGGTAGCCGCCGCCGCCGCCGAGAACGGCGATCGCCACCGCGGCCGCGACAGCGATCAGCGCGGCCAGCGCCAGCGTCCGCACCACTCCTGTGCGCGAGAACGACACGTCGAGTTACCCCTGCCGTTGCGCCACTCGCCGCCCCACAACGGGGGCGAGCGAGGACGCGCCACCATCCTGCCAAAAGTGCGGCGCGCGGTGCGTAGGTTCCCCTGGCCGCTGCGGCCGCGCTGCACACGGCGGTCGCGGCGGACCGCGCTCGCTCTAGCGCCGCCGCCTTCCGGGCCAGCGGCCGATCAGCGCGTGCGTCGCGCGGCGCGCGAAACGGTCAGCGAGCGCAGCGGCTGCGGCGAGGATCGCTGCAGCCAAAGCCTCGCCGGCGACAAGCCGGCCGACCGAGACGTCGGGGTCGCGGCGGTCGGGAAGCCGCCCGCCACCGACGCGCAGCCGCGCGGCTGTAGCGAAACGCTTCGCGAACAAGCGCAAGACTCGCCCCGCGAGCAGCTTCAGCGGCCACATGAAGAGTCGTGCCACGGCCCCCTGTATAGCCGTTTTCGCGCCTACGCTTACGGCTGCCCGGGTAGCCGAACTGGTACAGGCAGCGGCCTTAAAAGCCGTCGCTCGCAAGAGCATGCGGGTTCGAATCCCGTCCCGGGCACTCGCTGCGGACGCGCCCGCGCTGTCAGATCGGCGCGGAGCGTGACGATCTGATCGTCGTGATCGAGCTGTTGCGGGCACACACCCGCGGTGCGAGAGTGGGGGTGCCAAGCAGGTCGGAGGAGGAGCGGCTGTGAGCGCGCGCAGGCGATCGAGGCGAGCGCTGCGTAACGCGGCGGTCGGGGTCGGTGCAGCGGTCGCGCTCTCGCTCCTCGTGCGACGGCGCACGAGACCGGAGCAGCTCGAGCACGCCAGAACGGCTCGTCGACGGCCGTCGCCGCCACCCTCGACACCTGTTCGCCGCCACCCCCAAACGACGGCTGTCCGCGAGCAAGCCCAAACGACGCTCGTCCGCGAGCGCCCCGAGAGGCAGAGGCGAACTCGCTCGCGGGCGCGTGACACGCGGGCGCGAACGGTCGACGCTCACAAGCGCGCGCGCCGCACGGCTGGCCGCCGCGGTCGAGCCGATAGCGTCCGCTCGCCTCGCGACCGGATGCTCGCGCACCGTCTGTTGACCGCTGCCGAGGAGCGTGCGCTCGCGCGCCTAGCGAGAAAGGGCGACCGCGCAGCGCGCAACGCGCTCGTCGGCGCCAACGTCCGGCTCGCCGCCGACACGGCGCGTAAGGCTCGTACGTCGACGGCGCTCTCGTTCGACGACCTGCTGCAGGAAGCTTTGATCGGAGTGATCCGCGCCGCCGAACTGTTCGATCCGGACCGGGGCACACGCTTCTCGACCTACGCCGTGCACTGGATCCGCCAAGCCGTACAGCGCGCGCAGGCGAACCACTCCCGCACAATCCGCCTACCGGTTCACGTTCACGACCGCCTCGTGCGCCTGCACGCCGCCCTCGCCGCTCGCGACGGCGACCCGGAAGATCCGCGCGAGCTCGCCGAAGCGGCGCGCGCCGCGGATCTCAGCGTCGCGGAGGCGAAGGAGCTGATCGACTGCGAACCGGAGTTCGCGCCCGCCACAGAGGACGAGGTCGAGACGGTAGTCGACCCCTGCGCACCGACCGTCGAGGAAGAGGTGCTCGATCGCGTCTACGCGGCGCAGATCTGGCCGCTGGTGGACAAGGAGCTCGGCGATCGTGAGCGCCAGGTGCTCGCGGCACGCGCCGGGCTCGACGGCGAGGGAACATCGCTCCGCGAGGTCGGCGCGCGCTGCGGCATCAGCGGCGAGCGCGTGCGCCAGATCGAAGCGGACATACACCGGCGGTTGCGCAACTTGACCGCTGCTACGGTGTCGTAAGGAGTGTGCGGCACGGCACGCGCTATGCGCGTGCGCGTATAGAGGGACAAAAGACACAGCCGCACTAGGGAAGCGAGCCGGTGGAAGCTTCGGCACTGACAGCACGCGCACGCGCCGCAGCGATCGCCGGGCGTTCGCCGCTTCTGCGGCTGCAGAGCGACGAGCGCCTGATCGAACTCACGCGCCGCGGCAACGACCACGCCTTCGAAGCGCTCGTCCGCCGCTACGAAGCACGACTTCTCGCCTTCTGTCGCCACATGCTCGGTTCGCGCGAAGACGCCGAGGACGTGCTGCAAGAGGTCTTCGCTGCCGCCTACAACGCGCTGGTCGCCGACGAGCGGCCGATCAACGCGCGACCGTGGCTGTACCGAATCGCGCGCAACCGCTGCCTCAACCACCTGCGCCGCCCGCAGGCGCAAGCGCACGAGTCGATGGAGGTCTTCGACCGCACCGACGGCGCGAGCGCAGCGGACACGGTCGTCGAGCGCGAGGAGTTCCGCCACGTCCTCGCCGACGTCCAGGAGCTTCCCGAAACACAGCGCACGGCGCTGCTGCTGCGCGAGATCGACGCGCTCTCGTACGAGCAGATCGCCGAGGCGATGGAGACCACGGTCCCGAGCGTCAAATCGCTGCTCGTTCGGGCACGGATGGCTCTTGCCGAGGCGGCCGAGGCGCGAGCCCTCACCTGCGACGAGGTGCGCGTCGCGCTCGCGCGCGAGGCCGAGGGCTTGGAGGCGCTGCCCGCTGCCGTGCGGCGCCACCTCCGCCGCTGCGAGCGCTGCCGCGCTTTCCGCAGCCATCTGAAGGAGACGAGCAAGATGCTGGCGGCTGCGCTGCTGCCGGCCGGCCCGCTGTTCGCGCTCAAGCAGTTTGTCGTCGGCAAGCTACTTGGCGGTGGTGCCGCCTCGGGCGGCGCCGCCGGCAGTGCAGCGGCGTCGGGCGCAGCCTCGGCGTGCGGAGCCAGTGGCGTGGCGTGCTCGGCGGGCGCGTCGGCGGTGACCGCAGCTGGCGCGGCCGCCGGCGCGAGTGCCGGAGCGGCGGGCGTCGGCGCTGCTGCCGGCGGCATGGCGACAAGCGCCATCTCGGCCGGGATCTCGACGTTCGCGTCGAAGGCCGCGGCTGCGACGGCGGCCGCCGCTGTCGTCGCTGCCGGCGCGATCGAGATCGGTCACGGCACGCGCACAGCAACGAACAGCAAGAGCGCCGCGCCCGTCGCCGAGAGAGCAGCGCGCGACCACGCCGGGCACCGCTCCGCGGACGGGAAGGCCCAGGTGGCGAGTGAGGCCGCGACAACCCCGGCGGCGAGCGCGGACACGACCGCTCGGACCGCCCAGCCGGCGCTGCCCGCTGCCGCGCAAGCGGCGCCGCTCGCTCCCGTCGCCGGCCCGCCGCTGTCGCCAGCCGCGACAGCTCCGCCGGCGCCTCCCGCACCTCCCGTGGTCGAGCGGATCCACGATGTCGTGACTCTGCCGCCCGAGCCAGGGCCGCCGCCGACGGTGACGATCGAACAGCCGCCCGTCGCGACCAGGTCGGCCGGCGACAGCCAGTACGGAACCGAGCCTCCGGCCGATGCGACAGCGCCCGGCGGGCAAGGACAGCCGGCTACCGATCAGCACTCGCCAGCGGATGGAGCGACAGCGCTGGGAAGCTCGACCCAAAGAGGGTCTACCCAACCATCAGGCTCTACGTCGGACGCGGGGCAAGCGAGCTCGTCGGCAGCTCGCGGTGGCGCAGCCAACAGCGCAGGCGGCACCGGTGCCCCGAGCGGCGGCGCCGCAACCGCAGGCAGCGGCTTCGGAACCCAGCCGCCCGGTGCGATGACGCCCTGACGCGCGGCGACGGC
The DNA here is from genome assembly GCF_028867705.1 of Thermoleophilum album. GTDB lineage: Bacteria > Actinomycetota > Thermoleophilia > Solirubrobacterales > Thermoleophilaceae > Thermoleophilum. Next base: position 320,733 of record NZ_CP066171.1, on the reverse strand, counting down.
GCTGACACTGCGGGCCCGCCGTCGCACACGCCGCTCCGGCGGTGGCAGCGCGCCGCGGCGCGCCGGCAGAACTTGCCCGGCGTACGCGAGGGCAGCTGGCGCGCCGGCGTCCTTGCCTAGGACACTGCGACAAGCCCGATCGCCTTCAAGCGCCGTTCCAGCGCTTTGAGCGCGAACGCCCGCACCTCGCCGAGCGAGTAGCCGAAGAGCGGCATACCCTCCTCGTACCAGTGCGGTCGCAGCACTTGTTCGGCGACCGGGGCGACCTTCTCGAGCGTACGGCTGATCGCCGTGCGGTAGCGCTCGTCGCGCTCGGCCATCTCGCGCAGGAAGCGCGAGCCGAAGGCGACGTGGCGGTGCTCGTCACGAGCGACGTTGCTGAAACCCTCGACGAAGCCGGGCAGAGTGCCCTGCTCCTCGTTGTAGGCGATGATGAAGTGCTGTCCGGTGAGGGCGAGCATGCCCTCGAGGACCATGTGGTAGATGGTCACAGCCTCGACGAGTGCCTCGAGATCCTCGGGCTCGCTGGCGAGGCGGTCGACGCGCTCGCGCAGCATCTCGTCGAACAGCTCGTGGAAGCTCGGGTTTACCTGGGCCTCGGCCTCGGCGAGCCGTTCCTGCACGCCCTCGGCCTCGAAGATCCCGACCTCGCTGTAGAAGCGGTCGAAGAAAGCGACGTGCCGCCCCTCGTCGGCAATCTGCGTGGCGAGGAAGATGCGCATGTCCTCGGTCGGGGCGGCGCGCATCATCGGCCCGAGCTCGGCGGTGACGCGCTGCTCGCCGACGAAGAACGAGGACAGCCCATACATGCGCTGGAAGCGCTCGTCGGGTGAGATGCGCTCGTGCCAGTCGACGCGGTCACGCGAGAAATCGATGTCCTGGACGCTCCACTGCTGGCGTTCCCAGAGGTGGTAGAGCTCGCGGTAGCTGAGGAGGTTGACCTCGCCGCGGTCGGCGCTCGCTTGCAGCGCGGGATCCGAAGACGCGACGAAATCGGCCCGTTCGGTGCGGCGGATGACCGGCTCGCTCACCTCAGCTCCTCCTTCCCTCGCTCTCCCCTGCGGCCACGCTTCTCTGCCTTCGCGGCGTCTGCCGGGCCTCGCGAGCGACCTCCTCTAGCCCGTCGACGCGACCCACGCCGTCGGCATGCCAGCGCGGACAGACGCAAGCCTACACAAGATTTGGCTGGCTGGCCAGCTTAGGCTCCAGGAGGCGCGGGCGGAGCGATTCGGGAACACGCACATCCGGGATCAGCGGACCGGGCGGCGACAGCTGCGGCGACCGCGGCCGCGAAGCGGGAGCGCGCCGCGAGCCCACGTCTCGACAGGCAACAACCGGCGCTAGCGTTCCGGCTCGGACACCGCGGCGACAGTGAACGCCGCGCGGTCACCGTCGACAGAGCCCACAACCTTGCTCCCAGGCCGCAGCCCCTCGAGCGTGACCGCCACCTCGCCTGTCGCCGGCACCGACCAGTTGCGCCCGGCCAGCCGCACGGTGTGCGACCGCCCGTCGCCCGAACGCACTCGGATGGTCACCCCCAGGTAGGCGGGAACCTCGAGCCGGCGTGGCACGACCCTCGTCGACTCGATCCGCACCGCGTAAACGGGGCCGCCGCTCTCGTCACCAGCTCCCCCTGGCTGACTCTCGCCCGCTCCGCTGCCGCTCGTAGCACCAGCTGTCGAACCGCTCGTCGTGGGGCTTGGCGCGGCAGCGCCGCCGCCCCCGGGCGTCGCCCCCGTCACCGGGCTCGAGGTGGTGGCAGCCGGTGGGGCAGAGCGTTCATCGTCGCCGCCACAGGCGGCAGCGGCCAACGCAAGCGCCACAGCGAGCACCGCCACCCACACTTGCGACCGCTGCCAGCCGCTGCGCCCGCAAGCGCCGAACAGCCGTCGGTCAGAGCCGAACAGCCGTCGGTCAGAGCGACCGCTGCTCAACAGCTCGCCCGCACTTGTCGATGCGTCCAGTGGGTGATGGGACCGTGGCGAGAACACCTTGGACACACGGTAACCGCCTCGTCGGCTACGACCCCGAGCGCAAGCGGGTGTGGGTGCTCGGGCGGCGCCTTCACCATGGCCTTGCCGGCCTCGTGCTCGCCTGCCTCGGCACGGCACTGATGGCGCACGACTGGCGCGATCGCGGCGATTGGCTGCGGATGCGCTCGGGAGCGTAGGGCGCGGGCAGGGGGCGCCGCTCGGAGGTCAGGACTGGTCCTGTCCGCCGGTCCGCGTTCGTTTACCGGTCGCGCCCCGGTGGGGCGAGGCCGCTAGAGGGTCAGCGACTGCCCCGGCTCGAGCACCGTCACCTGCGACGACGTGCGTGCTTCGACATCTGCCTTGAAGGCCGCGGCGTCGGTCTCGATCGGCGGGAAGGTGCCGTAGTGGCAGGGCACCACCTGCTTGGCGCCGACCAGCTCGCACGCCACCGCAGCGTCGTGGCGATCCATCGTGTAGTGACCGCCGATGCAAACGAGCAGCAGGTCGATCGGGTCGCGGCGCGAGACCAGCTGCATGTCCGAGAACAGCGCGGTGTCGCCGGTGTGGTAGACGGTCTTGCCGCCGAGGTTCACGACCAGCCCGGCGGGCGTGTTGACCGTGCCGCCGGGCGTAGTCGATGTGTGCCAGGCCGGCACCAGGCGCACCCACCCGCCGTCGAACTCGACCGTCCCGCCGAGGTTGGGGTCGGCGACGTTGGCGACGCCCTTGGCCTGCAGCTCCTGCGCCAGCTCGACGATCGCCACGCACTGGGCGCCGGTGCGCTTGGCGATCTGCTCGACATCGCCCCAGTGGTCGGCGTGTCCGTGCGTGAGGAAGATGTGCGTCGGCTCGACCTCGTCGGCGCTCACCGCCGCCTTCGGGTTGCCGGTCAGGAACGGATCGATCAGCACGCGGGTGTCGCCCTCGCGCAGCTCGAAACAAGCGTGACCTAGGAAGCGAACCTCCATCTAGCGACCTCCTCCGTCGTGTTGCCGGGCGTCGTCTCGCCGGGGGCGATCGCCCGAGCCCCCGGCAGCCCGATCCTCTTCGTCCAGCTCGGGTCGAAGCTCACGGGCTAGCTCGAACCCGACCGCTACTCCTACCATCATCGCGATCCGCGTCTCCTCGACCAAGAGCCGCCGCACGCGCTCGAGCCGCTCGTCGGGGTCGTGATCGAGCGCAGCCTTGCGCACCTCGCTTTCGTGCACCTGCAAGAACCATCCGCCTTCCTCGAGAGCGCGCGCCAGCAGACGCTCGAGCTGGGGTACGGCGGCGGCTATCCGCGCCTCGGCCAGGCGGAAGCGGCCCGGCTCGGCGAGCGCCTCGAGCGCGCGTTCCAGGCGCTCGTCACTGACGCGGCGCAACGTCACCGCCGCGGATCATATGCCGGCGTCGATCAGTGGCCCCCTGCGCCGCCGCCACAAAGACAGCACTAGCCCCACCGCCACGCCGCCGGCGATCCCGCCCGCGGCGGCGGCGGCGCTAGCTTCGGGAACGGCCAGCGGCAGCGCCAAAAGCAGGGCGGAAGCGACGGCGAGCGCGAGCGGATCGACCGCCGCGGCAAGCGCACCCGGCGCGGCGAGGCGGCGCTCGAGCACGTACGCGACGAGCAGGCCCATCGCCAAGCCGTTCGCGCCCGCCACCACCGCGACCGCGTCAGCGAACGGCAAGCCCGAGCGGCCTGCCGCGAGCGCGACGGCGCTGGCCGGCACGGCGCAGCCGAGGTAAGCGAGGAGCGCAGCGGCCGACCCGAAGCGCAGCTCGAGCGCGCGCAGCGCGGCCACCGCAATGCCGGCCGCGATCGCCAGGTAGGCGACGCTGGTGTGCACGAGCGGCGCCGTCAAGAGCCGCCAAGGCTGCTCGAACTGCCCGGGGATCAGCGCGCCGAGCTCGTCGAGAGACACACCGATCTCGGCGGCGAACGTGAGCACGGCCGAGAGCACGAACACCGCGCCGCTCACGAACGGTCGCCGTTCGCTCGCGCTGCGCGCGGGAAGCCGCGGGCGCCGCGGGCGTGCACGGGAAACCCGCCGCTGGCGTGCGCGAGGGTCGCCGTCGCGCGCGATCTCGACTCGCGGCGCGCGTTTGCGCACCCGCCGCCCGCAGTACGGGCACTCGGTGACGTACGGGCTGATCTCGGCGCCGCAGTTCTTGCAAACCACGAAGAGGTCGGGGCGGCTCAAGGCAAGCCTCAGGGTAGTTGGCCGCAAGCTTGGGTCACACCGTTAGGCGGGGGTAGCCTTCCAAGTTGAGAGCTTCGCCCCCAAGCGAAAACGAACGAGAGGAGAGTGCGATGGCGCTTGGTTACGACGGCAAGCTGTACATCCTCGCCTTCGACCACCGTGGGTCTTTCCAGAAGAAGATGTTCGGAATCGAGGGCGAGCCGACGCCCGAGGAGACCCGGCGCATTGCCGACGCCAAGCATCTGATCTTCGAGGGTCTCGTGAAAGCGCTCGAGCTGGGCGCCGATCCGTCGGTGAGCGGGTGTCTTATCGACGAGCAGTTCGGCGGCGAGATCCCCCGCCAGGCCAAGGAGCGCGGTCTGATCCTGGCGATGCCGGTCGAGAAGTCGGGCCAGAAGGAGTTCGACTTCGAGTACGGCGAGCAGTTCGGCGAGCACATCGAGAAGTTCGACCCCGACTTCGCGAAGGTGCTCGTTCGCTACAACCCCGAGGGCGACAGCGACCTCAACCGCCGCCAGCGTGAGCGTCTGCGGCGCCTGTCCGACTGGTTGCACGAGCGCGACCGCAAGTTCCTCTTCGAGCTGCTCGTGCCGGCCGAGCCGCACCAGCTGGACAAGGTCGGCGGCGACTCCGACCGCTACGACGCCGAGCTGCGCCCCGACCTGATGATCCAGGCGATCGCCGAGCTCCAGGAGGACGGTGTCGAGCCCGACGTCTGGAAGATCGAGGGCATCGAGACCCGCGCCGACTGCGAGCGCATCGCTGCCCAGACGCGCAGCGGCGGTCGCGACGGTGTCGTCTGCGTGGTGCTCGGGCGCGGTGCCGACTCCGGCAAGGTCGAGCACTGGTTGCGTCAGGGCGCGCCGGTGGCGGGCTACGCCGGTTTCGCGATCGGCCGCACAATCTGGTGGGACGCCGTCAAGGGCAACCTGGGGGGCACGCTCGACCGCGAGCAAGCGGCCGAACAGATCGCCCGCAACTACCTGCACTTCGTCTCCGTCTACCAGGAGGCCGAGCGCACCGCCCCGACGCCCGCCTAGCGGCCGGCTGCGGCACGGGGTCAGCCCTTCGGCGCCGCCCTTGCGAGCGGGGGCTGTCGGCGTGGCTCTGTCGCGTCGACAGCCTCCTGCCGGCGGGGCGCGCGCAAGCAGCTGCGCGGCAGACGGAGCGAGGGCGGTTGTGCCCCGCTGCACCTCTCCGGCCCGCGCCGCTTTGGCAACGCGACCGTCCCTGCGTTACTCTGCGCCACCATGCGAATGCAGCGCTCGCTCGCCTACTACGAGCGCGCCTTCCAGGATCGCGCCCGCGAGGAGCTCGCTCGGCGCGAGCTGCTCAGGCAGCGTGCCGCCGAGCGAGCGCGGGCGCGTAGACTCGCTCGGCAGCGCCGGCGCGGCAAGCTCAACTTCGTGCTGCTCGTGCTTTTGCTCGTCGCCACCGCCATCGCGGTGACCGTGGCGATGTTTCAGGCGCTGGCGCTGGTAGTCGGCTAGCCGCGTCCCGGCGCCGCGCGCGGGAACGGTTCATGCCCCAGCGGGGCACCCCGCGCGCCGAGCAGCGGGGCACTCCGCGCGCCGAGCAGCGGGGCACTCCGCGCGCCAAGCAGCGGGTGTCCGTGCCGATGCTGAACGGACCCGGTCGCGCCTCAGCTACGCGGCCGCGTCTTGAGCTCGTCGAGCGCCTTGATCAGCATGCGCGGGTCCGTGGATGCTTGCTCGCCTTCGGTGTGCATCTCGAGCCACACCTCTTTGCGAAACACCGGCACCGACCGCGGAGCAGCGATCCCGATCCTCACCTTCTCTCCCATGACAGAGAGGATCGAGACCTCGATGTCGTCGCCGATCATGATGCTCTGGTTTGGTTTGCGGGTCAGTACCAGCACGAGCCAGCATCTCCTTGCGGGCGAACTTGACTGTGCCCACTAAAGCACCCGTGCAGGCGAACTTCAACCACGAATCTGGCGTTGGCGATCGGGCGGCGCTTGGTAGGCTGCGCCGCCGTTGGCACGGAGGTCGTTGAAAGCACAGTTGAACCAGATCCGGGCCTGGGTGCGCGAGGGCCGTACCGACGCCTGGATCGCGCACCAGCTCGAGGTGTCGGTGAGCGAGCTCCGCGCCTTCAAGCGCGAGCATGATCTGACCGGCCCCGAACGTTCGCCGCTCGGAGGCGACCTGCCCTACCCCGACGACGAAGACCTGCGCGCGCGCGACGAAGAGCTCGTCGCCGAGCGTTTGCGCCAGGAGGAGGAGCGGGCGCGCCGTGAAGCCGAAGAGCGGGCCCGTCGTGAAGCCGAGGAGCGCGCGCGCGACAGCGCGGAAGGCGCCGAAGGCGAGGGCGATGGTCATAAGCGCCGGCGGCGCCGTGGTCGCCGTGGCGGTCGCAAGCGGCGCGCGCAGCGTCACGTTTTCGAGGCGACTTTCGATCACGGCGACGAGGGGTACGGGATCTGGCTCGATCCGGCCGTGCAGGACGACCCGCTGTACGCCGAGCACTGGGCGGGTCATCGACCGGTGAAGGTCACGATCGAGGCCGACCGGATTGTCGTGACGCGGCTCGCCCCGGGCGACACGATCATCCACGACGAACCGAACGTGGACGAGCAAGCCGCTGGAGCGGATGCTGCGAGCGCCACCGACGCGACGGCCGGAGCTGACGCTGGCGCCAAGAGCGCCGTCGACGCCGACGGCGGCGAAGCGCCGGACCAAACGGGTGTAGCCGACGGCTACCCGCAGACGGCGACCGAGAGCGAGCCCGACACGGCCGCCAGCGAAGACGCCACGGTAGCCGACGCCGCCGACGCGCCGGAGAGCCCCGTCGCTCCCGACCCAGCGGAGGCGACCGTCGCCGACGCCGCCGACACCGACGCCCCCGACGCCGACGCTCCCGACGCCGCTGAGGCGCCGGAGAGCGAGTCCGACTCCGGCGGCGCGGAGGGCGGCGACAGCGCTTCGAGCTAGCGCACCGGCGTCGATACGAGCTCGCCGCTAGCGCTATCGATGCTCTAGCAGGTGCAGCTCGAGCTCGCTGCCGGCACTTGCAGCGCTGCCGGCAGGCACACGCGCGAGCGCGTCGACGCCCACGAGCGACGTCAGAGCGTGCGAGGCGTGCAAACGCCCGCAGGGCACCGCGGTCAGCGGCTCGCCGCCGCCAGCGCGGGCCAGCGAGACGCGAAGGAAGGTGTCGACGGGTGCCGGCTGCGGGTCGATCGTGCGTGCCAAAACGCCACGCACGACAAGTGGACGCTCGTGGCACCCCTCGAGCTGCGCGAGCGTCGGCCGCACCAGCAGATGAAAGAGCACGAACACCGCCGCCGGATTGCCGGGCAGCGCGAACACGATCGCGCCCGTGCCTTCGGCGATGCCGATCCGCGCTGGCCTGCCGGGGCGCAGCGCAAGACCACGGACGAGCTCCTCGACACCGACCGTGGCCAGCGCCGTACGCACGTGATCGTGGCGACCTACCGAGACGCCGCCGCTAGCTACCACGATGTCGTACTCGCGACAGGCCGCGGCGAGAGCGCGCTTGACCGCCTCGGGCGAATCGGGTAGCGGCCCGATCGACTCGACCTCGCGCACACCGAACGCCGTCGCGAGCGCCGCAAGCATCGGGCCGTTGGCGTCGCGAACGCCGGCACGCGCACGGTCGCCGCTAGCACGGGCGAGTAGCTCGTCGCCAGTAGTCATCACAGCTAAACGGGGCTGGCGCCGGCAGGCGACCGACTCCTTCCCGAGCGCCGCAAGCAGCGCAATCGCACCGGCACCAATGCGCACGCCCGCCGGCAGGACCTCCGCCCCGGCGGGTGTGTCCTCGCCGCGAAAGCGGACGTCGGTGCCCGCTGCGACGGGCGCGAGCACTTCGACGGTGTCGCCGGCCACCGCCGCCCGCTCGCGTCGCAGCACCGCGTCGGCGCCCGGCGGGAGGGGCGCACCGGTGGCGATCTCGCGACACGTTCCAGGCGCGAGCGGCGGGGGCCACGGGGCGCCTGCAGCGACGTCGCCGACGAGCCGCAGGCGCGCGCCACGGCTAGCTGTATCGGTAGCGTGGACGGCGAAGCCGTCCATCGCCGCGTTCGTGAACGCCGGCAGCGGGAACGGGGCGCGCACCGGCGCGGCGAGGACGCGATCGAGAGCGGCGTGCAGCGGAACCTCTTCGACACCGAGCGGGCGCACGGTTTCCGCCAGCAGCGCTAGCACCGCCTCGAGCGACGCGCGCTCGAGCGGCGCCCGCCCGGGCTCTGGCCGCTCGACCACCGCCATTGGCCTACGCCGAGAGCAGCTCAGCGGCGTGTCGCAAGACGGGCGCGAGCGGCTCGCGCAGCTCGACGAGAGCGTTGGGGTTGCCGGGCAGGTTGACGATCAGAGTGCGCCCGCGCACAGCCGCCACGGCGCGCGACAGCGCGGCGAGCGGCGTGCGAGCGAACGAGTGCGCACGAACGAGCTCGGCGATTCCGGGCACCTCGCGGTCGGCTACCGCCAGTGTCGCCTCGGGTGTGCGGTCGTCGGCGGTGAGCCCCGTCCCGCCGCTCGTGAGCACCACCGCAACGCCCTCGCGATCGGCACACTCTCGCATGAAAGCGGCAAGCGCGGGGGGATCGTCGGGAAGAACAGCGAAACGTGCGACGCTCAGCCCCGCAGCGCGAGCGAGCGCACGGAGATGGGGCTCGGCGCGGTCGGGGCGCGCCCCGCTCGCCGCCCTGCTCGAAACGACGAGCAGCGCGCACGTTCCGACGCTGGCCGCGGCCTGCGCACCGGCGCGAGGTAGGTGGGCGGGGGCGCATTCGGTCGTGGTCACCAGTGCGGGCTCCTGGCGCCAGATGCCGCTGCGCCCTCCGCGCTTCTCGATCACGCACGCGTCGCTTATCGCCGCCCCCGGCTCGACCGCCTTGACCATGTCGTAGAGGGCGAGGGCCGCGCTCGTGCAGGCGACAAGCGCCTCGAGCTCGACGCCGGTGCGAGCGTGGGCGCGCGCTGTCGCCTCGATCGAGACGCGGCCGAGCTCAGGTTTGGGCGCGATCGCGACGTCGACGTGGGCGAGCGGCAGTGGATGTGCCAGCGGCACGATCTCCGCCGTGCGCTTGGCGGCCTGGATGCCGGCGAGCCGCGCCACTGCGATCGCGTCGCCCTTGGGAAGGCCGCCATCGGCAAGCGCAGCGCAGGTGGCGGTGCTCGCTCGCAGCGTCGCGCGCGCCCGCGCAAAACGCTCGCTCAACGGCTTTTCGCCGACGTCGACCATGCACGCACGCCCCGCGCTGTCGAGGTGGGTCAGGGCGACCGGCGTGCCGCCCGCCGCGCTGCCATTCGTGCCCGCTCCGGCCACAGCTCCTCGTCCGCCGCTACCGGGAGCCGAGTCGCTCGGTTCGATCGTCACGGCGCCACCGTAAGCAGCCGTCAGCCGGCACCGTCTCGCCACACCGTCGAGCGCGACGGCCACTGTTTGCGACAGCACGGCACACAGCGCCGAGCACCGCCCGCCCTACGTTCGTCCCGTGCGTGTACGCGTACTGCTTTTCGCTTCGCTGCGCGAGGCCTTCGGTCGGCGCCACGTCGACCTCGAGCTCGACCCCGGGAGCGATGCCGCCGCGGCGCTGCGCGCTCTCGCCGAAATCGCCCAGCGCCGCGGGTCGCGCGCGGCGCTCGAACAGCGCTTCGTGTTGGCGATCAACGATCGCTGGGCCGATCCCGCCACGGCGCTGCGCAACGGCGACGTGCTCGTGCTCGTGCCGCCGGTAAGCGGAGGCAGCGCCGCCGACCGACAGCCGCCGCCGACGCACGTGAGCGTGCGGCTCACGTTCGAGAGCCTCGACGCCGACCCTCGCGACGAGGGGCGCTGCGCGCCCACCGACCCCCTGGTCGACGACGGCAGCGCGGGTGCGCGCGTCGTCTTCGAAGGGCGCACGCGCGACGTCGACGCACTCGAGTACGAAGCCCATCCGCCGCTGGCGCTCGCCGAACTCGAAGCGATTGCGCGGACGGCGCTCGAGCGCCACCACCTCCGCGGGCTGTCTATCGAGCACCGGCTGGGGCGCGTGCCGCGCGGCGAGACCTCGCTGCGCGTGGTGGCGGCGGCCCGCCACCGCAGCGAAGCGTTCGCCGCGGCCTGCGAGGTGGTCGACGAGATCAAGGCGCGCGTGGCCGTGTGGAAGGTCGAAATCGATCGCCACGGTCGACGACGCGCGAGCGGTCAGCTACCGCCGCGGCGGGCGCTGACGCTGGCGCGGTTCTTGCCAGCGGCGGCCGAGGTCGCGTGAGGCGATGAGCAAGCGGCGCAGTGCAGCGGGGCGCGACGCCAGGGCGGCGGACGAGGCGCTCTGTGCGGAGGCGCTCGCGCACACAGCGCTCAGCCGCCGAGCGATGGGCAGTCCCGCGCTCGTCGACTCCTTCGGCAGGGTCGCCCGCGACCTGCGTCTGTCGGTCACCGACCGCTGCAACCTGCGCTGCCGCTACTGCATGCCGGCCGAGGGGGTGCCCTACGCCCCGCGCACGGACCTCCTCACGATCGGCGAGACGGTGCGACTCGTCGCGCTGTTGGCGCGGCTCGGCATCCGGCGCCTGCGCATTACCGGCGGCGAGCCGCTGCTGCGCGGCGACCTCGTCGATCTCGCTGCGGCGCTGCGGCGCATTCCCGGAATCGAGCGGCTTGCGATCACCACCAACGGCGTGCTGCTCGAGCGCCGGGCCGCTGAGCTAGCGGCGGCCGGCATCAGCCACTTCAACGTCAGTGTCGACTCCCTGTCGGCACAGCGCTTCGCAGCGATAACGAGGCGACCGCTGCTGCGCCGCGTTCTCGCCGGCCTCGCCGCGCTCGAGCGCACACCCGGCGTCGAGCGGATCAAGGTCAACGTCGTGGCGACGCGTGACTTCAGCGACCGCGAGCTCTTCGCCTTCGTCGAGCTGGCACGCACCCACCCCTACGAGGTGCGCTTTCTCGAGTTCATGCCCCTCGACGGCGAACGCTCGTGGCGCCCGGACGCGGTCGTGACCGCCGCCGAGCTGCGCGAACGGATCGAGCGGCGGTACGCGCTCGAGGAGCTTCCTCGCCCGGCGGGCGCCACCGCGCGCGCGTACCGGTTCGCCGACGGCAGCGGCACGATCGCTTTCGTCAGCCCCGTCAGCGCCCCGTTCTGCGCCGACTGCACGCGCCTGCGCCTGACCGCCGACGGCCAGCTGAAAACCTGTTTGTTCGCGAGCGAAGAGCTCGATCTGCGCACACCGCTGCGCGCAGGCGCGAGCGACCGCGAGCTCGCTGCGTTGGTGCGCGGCGCGGTCGCCCGCAAACCGCGCGGACACGCCATCGGCACGGCGCACTTCGCCCCGCCGGAGCGGACGATGTCGGCGATCGGCGGATGAGCGCGGCGCAGGCCCGTGCGCGTCGCGGCCGCGAGCGTCGCGGCCAAGTTCGAGGTGGGCGCTGCCCCGGGGTCGTCGGGGTCGTGCTGGCCGGGGGACGGGGGTCGCGCATGGGGGGCGACAAGCCGCGGCAGCTTTTGGCCGGCACGCCGCTTCTGCGCTACCCGATCGCGGCTCTGGCGCGCGCCGGTTTGCCGGTGGCGGTCGTGACCAAGCCCGGCTGCTCCCTACCGCGTCCGCTACCGCCCGCGGTGCGGGTGCTGCGCGAAGAGGACAGCGACCACCATCCGCTGTGCGGCATCGTCCATGCGCTGCGCACGCTCGAGGCCGAGGCGATCGTCGCCGTCGCCTGCGACATGCCGTTCGTGCCCGCTCGCCTGATCGCCGCCCTGGCCGCCACAGCGGGCGTGGCGGCGGTGGCCACAAGCTCCGGCCTCGCCCCCTTTCCTGCCCGCTGGGAGCGCACCTGTCTGCCGCACCTCGAGGAGATGCTCGCGCGCGGGGCGTCGCTCCGCACAGCGCTCGCGACAGCGGGTTGTCGTGCGCTGCCGTTCGCCCGCGGAGTGACCGCCGGCGCCGACGCCTTCGACGTTACGAGCGGCGTGTCGCTAGTCGAAACGGCGCTCTTCGATATCGACACGCCGCGCGACCTCGCACGCGCAGCAACGCTTTGCACCGCCGCTCCGACCGCCGCGTCGGCGGTACCGCAGGAGCCGGTGAGCGCGCTGTCTCGCTAGCTCGTCCGGCCCCGCTCGGCGCGCACGACACCGCCGCCGAAGTCGGCCGCTTCGCGGGCGTAGCGGGCGAAGGCGACATCGACGGCCCAGGCCGCCCGCGGAGCGCCGACGCGCAAGCTTGCAGCAGCTAGCGCCCAGTCGTTTTGGTCGTTGTAGAGCGCCGCGAGCTCGGCGAGCGCGAACGCCCCGCCCAGCCTGCGGCGCAGCTCCTCGGTGAGCTCCCAGGCGGCATCATCGACATGCCGGTCGGGCTCGGCGAGCAGCCGCCGCTCGCCTTCTCGCCACTGTTCGAGTGCGCTCTCGACCTCGGGGTCCATTGTGCACTCCAAACCCTAGGCAGCACACAAGCTCGCCCGTCGCGCGAAAGAGCGCCCGGCGTTCGGTCCGCCGCAAACCGGCCGGAGGCAAGCTCTCAGCGAGGCGAGCGCTCGCCCTTCAGGACGAAGTAGGGGCGCTCGCCGACACGCACCATCCCGAGGGCACGCGCCTCGCGCTCGACAGCCGTTCCGCGCCGCAGCTCGGCGGCGCGGGCGCGCAGCCGCCGGTTCTCGCGCTCCAGCTGCTCGAGCGCCGCGCGCTCACGGCGAAGCTCGGCGCGCTGGGCGACCCAGCGCGTCGCCGGCTCGACATAGAGAGCGAGGATCGTGCCCAGGACCACAAGCAAGGCGCGGCGCGCGAGCGTGTCCCAGTCGATCCGCGCCCGCGCGGCCGACCGTCGCGCGGCTGTCGCTCGCCCCGCCGATGCCACAAAGCCGCTGTTCGCTGGCGCCGGCGCCGCTCCTGCCCGTGCGCGGGGATGCAAGAGACCCTGCGCCCCGCTCGCGCCGCGCCGGCGGGGCGCCGTCAGGCGCGCTGGCCGAGAGCCCGGAAGGCGCCCTTGCCCGGGTAGTAAGCGCGCCCCGCCAGCTGCTCTTCGATACGCAGCAGCTGGTTGTACTTGGCGGTGCGATCGCTCCGCGAGGGCGCGCCGGTCTTGATCTGTCCGCAGCCGGTGGCCACTGCCAGGTCGGCGATCGTCGTGTCCTCGGTTTCGCCCGAGCGGTGCGACACCACCGCCGTGTAGCCCGCGGCGAGCGCCGTGCGGACGGCTTCGAGCGTCTCGGTCAAGGTGCCGATCTGGTTGACCTTGACCAGGATCGAGTTGGCGACACCGCTCTCGATGCCGCGCCTGAGACGCTCGGGATTGGTGACGAAGAGGTCGTCGCCGACGAGCTGAACTCTCTGGCCAAGCCGGTCGGTGAGTGTGCGCCAGCCCTCCCAGTCCTCTTCGGCCATGCCGTCCTCGATCGACACGATCGGGTAGCGCTCGGCGAGATCGCTCCACAGCTCCGCGAGCTCGGCCGCCTGGAGCTCGCGCCCCTCGTGCTCGAGCACGTAGCGGCCGTCGCGCCACAGCTCGCTCGTCGCGGGATCGAGCGCGATCGCGACGTCCTCGCCCGGCTCGTAGCCCGCCGCCTCGATCGCCGCCACGAGCAGCTCGAGCGCCGCCTCATTCGACTCGACGTCGGGGGCGAAACCGCCTTCGTCGCCGACCGCCGTCGCAAGACCGCGTTCGCGCAGCGTGCGCTTGAGGGCGTGGAACACCTCGACCCCAATACGCAAGCCGTCGCTGAAGCGCTCGGCGCCGACGGGAACGATCATGAACTCCTGGAAGTCGACGCGATTGTCGGCGTGAGCACCGCCGTTCAGCACGTTCATCATCGGCACCGGCAGGACGTGGGCGTCTTCGCCACCCAGGTACCGCCACAGGGGCAGTCCGGCGTCGGCCGCAGCCGCCTTGGCCACCGCCAGCGACGCGCCGAGGATCGCGTTGGCACCGAGTCGCCCCTTGTTGGGAGTGCCGTCGAGCTCGATCAGCGTGCGGTCGATCCGCTCCTGGTCGGAAGCGTCGAGGCCGCGCAACGCGGCGTCGATCTCGCCGTTGACGTTGGCGACGGCGCGCGTCACCCCCTTGCCGGCCCAGCGCTCGCCACCATCGCGCAGCTCGACCGCCTCGAACTCGCCGGTCGACGCGCCGGAAGGCACGGCCGCTCGCCCGACGGCACCGGAAGCCAGTTCGACATCGACCTCGACGGTGGGGTTGCCGCGACTGTCGAGAATCTGCCGCCCGTGCACACGCTTGATCTCGCTCACGATTCAGCCTCCGGGGTCGGGGGATCGCTTGTCTTTTTGCGGAGCGCGATCGGCCGGCTCGAGCCGCGCCGCGAGCTCGTCCGCTGCGCGGCGGAGAGCGAGCTCGGGATCGGCGCCGAGAGCGAGCGCGAGCTCGACCGCGCAGAGCAGAATCCTTCCAGCTTCGTGCTCGCTGGCGCTGTCCGCCGCCGAGCGCTCTGCGTCGCTCTGGCCGCGGCCCGCGCGGTCGGCCTGCTCGGCTAGCGCGTGCGCGCACTCCGCGGCAGTGCGGTCGGGGAGGAGCCCGGCGGCCCGCGCCCGTCGCAGCACCTTGCGTGCCCGCAGCGTCGCCGGCAGGGTCGTGGCGATGTCGGCGAACGTCGCCCCGCCGCGCTCGCGGTGGCGCTTGACTTCGCTCCAGGTGCGCACGGCCTCGTCGGCGCTGGACGCACGCACGTCGCCGAAAACGTGCGGATGGCGGCGGATCAGCTTGCGGCGCAGCCCGTCGGCCACGACAGCGAAATCGCCGACGCCGCGCTCCTCCAAAAGCAGCGCCAGGAACACGACCTGGTAGAGGAGATCGCCGAGTTCGTCGATGAGTTTCGCGTCGTCGGCGGCGAGCGCCGCGTCCGCGACCTCGTACGCCTCCTCGACGGTGTGCGGAACGATCGTGCGCTCGTTCTGCTCGCGGTCCCACGGGCAGTCGCGGCGCAAACGGCGGGCTAGCCGATCGAGGCGCGCTAGCGCCACGGCAGCGGTCGGCGACGGCGTATCGGCAAGCGCGTAGTCGGCCCCCTCGGCGCTTTCGGCGGAGCTGCCGGCGCGTTCGTCGCCGTGGTCGTCCGCTCGCGCGCTCACAGGGAAGAGTTCTGCGCTAGGGGGTTCCGGGCGTTTGGCCGAGCCCACCGAGCCCCTGGAGTCCTGCCGCTTGCGACGGCTGCGGTTGCGCTGCGGCGCCCGACGGATTGGGGTTACCGCCCGAAGCGGGCGTGCGCCCGCGGGGCCGACCGGCCAGCGGCGGCCCGTTGTCGCACTCCGAGACCACGAAACGTTCCGCGCACACCGTCTCGGCACGCGAGCGCTCGCTGAACTCCTGAATGAACAGCGTCAGCGCCTTTTGCTGCTGGTCGCTCTCGAGCTGGCTGCGGATGGTGGCGCGGACGGTGGCGTTGAGCGGCTCGGTCCGAGCCGGACTGATGCGTTTGACGCGGAAGACGTAGAAGCCGAGCGCGGTGCGGAGCGGACCTACCAGCTGGTTGCGACGGGCCTTGAAGATCGCGTTGTCGAGCGCTCGCTCCTGGCTGCCGCGCGTGACACCCGTCAGCCGCCCGCCCTGCTGCTTGGAGACGTCGTCGGTCGAGTAGCGCCTCGCGACCTCCGCGAAGCTACGGCCGCGCTCGATCTCGCGCCGCGCCCGCAACGCTTGGGCGCGGGTGTCGGTCAGGACGAGCTCGACGTCGCGCCGCTCGGGTTGCGAGAACTGCTGCTTGTTGCGCTCGTAGTAGGAGACGATGTCGCTCTCGTCGATCGCTGCGGCACGGTCTTGCACACGCTGCTGGATGCGCTGCTGGAGCAGGCTCAGCTCGATCCGCTCGAGGATGTCGCGCTTCGTCATGCCCGTGCGGCGCAGGAACTGCTGGTAGCGCGCGTTGCCGTTCTTGCCGGGGAACGCCTGCCTCAGCTGCTCGTCGAAAGTGCGCTCGATTTCGGCCCGCGAGACGCGGATACCGGAGCGCCGCGCCTCGGCGCGCAACCACTCGCCCTGCACGAGGAAACGCATCACGTCGTCGCGCAGCTGCTCGTACTGCTCGCGGCACAGGCGCTTGAGCTCGGCGTCGCTGGGCGGTTTCGCGCCCTTGGCACGCGGTTCGCTCGCCGCGCGTTTGGCGGCGATGCAACGCCGGTAGGTGGGCGGGTCGGGAACCACCGGGCGCTGGCCGACCGTGCCGGTCGAGCGCGCCGCGATCGCCAGCCAGTGGTCGAACCGCTGTTTGCTGATGACCGTGTCGCCGACCTTTGCGACGGCACCCTCGGGCACCGACCTGCCACAGCCAGTGGCGCCCAGCGCGGTCGCGCACAGGAGCAGCGCGATCGCGCGAGCTGCTGTTCGTGGCTTCGCTGTCACGGTCATCGAGCGATAGTGCGCACCGGGAAACGCAGCGATCGGCGGCGGATGCTAGCGGAGCGTACCCGCGCTCCCGGCCGCTTCCTCGCGCACCGGAGCGCTCGCCACCTCGAGCACCGCCTCGGCCGCTTGCACGACCGCCGCGAAGCGCTGCTCGGGATCGTCGGGAACGCGGACGCGCAGGGTCGCGCGGCCGGACTCGTAGAAAGCCTCGGGGATCCGCTCACGCAGGGCGCGCACCTGGCGCGCGTCGAGCTCGAGCGGCGAGACGACCATCCGCCCCTGCCGAAACTCGACCGTGCGCGCCCCTGCCCGCCCCAGCTTGATGCGCGCGTCCTGGAGCTTGATGAGGTTGTCGAGGGGTTCGGGCACCGGACCGAAGCGGTCCTCGAGCTCGCGGCGCAACATGATCAGCTCGGCGACCTCGCGTGCACCGGCGATGCGCCGGTGCACGTCGATCTTCGCTGCCTCGTACGCGATGTAGTCGGATGGCACGTAGGCGTCGACGGGCACGTCGAGGCGCACCGGCTCGGGCTCGTCGGCCGCCTCGCCGGACAGCTCGGCGACAGCCTCCTCGAGCATCCGCACGTACAGCTCGAACCCGACCGCCGCGACGTGCCCGGACTGCTCCTCGCCGAGCAGGTTGCCGGCGCCCCGGATCTCGAGGTCGCGCATCGCTATCTGCAGACCGGAGCCGAGCTCGGTGTGGTCGGACAGCGTCGCTAGCCGCTGCCGCGCCTGCTCGGACAGTGCGGCCGCCGATGGGTAGAGGAGGTAGGCGTGCGCCCGCTCGCGCGAGCGTCCGACGCGGCCGCGGATCTGGTAGAGCTGCGCGAGCCCGAGCTCGTCGGCGCGCTCGACGATCAGCGTGTTGGCACGGGGTATGTCGATCCCCGATTCGATGATCGTCGTGCAGACGAGGATGTCCGCCTCGCCGCGCACGAAGCGCAACATCACCTGTTCGAGCTCGTCGTCCTCCATCTGACCGTGCGCGATTTCGACGCGCGCGTTGGGCACCAGCGCGCGCACCCGCTCGGCCGCCTCGGCGATCGTCTCGACACGGTTGTGGAGGTAGAAGACCTGTCCTTTCCGCTCGAGCTCGCGGCGGATCGCGCGGCGCACGACCTCTTCGTCCCACTCGCCGACGTAGGTTTGGACCGGACGGCGACCCTCGGGCGGCGTGCGGATCACCGACATGTCGCGCAGCCCCGACAGCGCCATCTGCAGCGTGCGTGGGATCGGCGTCGCCGACATCGAGAGCACGTCGACCTTGAGCCGCAGCTGGCGCAACAGCTCTTTCTGGCGGACCCCGAAACGCTGCTCCTCGTCGATGATGAGAAGACCGAGGTCTTTGGGCCGCACGTCGCGCGAGAGCAGCCTGTGCGTGCCGATCAGGATGTCGACGCGACCCTCGCTGAAGTCGCGTAGCACCGCACGCACCTCGCTCGGCGAGCGGAAGCGCGAAACGACTTCGATCCGTAGCGGCCAGTCGCGCATCCGCTCCGCGAAGGTGCCGTAGTGCTGCTGGGCGAGCACGGTGGTGGGGACGAGAAACAGCACTTGCTTGCCCGCGGTCGCAGCTTTGAAGGCAGCGCGCAGCGCGACCTCGGTCTTGCCGTAGCCGACGTCGCCGCAGATCAGGCGATCCATCGGCCGCGCCTCCTCCATGTCGGCGCGCACCGCCTCGATCGCCTCGAGCTGGTCGGGCGTCTCCTCGAACGGGAAGCGCTGCTCGAACTCGCGCTGCCACGCACCGTCGGGCGGGAAAGCGAAGCCGGCGCGCCGCCGCCGCTCCGCGTACAGCGTCAATAGCTCACCCGCCAGCTGCGTCGCCGCGCGCCGCGCGCGCAACTTCATCTGCTCCCACTGACGCCCGCCGAGTTTCGACAGCGGCGGGTCGGCGGCGTCGGCACCGACGTAGCGGCTGACCTTGTGGAGCTGGTCGGAGGGAACGAAAACGCGGTCGCCGTCCCGGAACTCGAGCTCCAGGTAGTCGCGCGTGACGCCCGCCACCGTGCGGGTCGTGAAACCGACGAAGCGAGCGATGCCGTGGTCCTCGTGGACGACAGCTACGCCGCTGCGCAGCTCGGTCATCGCCCGCAGCGCACGGCGGCTCTCGGCGGCAGCGTCGGGGCGGCGCCGGCGGCGCAGTAGTCGGTGCTCGGGGATCAGCGCGATCCGTCCGCCGGGCCAGACGAAACCATCGCGCAGCGTGCCCTGGGCGAACAGAACGGCAGCGCCCGGACCAAGGTCGTCGCCGATCTCGCGGGCACGTACGCGCTCGAGGTTGAGGAGCGCCCGTTCGAGCTCGCCCCGCCTACTCCAAGCGACGACCACCCGGTAGCCCGAGCGGACGAGCTTTTCGAGCTCAGCCTCGGCCTGGTGGAGGTCGCGCGCCACTGGTACCGCCGCCTGGGCGCGGAGTTCGTGT